>NZ_JAAVVD010000007.1:0-292721 GCF_018449755.1 Variovorax sp. dw_954 | reverse complement strand
ACCGGTGACTTGAACTGTTTGGTCAGGTTCCAACTGACTTCAACAGGCTGCCGACCTAGACGCGGACGCGCGCGCTGACCTTGCGAAGTCAGCGCGCGACATGTGTGGGGCCCGCTGGATGCATCGATCCAGCGGCATCGGCAGGAGGAGCCGGCGCATTCGGAGACCCGATGCGCCGGACTCGCGCCGCGGCTCAATTCGACGCGACAGCCGCGCGGGTGCTGGCCTGGTTCCGATGGGCGGCCAACTCGAAGGAGCCGCTGTCCTCGCCATACAGCTGGTCGAGCGTGCCGTTCTTCTCGGCCGCCGCCAACTCGGACTTCACTTCCGCGCGCGGCGTGTCCAGCACCTCGTGGCGTGAGAGATAGAACGAACCGCTGTCGGTGCCATCCAGCGCGTTCAGCGTGCCGTCTGCACGGGCCTCCTTGACTTCCGCCTTCACTTCGCTGCGGGGTTCAGTCGAGCGGAAGTGGGAAGCGAGAAAGGCCGAGCCGCTGTCCTCGCTGGTGAGCGCCTGCAGTTCCCCGCTGGCCTCCGCGGCCTTGAGTTGCGCCTGCACTTCTGCGCGGGTCAAGCCTTGGGCCGAGGCCGCGGTGGCGGACAAGGCGAGGACGGCGGCCAGAGCGGCCATGGTTGCTCTGAATTGCTTCATGATGATTTCCTTCGCGCGTCTGGATGAAGGAGAGAGGTAACGCCGACAGACACGCATCCGGCGACCTCTTTGAATTACCTGGCGACTTGCGTCTGCTTCGGTGCCTCTACTGTCGATTCCGCTGATTGCGGCCGGATTGCATCGCGGAGGCTGTGCAATGCGCATGAAACGGATCCGATTTCTTTTGAAACACTGGGGTTCCTGCACGCGGTTCAGCCGTGGGCCGCCGCCTCGAGGATGAGGTCGGTGATCTCGTCCGGATGCGAGATGAGGCCCAGGTGGCTCGACGGCAGCTCGATGGTCCTGGCCTTCATGCGCTGGGCCAGGAAGCGCTCCAGGTCCGGATTGATGGTGCGGTCGTTGCTGGAGACTTGGTACCACGACGGCTTGCTGCGCCACGCAGCCACCGTCGTGCGGCCGTTGAACAGCGTCGATGCCACGCGGCCCTGCACGGCGTAGAGCACACGCGCCTTGACGGGGTCGATGTCGCCCGCGAAGTCGCGCAGGAAGGCCTCTTCGCTCAGCTGCGCGAAGCCGCCGGACGTGACCAGCCCGGCGCTGGCCGGCGGCTTGGGAAACTTGGCGGCGAGCGCGCCGAAGTCCTCGCCTGCATCGGGCGCCCGGGCCGAGACATAGACCAGGCCGGACACCTTCTCGTGGACCCCTGCCTCGCTGATGACCATGCCGGCCCACGAGTGGCCGACCAGCACGGTCGGTCCGTCCTGCAGATCGAGGATGCGGCGCGTGGCCTGGACGTCATCGTCGAGCGAGGTCAGGGGGTTCTGCACCGCCGTGGCACGCAGTCCTGCGGCCTGCAGGCGGCCGATGACATCGAGCCAGCAGGAACCGTCGGCATAGGCGCCATGAACGAGAACCACGTTGCGAACTCGCACGTTGGCGGCGCTGCGCCGTGGTGCGGGACCGGGAATGGACTGGGCCATCGAGGTTGCCGCCACCAGCGAAGCGCCGGCGCCGGCCAGGATTGCGGAAAAATTGCGTCGATTGATCATTGGAGTGCTCCTGCGCCAGCCCCGCAGCGCGGAATGCACTGGCCTCGAACCGGCAGGCTCCAAGATCCCTCACTGCCATTGCCCGCGCGTTGCACGCGGGCCGGTGGTCGAATCCAATCGAAATGCGGGCGGTTTCAGCTGCAATACGCCGCGCGGCGGACTTGCTCAGTGCACCACCTGGACCTGCTGCTCGAACACGTAGCCGGCCCCGCGCTCGGTTCGGATCATCTTTGGTGCCGAGGCATCGACCTCGATCTTGCGGCGCAGCCGCAGGATCTGCACATCGATCGAGCGGTCGTACACCTCGGCGCCATGCAGGCGCGACAGCTCCAGCAACTGGTCGCGCGACAACACGCGTTGCGGTTGCTCGCACAGGGCCAGCAGCAGGTTGAATTCCCCGTTGCTGAGTTCGACGCGCTTGCCTTCCGGCGAGGTCAGGCGCCGTGCCAGCAAGTTGAGTTCCCATCCGGAGAAGCGATAGGCCCGGCGCTTGGTGCTGTGTCCCTGGGGAGCGGCGTCGGCTCTGGCCTGGTAGCGGCGCAGCACGGCGCGAATCCGCGCCAGCATCTCGCGGTTGCTGAAGGGCTTTGTGACGTAGTCGTCGGCGGCGATCTCCAGGCCCATGACCCGATCGGCCTCGTCCTGCTTGCCGGTGACGATGATGACCGGCACCTCGCTGGTGTCGCGCAGGGTGCGCGCCAGCTGCATGCCGTCCTCGCCGCCCAGCCGCAGGTCGAGCATGACCAGGTCGATCACGTTCTCCTGCAGCACGGCGTTCATCTCGATCCCGCTCGCGACGGCGGTCACCTGGAATTCGTTCTCCGCCAGGTAGTCCGACAACAGCTCTCGCAGCGCCGGATCGTCATCGACGACGAGGATGTGGGGTGAAGCGGTTTGCATGGCTTCGAAGCGTAGACCCATTGATGCTACGGGAGCCTACGGCCGGATTACAAGTGAAACCGGATACGACATTGCGTCGGCATCGGCAACGGCTCCAATCGGTACTGCACGGGCAACTCCGCCCGGCGCAGGACAGGGACCGATTTGATGTCGAAGATCATGGTTATCGAGGAAGATGGAGCGATGCGCATGCTGATCTCCGAATGGCTGGCCAGCGAGGGGCACGACGTCTGCTCGCTGCGTCGGCTCGACCCTGCGCCTGACGCCACGGTCGACCTGGTCATCCTCGACCTTCCCTATCCGCGCTCGTCCAGCGGCGAGACCGCCCGCGCGGTGCAGGCGGCGCACACCATCTACCCGCGTTCCTCGGTCATCGGCATGTCGACCCAGGTCGGTCGCAGCCTCGGCGGCGATTCCGTCGTGGCCCGTGCGCTCGGCGTCAGCCGATTGCTGGCCAAGCCGTGCAGCCGGGAGGAGATGCTCGGCGCCGTGGCGGCTGCCTTCTAGCTTCATGCCATGACATCGGGTGAACGGCTCCGGCAGCGCATCATTGCCGCGGGCATCGTGCTGGTCACCGTCTTCACCGGCTCGGCGGTGTACGACGGCTGGCGGCTGCACCAGCAGATCATGCTCGCCAACGAACGCGAACTCGGCAACCTGGCCAAGGCGCTGGCCGAGCAAGGCGCCCGGACATTGCAGGCCGTCGACGTGCTGTTGCGCGACACCAGCGTGTGGTGGGAGAGCAGCGGCCGCGTGCTTGCGCCGGAGGCGATCTCCGAAGCCCTGGCGTCGCGCGTGGTCGGCGTCTCGCAGGTGAGCGTGCTCTCGATCGTCAACGCGCAGGGCATGCAGCTGCATCGGTCGCGCATCACGGGTGAGCCGCTGGCCGATGTCTCCGACCGGCCCTATTTCCGGAACCAGCGCGACCGGATGTCGGGCGGGCTGTTCATCAACGATCCGGTGGTCACGCGCACCGAGCGAGTGGCGGCGCTGGTGGTGTCGCGCCGACTGAACAAACCGGATGGCACCTTCGACGGCGTGGTGGCCGCCACCGTCACGCTGCAGGCGATCCAGGCGGCCTATTCGGCGATCGAACTCGGGGAAGGCAGCGCCCTGATCCTGACGCTCGACGACGGCACGCTGGTGGTGCGGCAGCCCGAGATCCCCGGGCGCGACACCAGCCAGCGCTTCCCCGAACTGCCCGCTTTCAAGGGCGACCCGCTGGTCGATCGCGCGGTCAGTCCGGCAGATGGCCGGGCCAAGCTGCTGGCGGCCGTGGGCGTCGGCCACCGGCCGCTGACGCTGACGATCACGCGCGACGAGGACAACGCCCTGCGCCCCTGGCACGACGAGGTGCGCAGCGCCGTCATCCGCACGCTGCTGCTGACCGCGCTGGTGGTGCTGACCATCGCAGGCCTGCTGCGCCAACTGCGGCGGCTGGAGGCCGGTGAAGCCGAGAAGGCCGCGCTGCAGGCCCGGCTGCAGAAGGCCCATCGGCTGGAGTCGCTGGGCACGCTGGCCGGCGGCATCGCCCACGACTTCAACAACATCCTCGGCGCGATCCTCGGCTTCGGCGAGATGGCCCAGCAGCACGCCGTGCCGGGCACCGACATGCGCCGCCACATCGACCGTGTCATGCAGGCCGGCGCGCGGGCGCGCGTGCTGGTGCGCCGAATTCTCGACTTCAGCCGCAGTGGCTTCGCCGAGCGCGTGCCGGTGCCGATCCAGGCTGTCGCGGAAGAGGCCATGGCGATGCTGCGCCCGACGCTGCCCGAAGGCATCCGCTTCGACGCGCGGCTGGAGGCCGGCACGGCGGCGGTGCTGGGCGACGGCACCCAGCTCTACCAGGTCGTCATGAACCTGTGCACCAACGCCGCCCAGGCGATCGGCGATGCCGGCGTCATCGATGTCGGCCTGGACCGCGTGCAGTCCGGCGCGCGTCGCCCGCTGCTGCATGGCGAACTCGCCGCGGGAGCCTATGTGCGCCTGACGGTGTCGGACACCGGGCGCGGCATGTCGGCCGAAGTGCTCCAGCGCGCCTTCGATCCCTTCTTCACGACCAAGAAGGTCGGCGAAGGCACGGGGCTCGGGCTGTCGATGGTGCACGGCATCGTGGCCGATCTGGGCGGGGCGATCGACATCGAGAGCCAGCCGGGCCACGGCACCCGGGTGGCCATCTGGCTGCCGGTTTCCGGTGAATTCGAAAGTCTGCCGCAGCGCCCCGAGCCCGGCTGGCCGCTCGGCCAGGGCCAGGTGGTGATGGTGGTGGACGACGAACGGCCGCTGGTCGAACTGGCCGAGGAACTGCTGGCCGAACTGGGCTACGAGCCGGTCGGCTTCGAATCGTCCGAGCGTGCGCTGGACGCCTTCATGAAAGACCCGCAGCGTTTCGATGCGGTGCTCACCGACGAGATGCTGCCCGGACTCGCGGGCAGCGAGCTGGCGCGGCGGCTGCTCGCGGTGCGGCCGGAGCTGCCGGTGCTGCTGGTCAGCGGCAACGTCGACGCGGCGCTGGAGCAACGTGCGCGCGACGTCGGCGTGGTGGCGCTCATGCGCAAGCCGCTGGCGCTGCGGGAGCTGGCCGAGAGCCTCGCGCGGATCTTCGATCGCACGTGAAACGGCCCGGCGCGCCGTAGAAATTCCCGCGCGAGGCGCGATGTCCACGTGGTGCTGCCAGTGTCGAGCGCGCGCGGCTGAACTCGAACAGCCGAACGCAGAAGAAAGACAAGGTTACGCAGAGGTCGCAGAGGAATTCAAAAGAAAGTTTTTGGCATCCCTTTTGCGACCTCTGCGAAACCTCTGCGAAACCTTTGCGACTCTGCGTTCGGCAGCCCGATCCCGCATTCAAAACGTTGATCAGCCGAGATCGCCCGCCACGCGCGGCGTCTCGCCGGTGTCCCGGAGCCACCCGCCACCCAGCGCCCGGTACAGGTCGACCAGGCTTTCGAGGCGGTCCAGCCGCACCGTCACCAGCGCCTGCTGGGCGTTGTACAGGTCGGTCTGCGCCGTCAGCACGTTCAGGTACCCGTCCACCCCGCTCTCGTAGCGCAGTTGCGAGATGCGCAGCCGCCGGCCTTCCTCGTCGGTGAAGCGCCGCGCCGCGGCCAGTTGATCGTCGTAGGTGCTGCGTGCGGCGAGGCCGTCGGACACCTCGCGGAACGCCGTCTGTATTGCCTTCTCGTACTGCGCGATGCCGATGTCCTTGCGCACCTGCGCGATGTCCAGGTTGGCGCGATTGGTGCCGGCATCGAAGATCGGCAGCACCAGCGAGGGGGCGAAGGACCATGCGCTGGAACCGGCGCCGAACAGTCCGCCCAGCATCGGGCTGGCCGAGCCGAACGCGCCGGTCAGCGTGATGCGCGGAAAGAAGGCCGCGCGGGCGGCGCCGATGTCCGCGTTCTCCGAGCGCAACTGCGCTTCAGCCTGCAGGATGTCAGGGCGTCGTGTGAGCAGGTCGGAGGGCAGGCCGGCCGGCACGTCGTCGCGGATGGCCTGCTCGCTCAGCCGCACCGGGGCCGGAAGGTTCTCCGGCAGGGGCTCGCCGATCAGCAGCACCAGGGCGTTCCCGGCCTGCGCGCGCAGGCGCAGTTGCGCGGCCTCGTTGACGCGGGCCTGGTCGACCAGCGTCTGCGCCTGGCTCAGGTCGAGGTCCGACGCGGTACCGACGTCGAAGCGGCGCTGCACGATCGCCAGGGAACTCGTGACGGCCTCCAGCGTGGCGCGCGTGACGGCCAGTTGTTCGTCGCTGGCGAGGGTCGCGAGGTACTGGTCGGCGACCTCCGACACCAGCAGGATCTCGGCGGCCTGGCGCGCGTGCGCGCTGGCCAGGTATTGCTCGAAGGCCGCGTCGCTGAGGCTCTGCAAGCGGCCGAAGAAATCGACTTCCCAGGCTGCCGACAGCGCCACTGTCTTCGAATGCGTCAGCAGCGTGTTGCCGCTCGGCTCCAGGCTGCCCGGGGTGCGCGACTGCGCGCCTTGCACGCCGGCCGAGACCTGCGGGAACAGGGCCGCGCGCTGGACGCCGTACTGCGCGCGCACCTGCTTCACGTTCAGCATCGCGACGCGCAGATCGCGGTTGTTCTGCAGCGCGATCTCCACCAGGCGCTGCAGGCGCGCATCGGCGAGGAAGTCATGCCAGCCGATGTCCGTGGCGGGCAACTGCCCTGCCCCGGCATTCGCCGCTGTTCCCTGGCCCTCGACCAGGGGATAGGCGGCGGCGACCGGCGCGGCGGGTCGCTGATAGAGCGGCTGCAGCGAACAGCCGGCCGCGGCGATGGCGGCGGCTGCCGCGAGGGCGCAGAGCGGGAGGGTGCGCATGTCAAGCTCCTTCGAGAGTTGCGTTGGCGTGGGTGTTCGCGCCGGCGTTCGCAGCCCCGGCCGGCAGTTGCGGCGCTGGCGCCGGCTTCGTCCGCGCCAGCCGGTCTGCGACCACGACGTAGAACAGCGGGATCATGAAGATGGCCAGGAAGGTCGCCGCGGTCACGCCGCCGATCACGCCGACCCCGATCGCGTTCTGGCTGGCCGAGCCGGCGCCCCGGGCGAGCGCCAGCGGCAGCACGCCCAGCCCGAAGGCCAGCGAGGTCATGACGATCGGCCGCAAGCGCATGTGCGCCGCCTCGATGGCCGCATTCAGCGCGCTGCGCCCCTCGGCCTGCAGGTCGCGTGCGAACTCCACGATCAGGATGGCGTTCTTCGCCGACAGCCCGATGGTCGTGAGCAGGCCGACCTGGAAATAGACGTCGTTGGACAGGCCGCACAGCGTGGTCGCGGCCAGCGCACCCAGCACGCCGAGCGGGATGACCAGAATGACGGACAGCGGGATCGCCCAGCTTTCGTACAGCGCGGCAAGGCAGAGGAACACCACCAGGATCGACAGCGCATAGAAGTACGGCGCCTGCGAGCCCGACTGCTGTTGCTGCAGAGAGACGCCGGTCCATTCGAAGCCGACGCCTGGCGGCATCTGCTTCATCAGGCGCTCCATCGCGGCGATGGCCTGGCCGGTGCTGCGGCCCGGCGCGGCCTGCCCCTGGATCTCGATCGCGGGCACGCCGTTGTAGCGCTGCAGTTGCGGCGGTCCCCAGCTCCACGAGCCCTTCGCGAAGGCCGAGTACGGCGTCATGCCACCCTGCGCGTTGCGCACGTAGAGGCGGTCCAGGTCCTCCGGGTTCATGCGGTACGGCGCGTCGGCCTGCACGTACACCTTCTTGATGCGGCCATCGGTGTCGAGGAAGTTGTTGACGTAGCGCGCCCCCCAGGCGATCGAGAAGGCCTGGTCGGAATCGGCGATGGCAACGCCCAGGGCGCTGGCCTTCTCGCGGTCCGCCTCGACCTTGAAGGTCGGGTTGTCGGCCAGCCCGTTTTGACGCACCAGCGCAAGGTCCGGGTCGTGGCGGGCGAGGTCCAGCAGCTGGTCGAGTGCCTGCATCAGCTTCTCGTGGCCGACGCCGCCGCGGTCCTCCAGTTCGAAGTCGAAGCCGTCCGCCGTGCCCAGCCCCTGGATCGCGGGCGGGTTGATCGGGACGATCACCGCGTCCTTGAAGGGCCCGAAACGCTTGGTCAGGCGCGCGGTCAGCGCGTTGGCGCTGAGCTCGGGCCGCGTGCGCTCGTGAAAGTCCTTCAGCTGCACATACACCAGGCCCTGGTTCTGGCCGCGGCCGGCGAAGTTGAAGCCGTTCACCTGGAAGCTGGCCTGGACGGTGTCGGCCTCGTCCTTCGCCAGGTAGTCGCTGATGGTCTCGAGCACGCCGCCCGTTCGTTCCATGCTCGCGCCGGGCGGCGTCTGCACCTGGATGTAGAGGAAGCCCTGGTCCTCCGTCGGCAGGAAGGAGGTCGGCAGGTGGACGAACATCCACCCCACCGCGGCGATGATCGCCGCATAGATCACGAACCAGCGCCCGGCGCGGCCGATCACGTGGCGCACGCCGTGCACATAGCCGTCGCGCGAGCGGTCGAACTGGCGGTTGAACCAGCCGAAGAAGCCCGTCTTCGGCGTGCCCGATTCCCGGTCGGCGGGCTTCAGGATCAGCGCGCACAGCGCCGGCGTGAGCGTCAGCGCGACGAACACCGACAGCAGCATCGCCGAGACGATCGTGAGCGAGAACTGCCGGTAGATCGCGCCCACCGTGCCGCCCGAGAACGCCACCGGCACGAACACGGCACACAGCACCATCGCCACGCCGACCAGCGCGCCGGAGATCTGCTGCATCGCCTTGCGGGTCGCGTCGGCCGCCGACAGGCCTTCTTCCTCCATGACGCGCTCGACGTTCTCCACCACGACGATCGCGTCGTCCACCAGCAGGCCGATCGCCAGCACCAGGCCGAACATCGACAGCGTGTTGATGGTGAAGCCCAGCGCCGCCATCACGCCGAAGGTGCCCAGCAGCACCACCGGCACCGCGATGGTGGGTATGAGGGTGGCACGGATGTTCTGCAGGAACAGCAGCATCACCAGGAACACCAGTGCGATGCCTTCGAACAGGGTCTTCACGACTTCCTTGATCGACTCGCGGATGAAGGGCGTCGAGTCGTTCGGGTACACCACCTTCAGCCCGGGCGGGAAATACTTCGAGAGCTCCTCGATGCTGCCGCGCACCGCCTTCGCCGTCGCCAGCGCATTGCCGCCGGTGGACAGCTGCACCGCGATGCCGGCGGCCGGCTTGCCGTTGTAGTGGGTGTCGACGGCGAAGTTCTCGGCGCCCAGGTCGATGCGCGAGACATCCCGCAGGCGCACCTGCGAACCGTCCGGCAGCACCTTCAGCAGGATCGCGCCGAAGTCCTCCGGCGTGCGCAGCAGCGTCGCGGCCGTGATGGTGGCGGTGAGCTGCTGGTTGCCCACGGCAGGCGCCCCGCCCAGCTGGCCGCCGGAGACCTGCACGTTCTGGTTGGTCACGGCCGTGGTCACGTCTACCGGCGTGAGCGCGTAGCTGTAGAGCTTCTGCGGGTCCAGCCAGATCCGGATCGCGTACTGCGTGCCGAACACGTTGAGGTTGCCCACGCCGTCGAGCCGGCTGACCGGGTCCTGGACATGCGAGACGATGTAGTTGGCAATGTCGAACTTGTTCATGCTGCCGTCCGTCGACACGAAGGCCGCCACCAGCAGCGTCGAGCTGCTGGACTTGGTGATGCGCACGCCGGTCTGCTGCACCTGGGCCGGCAGCAGCGGCGTGGCCAGCTGCAGCTTGTTCTGCACCTGCACCTCGGCGATGTCCGGATTGGTGCCGGGCGCGAAGGTCAGCGTGGTGGTCGACTGGCCGGTGTCATCGCTGGCCGAGGACAGGTACAGCAGGTGGTCGAGCCCGCTCATCGATTGCTCGATCACCTGGACCACCGTGTCCTGCACGGTGGTGGCCGAGGCGCCGGGATAGCTGGTCGTGATCTGCACCGTGGGCGGCGCGATCTGCGGGTACTGCTCGACCGGCAGCGTGAAGATCGACAGGGCGCCCGCCAGCATGACGAGGACGGCGAGCACGATCGCGAAGATCGGCCGCGCGATGAAGAACTTGGCCATGGCGGATCACTCCTGGTTGGCGCTGGAGGCGACGACGGGGTGGACGGCCGCGCTGCCCGCAGCTGCGACCTTCACCGGCGCCAGCGGCGTGAGGGCCGCCGGTGGCGCCAGCGACGCGAGGGGTGCGCCGGGCGCGCCCTCCGGGGCCGTTTCCACCGGCCGCACCAGCGCGCCGTCCCGCACCTTCTGCAGTCCCGCCACGATCACTTTCTCACCATCGACCAGGCCGCCGTCGACGACCCAACGGTCGCCGATGGTGCGCGTCGCCTGCACCGTGCGCAGCGCGACCTTGTTGTCCGGACCGACGACGAACACCGTCGCCTGGCCCTTCGGATCGTGGGTCACGCCGACCTGCGGCACCAGCAGCGCGGCGTCGTCCACGCCCTGGTCGATGCTGGCGCGCACGAACATGCCCGGCAGCAGCACATGCTCCGGATTCGGGAAGACCGCGCGCACCGTTACCGAGCCGGTGCCGGCATCGACCGTGATGTCGCTGAACTCGAGCTTGCCCGGCTGCGGGTACCGGGTGCCGTCTTCCAGCGTGAGTTGCACCTTCGCCGCGTCGGCGCCGTCGAGCTTCAGCTTGCCGGAGGCGAGGTCGCGCCGCCATTGCAGCCCGGCCAGGCTGGAGCGGTTCAGGTCCACGTAGATGGGGTCCACTTGCTGCACGGTGGACAGCAGCGTCGCGGTGCTGCCCTGCACGTACGCGCCCTGCGTCACCTGCGAGATGCCGACGCGGCCGCTGATCGGCGAGACCACGTCGGTGTAGGCCAGGTTGATGCGCGCGGCCTCGACGGCGGCCTTGCCGGAGGCGACCGCGGCTTGCGCCTCGCCCTGCGCGGCGACCGCGTTGTCCAGGTCCTGCTTGCTCACCGCGTTGGCGTCGATGAGTTGCCGGTCACGCTGCGCCAACGCGTTGGCCGAAACCAGGCTGGCCTGCGCGTTCTGCAGCGAGGCCAGCGCGCCGTCGAGCGCGGCGCGGTAGGGCGCCGGATCGATGCGGTAGAGCGACTGGTTCGCCTTGACGTCCGAGCCCTCCTCGAACTCGCGCTTCAGTACGATGCCGTCGACTCGCGCGCGCACCTGCGCCACCAGGTAGGCCGAGGTGCGGCCCGGCAACTCGGTGGTGATCGGCACTGGCTGCCGGTGCACGGCGACCACCTCCACTTCGGGCGCCTGTGCCACGGGCGCATGTGGTTTCGAATCTCCGCATCCCGCCAGCAGGAGGACGCAAAGGGCAGCGCTGCCGCGGCTGCGCATGAGTGCTTGGAGTGAGTGCATGGAAGCGGCTCCTGTCGGGTGGGACGATGAGGGTTGCTGTCGGTGAGAGCCGATCGTGCGAGGGCTGCGTTGCGCTCGGGTTTCAGTCGCAGGGGCTCGTGTTTCAGCTGTAGCGCAGGCGCGCTTTCAACGACGGGAGCATCGGTGGGTGCGGCCGGCGAGGCCGGTTGCGCCATCGGGCCCTTGCCCCCAAGACGCCGTCGCTCGTCCTCAACGGGAGATCGCATCGAACCTTCGGACGAGGTATTTCAGCGATTTCCCCAATTTCAGCAGATGCTGAAGTTCCTTGGAGAATTGAAACTCCAAGAAGGATTCAAGGAAAGATCGCCGGGCCAAGGATGCCGGCACTCACGCCAGGCTTCCGACGCCTTGCGAAGAATTGGGGCTGCTCGAACCTGCGGCCGATGATTCCAATGGCGAGCGCACGAGCGCCAGCTTCAGCGCGGTAGCAGACATCGACGTGGCCAGCGGGCGCAAGAAGACCTGGGCCGAAGACTGGAAGCTGCTCAACTGCTGGCGCTGCCGAGCCCGGCACCAATGACCTGATCGGTCATCGACACATTTCTATTCGACGCGATGCAGCGCATGCCGCGCCGCCTTCGCGATGCTCACCGCATCCACCCCGAAGAAATCGCGCAGCGCCGCCCGCGTGTCGCTGCGACCGAAGCCGTCGGTGCCGAGCGTGATGTAGCGGCGGCCTTCCGGCAGATACGCACGCACGCTCTCCGGCACAGCGCGCACGTAGTCGGTGGCGGCAATGACAGGCCCCCTGCCCTGCGCAAGCTGCTGCGCGATGAAGGGCACGCCGCCGGCCTCGCCGCGCAGTTCAGCTTGCTCGCACGCTGCGCCGTCGCGGGCCAGTTCGCTCCAGCTCGTGACGCTGATCACCTCGGTGGCGATTCCTTCCGATGCGAGTTGCTGCGCGGCCTTGATGACCTCGGTGAGGATCGCGCCGGAGCCCATCAGCGTCAGCCGCGTCGCTGCCGCATCGGCAGGGAAGCGCCCGAAGCGATAGCTACCGCGCAACACATCGCCATGCGCTTCGGCCGGCAAGGTCGGCTGTGCGTAGTTCTCGTTCATGAGCGTGACGTAATAGAACACGTCCTTCTGCTCGACCATCATCTCCCGGATGCCGGCATCGACGATCACCGCCATCTCGCCCGCGAAGGCCGGGTCGTAGGCCTTGCAGTTGGGGATGGTCGCGGCCACGAGATGGCTGGTGCCGTCCTGGTGCTGCAGGCCCTCGCCGCCGAGCGTGGTGCGGCCCGAGGTCGCGCCCAGCAGGAAGCCGCGCGCGCGCTGGTCGGCCGCGGCCCAGATCGCATCGCCCACGCGCTGGAAGCCGAACATCGAGTAGTAGATGTAGAACGGCAGCATCGCCAGGCCGTGCACGCTGTAGCTGGTGGCCGCCGCCGTCCAGCTGGCGATGGCGCCGGCTTCGCTGATGCCTTCCTCGAGGATCTGGCCGTCCGTGGCTTCGCGGTAGCTGAGGATGGTGTCGATGTCCTCCGGCGCATAGCGCTGGCCCACGCTCGAGTAGATGCCGACCTGCTTGAACAGGTTGGCCATGCCGAAGGTGCGCGCCTCGTCGGCCACGATGGGCACCACGCGCGGGCCGATGGCCTTGTCCTTGAGGAGATTGCCGAGGATGCGCACGAAGGCCATCGTGGTGCTCATGTCCTTGCCGTCCGCCTCGACCGCGAATTTCGCGTACGCGGCCAGTTCAGGCTTGGGCACCACCTCGCACGCCGTCTCGCGCCGCGGCATCGCGCCGCCGAGCGCTTGTCGATGTGCTTTCAGGTACTGCATCTCCACGCTGTCATCGGCCGGCTTGTAGAAGGCCAGCGAAGTCGCCTGCTCGTCGCTGAGCGGCAGGTTGAAGCGGTTGCGGAACCCGATGAGGTCGGCGCTTTCGAACTTCTTGTGCGAGTGCGTGGTCATCTTGCCCTGCCCTGCGCCCATGCCGTAGCCCTTCTTGGTGTGGGCGAGGATCACGGTCGGCTGGCCTTGATGGGCGGCGGCCGCGGCATAGGCCGCGTGGATCTTCACGAGGTCGTGGCCGCCGCGCTTCAGGCGGTCGATCTGCTCGTCGGTCATGCCTTGCGCGAGGC
This sequence comes from Variovorax sp. dw_954, assembly GCF_018449755.1. NCBI lineage: Bacteria > Pseudomonadati > Pseudomonadota > Betaproteobacteria > Burkholderiales > Comamonadaceae > Variovorax > Variovorax sp. dw_954. The sequence goes on along the minus strand of NZ_JAAVVD010000007.1, from coordinate 279,260 downwards.
GCGCGAGTTCCTCGTTCTGGCCGAAGAAGGTGTCGCGGTTGAAGCGGCCGTCCTTCGCGGCGAAGGTCTGCATCTGACCGTCGACCGTGTTGGCGAAGGCACGCGCCAGCGCGCCCGTAGTGTCGCGCGCGAACAGGCCGTCCCAGTCGCTGCCCCACACCAGCTTGATGACGTTCCAGCCTGCGCCTGCGAAGAGCTTCTCCAGCTCGTCGATGATGCGGCCGTTGCCGCGCACCGGGCCGTCCAGGCGCTGCAGGTTGCAGTTGACCACCCACACCAGGTTGTCGAGCTTCTCGCGTGCGGCCAGGGTCAGGGCGCTCATCGACTCGGGCTCGTCCATCTCGCCGTCGCCGAACACGCCCCAGACCTTGCGGGCGCCGCAATCGAGCAGGTTGCGGTCCGTGAGGTAGCGCATGAAGCGCGCGTGGTAGATCGAGCTGATCGGGCCGATCCCCATCGAGCCGGTCGGGAACTGCCAGAAGTCGGGCATCAGGTAGGGATGCGGATAGCTCGACAGGCCGCGTGCGCCCTCGCCTGTCGTGAAGGCCGGGGCGGTGAGTTCCTGGCGGTAGTGCGAGAGGTCGCCTTCGCTGAGACGCCCTTCGAGGAAGGCTCGCGCATAGACGCCCGGTGCGCTGTGTGGCTGGAAGAACACGAGGTCGCCACCATGGCCTGCGTCCTTCGCGTGGAAGAAGTGGTTGAAGCCCGTCTCGAAGAGGTCGGCCGCGCTGGCGTAGCTGGCGATGTGTCCGCCCAGTTCGCCATAGGAATGATTGGCCCGCACCACCATCGCGAGTGCGTTCCAGCGCATCAGCGACGCCAGTCGCTCCTCCACTGCGAGGTCGCCGGGAAAGGCGGGCTGCGCGTCAACCGCGATCGTATTGACGTAGGGCGTGCACAACTCCGGCGCCCAGCCGATGCGCTCGTCGCGCGCCATGCGCGCCAGTTCGTCGAGCATCTGCCGCGCGCGCACCGGGCCGTTCGCGGCGACCAGCGCGGCGAAGGCATCGCGCCATTCGGCGGTTTCCTGGGGGTCGGGATCGATGGCGCTGGAAAGCGCTGCGAGGTGGGGCGCTGAGAGGGCATTCATGGAGAGCACTTTAGAGCGGTCGGGGCCAAATGTGTTGCTGTGCAGCCTTGTAACCGGGTGCTTGTGCAGCATAAACTGCCGCGCACCAAAGCAATCACGGCATCCATGAAGCTCGATAGCCTCGACCTCCGCATACTCGACGAACTGCAGCGCAATGGCGCACTCTCGAATGTCGACCTCGCGCGCCGCGTGCACCTCTCGCCCTCACCCTGCCTTGCACGCGTGAAGGCGCTCGAAGGCGCCGGCGTGATCGACCGCTACGTCGCCATCGCCAACGCCGCGGCACTGGGACTGGGGCTCAACGTCTTCATCTCCATCAGCCTGACGACGCAGAGCAAGGCATCGCTCGCCACCTTCGAGCAGCGCATCGCCGAGCATGACGAGGTGATGGAGTGCTACCTCATGACCGGCGACAGCGACTATCTGATCCGCGTGCAACTGGCCGACATCGGGGCGCTGGAGAAGTTCATCCTGGAACAGCTCACGCCCATCCCGGGTATCGAGAAGATCCGCTCGAGCTTTGCGCTCAAGCAGGTGCGCTACAAGACCGCCCTGCCCTTGCCGTCGGCTCGGCCTTGATGGCTTTTGAACCGCAGGGCTGGCTACAAGAGCGGTCGCCGGATCCTCTAGGCTTCATCTTCAATCTCGTGATCCTCTCGACCAGAACCCGCCAGCGGCCTCCAGGCCAGCCGCTGCCCGCTGATCCATTCGTCCAGGTGCCGCCGTGAGAACTCGACACCGCGTTCGCGCAGTTCGGTGCTGCAACCCAGGGACTGGAGCGCCATCCTGACGGAGATGTCCATGTACGCATGCGGATCCGCCACGCCGCTGCGCACGCCCTGGATGCCTCCGGCCGACGCGCCCATCAGGAAGTCGCAGGCCGTCTGTGCATCGTCTATGTGGAACTGACCGAGGCCACTGCCGCGTTCCAGGTCGCGCGCCATGTAGGTGGCCACCAGTGAGTCGCGCGGCCACGCATTCATGCGCGTGACGAACGCCGCCCAGTCGGGGTCCTGCCACGCGCGAATGAGGAACAGCCGAAAGCCAACCGCCGCGCGTTGCCACGGCTCCTTCAGGCAGTCGTAGAGCGGAAGGATCTCCGCGATCATGCGTTCGTTCATCCCGGTGCTGGCAGCCCGCAGCGCATCGTCGAGCGAAGGAAAGTGCTGGTAGAACGTGCCGCGCGAGATCCCTGCCTCGCGCACCACGTCCTCGATGACGGGCATGTCGTCGCCCCGGCGCACGAACACCCGCACGGTCGCATCGAGGATGCGTTTGCGGGTGCGCTCGCGTTTGCGCAGCGCGCTCTGCACACGGTGATCGTTGTCGCCGGCTCCAAGGCTCGGCGCTCCTGACGATGCCTGCATTCGTTGTCTCCTGACGCTTCGATGCCAAGCGGACATCTTGACGATTCGGCATTCTGACTTGCGGAAAGCAGGCATGGAAGCGCCGCCGCCAAAGATCAAGAATTCGCCCATGGCCGCCATCCTTCCCGACTCGGAGCAACGCACGATGAACTCCATCGAACCCAGCCTCTTTCGCTCGGTCATGGGACGTTTCGCCACCGGCGTGACCGTGGTGAGCTATCACCGGGAAGGCCGGCCGGCGGGCATGACCGCCAATGCGTTCCTGTCGGTGTCCCTCGATCCTCCCCTGGTGCTGGTGTCCGTGCGAAGAAACTCCCAGTTCACGACCCACGTGCGGCACGGCAGCCGTTATGGCGTGAATCTGCTGGCCGAGAGCCAGCAGGACCTGAGCTCGCACTTCGGCGGCCGGTCCGTCGAGGGGATGCCCATCCCGTTCATGCACTCGGCCGGCACGCCGCTGATCGATGGCAGCCTGGCACACATCGTGGCGCGCGTCGTCGACATCCATTCGGCCGGCGACCACCTGCTCTACATCGGCGAAATCGAGCATCTGAGCCATGGCACCGACGCCAGTCCGCTCATCTTCTACGGCGGCAACTACCGCCAGGTGCACACCCACGCGAAGCCCGCTGTTCAGTGGCAATCCACCGATGGCTGGTGAATGCCATCTCACCCTGAAGGAAACAACATGTCCCATCTCCATCCGGATCCTGAAGTCACAGACCTGCGTGCGGAACTCGTCCGTCGCGCCCATGCGCTGAAACCGCTGCTGCAGAAGAATGCAGCGCAGACCGAAAAAGACCGTCGTGTCGTCGAGGAAAACATCCAGGCGCTGAGCGAGGCCGGCCTGTTCCGCACGCTGCAGCCGCGGCGCTACGGTGGCTACGAGGCGGGCGTGCGAACGCACCTCGACGTCACCGCGGCGATCGCGGAATACTGCCCCTCGAGTTCGTGGGTGGTCAACCTGATCGGCGTGTGCACCTGGTTCGCCTCCCTGCTTCCGGGCCGGGCGCAGGACGAGATCTTCGGCGCCAATCCGCTGGCCCGCGTGGCAGGCGTCTTCACGCCGAGTTCGCAGACGCACCGGCGCGCGGTCGATGGCGGCCTGGTGGTCTCCGGCAAGTGGTACTACGCATCGGGTTGCCTGCACGCCGACTGGGGCTTGATCGGCTTGACCGAGCAGAACGAGAAAGGCGAAGTCACCGACCAGTTCCTGGCCTACGTGCCGATGAGCGAACTGCGCATCGAGGACACCTGGCATACCGTCGGGATGCGAGGCAGCGGAAGCAACTGCCTGGTGGCCGACGAGATCTTCGTGCCCGACCATCGCATGTATTCGATCCAGCGGGCCATCGGTGGCGACTACGCGAGCGAGTTCAAGGAGGAGCCGCTCTACCGCAGCGCCTTCGTACCGGTCGCAGCCTTGATCCTGGTGGGTCCGCAGCTGGGCATGGGCACCGCCGCGCTGAAATATGTCATCGACATGGCCGGCAAGCGCAACATCGCATACACCGTGTACGGCAAGCAGTCGGAATCGGTGGCCTTCCAGATGCAGATTGCCGAAGCGGCCATGAAGATCGACACGGCGCATCTGCATGCGTACCGGGCGGCGGAAGACATCGAGCGCTTCGCGGCCGCGGGCAACTATCCGGACTTCGTCGCGCGGGCCAGGGTGCGTGCCGACACGGGCCATGCCATCACGCAGATCGTGGAGGCACTCAACATCCTGGTCACGGCGCACGGCGCGGGATCCTTTGCGGAATCGAGCCCGATGCAGCGTTTCTGGCGCGATTCGAACACCGGCGCCCGGCATGCCGTGGCATCGCCCCTGATCGCCGCCGAGGTGTACGGCAAGGCACTGCTCGGCGTCGACACCTTCGTCACGCCACTGGTGTGAGTCACTCAAAGAGGATCAACATGTCAATCCGACCCACGAGCTTCGCGCACGTCGTCTACCGCACTTACCGCTTCCAGCAGATGCTGGCGTGGTACGTGAAGGTGTTCGACGGCAAGGTTCAATACCAAAGTCCGGTCATCGCCTTCGTCACCTACGACGACGAGCACCATCGCGTGGCCTTGCTCAACATGGGCATCATCGTCGGGGAGTCCGAGGCGCGCTCTCCGCGCGGCCAGCCCGGGATGGACCACGTGGCCTACGGCTACCGCTCGCTCGCCGAACTGTTCGAGAAATACGCCGAATTGAAGGCGTCGGGCGTGCTCCCGTATTGGTGCATCCACCACGGCATCACGGTCTCGCTCTACTACGCCGACCCGGACGGCAACCAGATGGAGTTCCAGGCGGACAGCTACACCTCGAACGACGAGGCCAACGCGTTCATGTACGGCCCGAACTTCGAACTCAATCCGATCGGCGTCGAGTTCGATCCCGAGGTCTTCCTGGCCCGCTTGCGTGCCGGCGAAAGCGAAGCGGCGCTGTTGACGCGCACCGAGCATCTGCCCGTCTCGGAAATTCGCGGCTCGATGTTGGGCTGAGCGGCTGGGCATTGAAAACCCATGACATGAACAGCGATCAAACCCAACCAACCCGCATCGAGGACGAGGCCGCCTGCGCGCGCCTGTGCGTCGACTTCGCGAACCACCTCGATGCGCGGCGCTATCCCGAGGTACTCGACCTGTTCACGCCGGACGGCGCCCTGGATCGCATGGGGACGGTGTTCGCCGGCCGCGCGGCGATCGGGGGCTTCCTCGACGCGCGGCCGACGGGCATGGCGACCCGGCACCTGTGCACCAACATCCGCGTGCATTTCGCCGAGGACGCGGACGAGGCCACCGGCTTCTGCTACGTCCTGTTCTTCCAGGGCAGCGCAGAACCGGGTCCCTGCATCGCGAAAGGTCCGCCATCGGTGGTGGAGTACCACGACCGCTTCAGCCGCACTGCGTCGGGCTGGCGCATCCGGGAGCGGCGCATCCGCATGGCCATCCAGGGTTGAAGAGGCTCCGATCAAGCCCTCGCGGCGCGCGGCAATCGGCCTACTTCCGAGCCTGGACTGGCAACTGCAGATATGACGCGCGCCCTCCTCCGGTGTGGATGACGTGCTGGCCGCTGTTGGCGCCCACATACTCCTCGATCGCTGGCATCAGGGTGCCCAGGAGATTGCGGGAACTGACGATGAAGCGCAACTGCTGGCCGGGGTAGAACGCGAGGCCCATCGGCATCAGGTCGATCTCGATGTCCACGATCTGCCCAGGGCTGGGTTTCTCCACCCGGTCGAAGCTGTGCGCAGGCACATCGCCGGTGGCCAGCTTCTCGTCCAGGTGACGGGCGGAGACGCGCAGGCGTCCATCCGATCCCTTGTACCGCAGGATGGTGGCGCCATGGTCGGTGAGATCGTGTGCCATCGCGCTCTGGTTGGGAACGGTGAATGCCTGGAGTGGCGTGCCGTACTTGTCCAGCTTCTGCACCAGCACGAAGAGGTCCATGTCATCGGCATCCCGCGCCTCGACCCACAGGTGCGCCTTCGGATAGCCGACGATCACTGTCTCCTCGTCAAAACGCGTGAGGAACGACACTGCGTTGGGATTGGACGCCACGGCGTAGGAAGCGTGGAATTCGGCGGCGGGCGCATCGAGGGTCAATGTGCGCGAGCGGCCGTCGAGATAGAACCTGGTCGGAACGACATCCGTCGGTGGGAACCGGGTCGCGGGGAGATCGACGCGATCACCGCCCTCCAGGTCGAGCACGCTGTATCGCACGGGCGGCGTCTGCTCCCAATCGTTCTCCACGTTCTTCAGGTAGCGGTCGAAGAAGCGCAACAGGTCAGCCCGATTGCGCTCGTCGTAATAGTCCGGCCACTCCTGGCCGTTGTGGATGCGCAGCCATTTGTCGTTCGAAGCGATGCGCCTCCAGGCGCGGAAGGTACCTGCGGTGTGGAGGGTGTTCGAGTAGCTGGCGACCACGTAGGCGGGAACCGTGATCCGGTCGAACTCGGGGATCTTGTTTTCCCACAGCTCGTTGATTAGCGGATATTTTTCGACCTCCGCAAGAAGATCCTCCTTTCGGTTCTTGCCGAAGAAGCTGCCCTCCTGCAGTTGTCGTGCGAAGCCCACATCGGGCATGCCTCCGCGCATGACGAGGTCGCGATACACGTCGCTGACCCCCTCCCACGGATTGATGGCCGCCAGGTGCGCAGGCTGCTCGGCCGCAGTGAACCATTGCGACACGGCAAGGTAGGAAGTTCCGCTCATGCCGACCTTGCCGTTGCACCACGCCTGCTCGGCCAGCCACTCGACGATGTCGTGGCCGTCGCGACCGTCCTGCCGGTCCCAGATCACGGAGTCACCCTCGGAATCGACCACCCCGCGGATGTCGGGGTTGCAGATCGCGTAGCCCTGCGCCACCCAGAAGGCAGGATCGGGCGCCTCGAACTTCGCGAGGCCGGAGACCACGTTGTTGTTCAGGCCGACGAGACCGAACACACCCATGACGCTGGCAGAAGTGCCCTGCCCCTTGCCATAGGGGCTGTAGGCCACGATAACGGGCACTTTTTCCGATCCAAGCGGACGAAAGACATCAACGTGAACGGTCACGCCGTCGCGCAGCTTCAACGGAACATCCTTCTCGAACAGGATGTCCACCGGGATGGGCCGGAACGCAGGCGCGATCTGGAAGCCCGCCTTCAGGATGCGGGTCCCTGGATCGAACGGGGTCAACAGGCCGGTGCGCGGGGCAGGCAGTGGGCTGGACGGGATGTATATCTTCTTGTCATTGCGCACGCAAAGTTCCTTTGGACCGAGTGGTCCGTGTCACGCGGTTATACGTTTGCGCAGTGGCGTCTTCAAGCACCTGGTGCTTTGGAGGCGCCCGCGACCATCTGCTCTCGCCGCCGGATGGCGAGCGGTGTCTCCCCAAACCAGCGCTTGCACGACCGCGTCAGCGCCGACTGCTCCGACAGCCCCAGCTGCTCGCAGACCTGTACCAGCGGCAAGGGCCCTGCAAGATAGCGAAGCGCCGCTTCGCGCATCACGGCGTCGCGCACATCGGCGAAACGCACGTCTTCCGCGCTCAACTGGCGCTGCAGTGTGCGAGGGTGCAAGGCCAGCATCGCCGCGACGCCTTCCAGCGCGCATTGCGACGTGCCCAGCGTGCGCGCAATTGCGAGCTGCACGCGTGTGCGCGTGCTCTTCTGCGGGGCATCGAAGGTGCTTTCGAGATAGTGGGTCGCCAGGTTGCGCAACGTCGCATTGGCCTGCGGCAACGCTGCATCGAACAGCTTGCGCGGCACGATCAACGAAGCGCTGGGTTGGTTGAAGCGCGGTGCGATGCCGAACGCATGCCGGTAAGCCGACGCGCTGGCGACCGGAGCATGCGGAAGGTGCACGGCTTCCAGCCGGTAGCGATCCCCGCCGAGCAGCGCCAGGATGCGGTGACCACCGCACAGCATCAATTCGAACGCCTGCCGGGACTCGGGCAAATGCATGCCGGACGTCTCATAGCGCAGTTCGGCGAAATTCGCGCCCGCACTGCCGTCGGTGACAAGCGTGATCGCCAGTCCCTGGTTGTGCACGTACATGTAGCGCGATGCGATCTTCAAGGCTTCGCCGAGCGTGGGCGAGTTCTGGATGGCTACCGCAATCGGCCCGAGGATGCCCATGTCCTGCGCCTGGGCCAATCGCAAACCGAAATCCGGACATTCGAGCTCGCGTGCGGTGGCCTCCAACAGCCGCGCCAGCTTGAACGCGGGCACCAGCAATTCATCGTCGCCCAGCAACTTTTCCGGCAGCTTCTGGCTGCGCAACATGGCCGCGGGATCGCCGCCAAGGCTTCGCACCAATTCACTGAAGCCACGCAAACTCGCGGCGCGAACACTGTTGGACATGTGTCGTGAAATGTCAAATATTCGTCGCGCGGCGTCAAGCCCTGGGTTGCCCGCACCGGCGACCATCAAGCCGCCAGCTGCTTGCTGGCTCCCCTGCCCCACGCCAGACAAGAAAGACGAGACATGCGCATCCAAGAAAGCAAAAACTTCAAGATAGGCGGCCCGCGCGCCACCTATGTGCTGGTCATCTGCTCGCTGCTGAACGCAGTGGCCTACGCCGACTGGCAAGTGATGGCGGTCGTGCTGCAGTCCATCAAGCGCGATCTCGGGTTGAGCGATTCGCAGATCGGCGCGGTCAACTCGGCCTACTTTCTCGGCATCATCGTGTGCACGCTGCCGGTGGCGCATCTGGTCGATGCCTGGAGCCGCAAGAAGATGATCGGCTTGATGGCGCTGGCCTGGAGCGGCTTCACGCTGGCGACCGGCTTTGCGGGTGGCTTCGCATCCTTGCTGCTGACGCGCCTGGGCGTAGGCATCGGCGAGGCGGGCTATGCGCCTGGCGGCACCGCGCTTGTTTCGGCGTCGTATCCCGAGTCGCAAAGGGCGCGAAAGCTCGGCGTCTTCAACCTCTTCATCACCGTGGGCGTCATCCTCGGCGTGATCGTCGGTGGCTACCTGTCGGCTCACCATGGCTGGCGCACACCTTTCGTGGTGTTCGCCGTACCGGGCATCGTGCTCGGGGTGCTGGCGTTCTTCATGCAGGACTACCGGCTCGAACGAGATGCCGGGCAGGCGCGCGCCCACGGCAGCATCCTCGCCAATCTGAAGCTGCTGCTGTCGGTGCCCACGCTTCGCTGGATGTACTTCGGGCTGGGCATGTTCGCGGTGCTGCAGGTCTCGGTCGGTACCTGGTTTCCGTCACTGCTGATGCGCGCCTACGACATCAAGGAGGACAAGGCCGGCCTCGTGATGGGCGTGGTCACGATCTTTGGCTTGGCCGGCCCGATCCTGGGCGGCGTGCTGGCCGATCGCTGGCACCAGCGCGTTCCCGGCGGCCGTATGCGCCTCGCCTCGGCCAGCATTGCCATCGCCGCCGTGTTCATGTTGCTGGTGTTGCTTGCCGGCCTGGACCTGTCCAACAAACCGCTGATGATGTTCTGCGCGGCCATGATGCCGCTGCACAGCATCTTCGTCGGCATGGCGTTCCCTGCCGTCGCGGCCACGAGCCAGGACGTGGTTCCCCCACACCTCAAGGGGCTTTCCTGGGGTGCGGCGATGGTGGCGCTGTTCATGCTCGGCGGCGCCTGGGGACCACTTCTCGTGGGCGCGGTTTCCGACCGTCTCGCCGGCGGCTACCAGGGGCTGGCGATCGGCCTGGCGGTGACCGGCGTGTTCGGCTTCATCGCGAGCTGGGCCTGGTTCGTCACGGCGCGCCATGTCGAGGCAGACATGGCGCGAGCGTCCAGCCTTGGGTTGTCCGAGTCCGACGAAAAACAGCTCGCAAGCGGCCATCGCTCGGCGGTGACCAACGCAAACCTCCGCTGAGTTCACCCCGCACCCACGAGCGCAACCCAATCAATAAACCTCAGAAAGAAGAAAGACATGGCCTCCGAAATCGACATGAGCCGCCTCGACATCACCCGGCAGAACGTTGCCGTCGAAAAGGCGCTCGCCAACACCACGAACCCCCGCCACCGCTATCTCCTGCAGGCTTACCTTCGGCATCGCTATCTCGAATCCGCGGGACGGTGGCAGGAAATCCTGGACCCATCCCTGACGGTGGACAAGCCGTTCTACCGCTTCAACCTGGCCGGCCGTGAGCCGTTCACGCTCGAAGGCAAGGAGCAGGTGGGCATGCTCTACGGACATTGGACCGCGACGAACCAGTGCATCTTCTACGTCGAAGACGAAGACGTGGCCGTCGGCGATCACATGGTGATCGGCCGCGGCATCGGCTATCAACAGACGCTGGGCGCCGAACTCGCCGCCGCCGGCCTGGACGTCGATCCCACGGCCATGTACCTCAAGAAGTCCCAGATCATGATGCTGTGGCCCTACGACGACCACTGCCGGTTGCTGGGCGAGGACGTCTGGGAATTCGATACCGCAAAGTCCGGCCTGTACAAGCTCGACCCGGCCGATGTGCTGACGGCCGCGCAAAGCCGCGAGCTGCTCGACCCCTTCATCAAGCCACTGCCGGTCTTCGACGACAGCATGCTGCCCCGATGAAAGCGGTCGTTTGCCAGGACGCGAAGCTCGACGTGATCGACCTGCCCGAGCCCGAACCCGGGCAGGGCCAGCTCGTGCTCGAGGTGACGCGCTGCGGGATCTGCGGCTCCGACCTGCACGCTCGCCACCACGCCGATGCCCAGGCCGATGTGCTGGCCGAGGCCGGCTACGACGGCTTCGCGCGATCGCACGAGGCGGTCGTGTTCGGCCACGAGTTCTGCGGCAACATCGTCGACCACGGGCCGGGCACCTCGAAGAAGATCAAGACCGGCACCCCAGTGGTCGCGCTGCCGCTCGTGCGCCGGCCCAACGGGATGCATGCGATCGGCCTTTCCGCCTCCGCGCCTGGCGCTTACGCGGAACGCGTGCTGATCGAAGAAGCGTTCATGATCCCCGTGCCCAACGGCCTCGCTCCCGAGATCGCGGTTCTCACCGAGCCGATGGCCATCGGTCATCACGCCGTCAATCGATCGGAGATCACCCGCAAGGATGCCGCGGTGGTCATCGGTTGCGGCCCGGTGGGCCTGGCGATCATCTGCCTGCTGAAGACCAAGGGCATCGAGACCATCGTCGCGAGTGACTTCTCGCCGGCCCGGCGCGCGCTCGCCACTGCGTGTGGCGCAACCGTGGTCGTCGACCCTGCGGCGGCCTCGCCCTACGAGGCGCTCGCAGCGCGTGGCTACACCACCTCGATCGCCGACCACGCGGCGGGTGGCCTGAAGGCAATGAAGGGTCTGCGCAGCCTGCCCCTGCCTTGGCACCTGACCCTCGGCGCGTTGAAGGCGCTGGGCGCCACTGCGCCAAAGCGGCCGATCGTGTTCGAATGCGTCGGCGTTCCCGGCATCATCGACAGGATCATCAGCGACGCTCCGCTCAATTCCCGCGTCGTCGTCGCCGGCGTCTGCATGACGCCGGACCAGTTCCGCCCGGTGATGGCGATCAACAAGGAAATCGACCTGCGCTTCGTCATGGGCTATGACCCGCTGGAGTTTCGCGACACCTTGCGGATGCTGGCCGACGGCAAGATCGACGCGTCGCCTCTTGTCACCGGCACTGTCGGGCTCGATGGTGTCGCTGGCGCATTCGATGCCCTTGCCGCGCCGGACAAGCATGCCAAGATCGTCATCGATCCCCGAAGCGCCGCGGTCTTGTAGCCGCCGCGAGACCGGGCTGCATTCGTCGGGGGCTGGGCTGCTGGACTTCGACGAGGTGCTGGTGCGTGCCTGGCCGCCCGGGCAGGTGGTCGACACGCACACCCATCCGTTCGCTGTGAAGGCGCTGGTGGTGCAAGGCGAGATGTGGCTGACCGAAGGCGGTGATACACGGCCGCTGAAGCCCGGTGACTCCTTCGAACCGGGCTACGCCGCTCCGCATGCGGAGCGCTACGGCAGCAAAGGCGCGGTCTACTGGGCCGCCCGGCGCAACACCAGGCCCGATTGACAGACGGCGCGATGTCGGCCGGTCGCCGCTGTCAGCGACGCCGTGCAGGCCCCCACCGCCAGACTACGCAGGTTCGGCTTCGTCGCAAGCCGGCTCCGCTGCTGCATTGCCCAAGCTGAACCGCGTTTTCGTGGCCGCCGTGTGCGGATGCCGCGCCGAATCGTAGAGACTGCGCGCCAGCGCGCGGTGCATCGCCACCAAGGGTTCGAGTTCGAGGTCGACGAACTGCCCGTCGCGAATCCGCACTCGCCCGTTGATCACGCTGAGCGATGCGTTGATGCTCTGGCAGAACACCAGCGCCGCGACCGGGTCGTGCCCCGCGCCCGCATGCCCCACGCCGCGCAGATCGAAGGCCACGAGGTCGGCCGACATGCCCGGCGCCAGCGCGCCGATGTCGTCGCGGCCGAGCACCTTGGCGCCGCCCAGCGTCGCGATCTCCAATGTCTCGCGCGCCGTCAGTGCCGCCGGACCGAAGCCCACACGTTGGAGCAGCATCGCCTGCCGCGCCTCGCCCAGCATGTGCGCGCCATCGTTCGATGCGCTGCCGTCGACACCCAGGCCGACCGGCACGCCTGCGCGGCGCATAGCACCGATCGGCGCGATGCCCGAACCCAGCCGCATGTTGGAACAGGGGCAATGCGCAACGCCGGTGCCGGTGCGCCCGAACAGCGCGATGCCGGCGGGGTCAAGCTTGACGCAGTGCGCATGCCACACGTCGCGGCCGACCCAGCCCAGGTCCTCGGCGTACTCGGCGGGCGTCATGCCGAACTTCTCGCGCGAATAGGCGATGTCGTTGTCGTTCTCGGCCAGGTGCGTGTGCAGCGAGACGCCGTACTCGCGCGCCAGGAAAGCCGACTCGCGCATCAGGTCGCGCGACACCGAGAACGGCGAGCACGGCGCCAGCACGATGCGGCGCATGCTGTGGCGCGATGCGTCGTGCCAGCGCGTGATCAGGCGCTCGCTGTCGGCCAGGATCGCGGCTTCGCTCTCCACCACCGAATCGGGCGGCAGGCCGCCCAGGCTCCTGCCCACGCTCATGCTGCCGCGCGCCGCATGGAAGCGCATGCCCATCGCCTCTGCCGCCTCGATCGAATCGTCGAGCCGCGCGCCGTTGGGGAACAGGTAGAGGTGGTCGCTGGTGGTCGTGCAGCCCGAAAGCATCAGCTCCGCCATCGCGGTCTGCGTCGAGACCTGCACCATCTTCGGCGTCAGTCGCGCCCACAGCAGGTAGAGGTTGGTGAGCCAGCCGAACAGCTCCGCGTCCTGCGCCTCGGGCACCACGCGCGTCAGGCTCTGGTACATGTGGTGGTGCGTGTTGACCAGCCCCGGCATCAGCACGTGGCCGCGCAGGTCGATGGCATCCGCCCCGCCGCTGGCCAGCGCGTCGCGCCATCGCGCAGGGAGTTCGCTCGTCGGGCCGACCCAGGCGATGGCCGGCCCTTCGACCACGACGGCCCCGTCGGCGATCTCGCGCCGAGCGGCATCCATCGTGACCACCACGTCGGCGTGGCGCAGGACCAGGGGGCGGCTCATCTTCATGCTGTGGCTCATATCGATCTTGTTGCAGGCGTCGGCGCTGCTGCGTTGCGAGGAAAAGCTCATGCCTCGGCCGAATGGGCGGCACCCGCGGCGAGCGCGAACGAACGCTCCTTCGACAGCACGCCGTGATAGAACAGGTTGAGGATCACCGCCGACAAGGTGCCCAGCACGATGCCGCTGTGCGTGATCGGATGCGTCCAGGCCGGCAGGTGCTGGAAGAAGGTCGGCGACAGCGTCGGGACCAGGCCGAGCCCGATCGAGATCGCGATCACGTAGAGCGCATGCTTGTTCTTCGCATAGTCGATCGAGCCCAGGATGCGCACACCCGTCGCCGCCACCATGCCGAACATCACGATGCCCGCGCCACCCAGCACGAAGGGCGGCACCGAAGCCACGATGTGCGCCACCTTCGGGAACAGCGCCAGCAGGATCAGCAGGCCGCCGCCCATCGCCGCCACGTAGCGCGAGCGCACGCCGGTCACCGTCACCAGCCCGACGTTCTGCGAGAAGGAGGTGTACGGGAAGGTGTTGAAGATGCCGCCGATCAGCGTGCCCAGGCCGTCGGCGCGCAGGCCGCGCGTCAGCAGCTCGGGCGTCATGCGCTTGCCGGTGATCTCGCCCAGCGCGAGGAACATGCCGGTCGATTCCACCAGCGTGATCAACATCACGATGCACATCGACACGATGGCCGCCGCATCGAAGCGCGGCATGCCGAAGTGGAAGGGCGTGGTCAGCGCGATCCAGCTCGCGTCCTCGATGCCGTCGAAGCTCATGAGGCCCAGCGCGAGGGACACCAGCACACCCGCGACGATGCCCAGCAGGATCGCGATGTTGGCCCACAGCCCGCGGCCGAAGCGCGTGATGAGCAGCACCACGACCAGCACCAGCGCCGCGATCGCGAGCTTGGCCGGGTCGCCATAGTCCGGATTGGCGATGGCATGCGCCACACCGTCGACCATGCGCGTGGAGCTCGGTTGCCCACCCGCGGCCCAGTTGATGGCCACGCCCATCAGCGACACGCCGATCAGCGTGATCACCGTGCCCGTGACCAGCGGCGGAAACACGCCGAGCATGCGGCCCATCATCGGCGCCACCACGATGCCGAACAGGCCGGCGGCCATCGTGGCGCCGTAGATCGAGCGGATGTCGAGCGACGGGTCCAGGCCGATCGCGATCATCGGGCCGACGGCCGCGAAGGTCACGCCCATCATCACCGGCATGCGGATGCCGAAGCCCCAGATGCCCAGCGCTTGGATCAGCGTCGCGATGCCGGCCGCCAGCAGGTCGGCGTTGATGAGGAAGGCGATGTCCGCCTTCGACAGCCCCAGCGCGCCGCCGACGATCAGCGGCACCGCAACGGTGCCCGCGTACATCACGAGGACGTGCTGCAGGCTCAGCGCCGCGCAGCGTGGAAGGGGGACTTTCTGGTCGACCGCGTCGCGCGTGGCGTTGTCTCCGGCGGCGGTCGTGTTCGTGTGGGAACGCATGTCTCTGGACCTTTCTGCAGTGGGGCGCTCGGGTGGCGCATCTGTCGGCGGGACCGGAGTATGGAAGCGCACCATCCCCTCGCGCAAAGTCAATAAATCGCGCGGCGCGTCCACTAAAAGTGCACGCCCGGGAAGACCCGGGTTGCGCCTGGATCAGCTCGCCACCAACGCTTCCTCGATGCAGACGATCACCTGCTGCACCAGCACCTCCGCCGCAGCGCTCAACGCGGCACCGGCGCGCGTCACCAGCGCCAGGCTTTGCGGGCGCAGCCCGCTGTCGCGCAGCGGCACGAACACCAGCGTGCCGGCACGCACGTCGTCGCCGACATCGAGGCGGTTGAGCAGGCTGACGCCCGCACCCTGCCGCGTGAGCTGGCGCATGAGCGCGGTGGAGGTGGTCTCGATGACCGGCGCCACGCTGATGGCCGAGCGCCCCAGCGCGCCGTCGAGGATCGGCCGCAGCGTCAGCGAGGCGGTCGGCAGGATCAGCGGAAAGCCCACGCAATCGGCCAGCGTCGTGGAGCTGCGCGCACTCAGCGCATGGCCCGGCGGCACCACCGCGCCGATCGGCCACTCGCTGGTGAACAGCGTGCGAAGGCCGGCGTTGTCGGGCACGTCGTAGGCCAGCGCCACGTCCACGTCGCCTTCGGTGGCTGCCTTGAGCAGCGCCGTGATCTGCATGTCGATGAGCTTCAGGTAGATGCCCGGATAGCCGGCCCGGCAACGCTGCGCCACCGTCGGCAGGAAGGCGCTGGCCAGCCCTGCCGTGGTCGCCAGAGAAGCCTCGCCCTGTCGCAGGCCGCGCACCGCATCGATCTGCTGCCGCACGCCGTCGAACTCGCGCAAGGTACTGCGCGCATGCGCCAGCACGATCTCGCCGACCGGCGTGAGCTTGAGCTTGTTGTGGATGCGCTCGAACAGCGGCGCGCCCAGCTCGGCTTCGAGATTCAATATCTGCCGGTTGACCGCCGTCGGCACCACATGCAGTTGCTCGGCCGCCTTGCGGATCGAGCCGGCGCGCACCACCTCGACGAAGTAACGGACCACCTTGGCATGCATCGGTGCGCCTTCAGCCCGGGCCAGGCGCCGGCACGTCGAGCAGCGCCGCCAGCCGCGCCAGCGCATCGACCGCCGACGGCGCCAGCGCTGTCGAGCGCGTCAGCATGAGGTTGAGCCGCTGCCCGAGCCCCTCGACCATCACGCCGCTTCCGGCTTCGCGCAGCACACCCTCGTCGTCGCGGATGCAGTCCACGGCGGCGCTCACCCTTTGCGCATAGCTGCCCTGCTCCACGCCATAGCCCACCACCGGCTTGCCCAGCGCCACCGCAAAGCCCACCTCGAACACCGTGCCCGAATCCGGCTCGTGCCCGCGAAAGCACATGAGGTTGGCCACGACGCCGTCGGCCTCCTGGATGAGCCGGATGTTGCCCTCGTAGATCCGTTGCGCACGCTCGTCATCGCTGCCGCCGGCCGCCTCGGCAATGGCGGCATCGGACGGCGCCAGGCCGACCATGCCCAGCCGCTCGCAATCCGCCTTCAGTGCCTGGAAGATGGCCGCGCTGTCGCGGAAGAAGACATCGGGGCCGGCAAGGTAGACACGAGGTCGGCGGGAGGCTGGAGCCTGGCGCGGGGTCAAGGGCATGGCGTTCATCAAAAGTGGATGATGCCTTCCTTCATGACCATGCGCAGGTTGGATTGCTGCTGCAGCAGCCGGACGTCGTCGGTCGGGTCGCCTTCCACCAGCAGCAGGTCGGCGAGGAAGCCTTCCCGCACCAGGCCCAGTTCATGGCGCAGCCCCATCAGGTCGGCGCCGACCGCGGTGGCGCAGCGCAGTGCCTCCGCCGTGCTGAAGCCGAAGAAGTCGACGAAGTGCGCGATGTCGCGCGCATTGGTGCCCATCGGCGTCAGGCTGAAGCCGTAGTCCCCGCCCACCACGATGCGCACGCCACGCTTGTGCAGTTCCTTGTAGGTGGCCACGCAACTGTCGAACTTGTGCTGCATCTTCATCTGCTCGACGGCCTCGCGCGGCATGCCGAAGAGGTGGTGCTCCTTCACCGTGTTGTGCAGGAGGCCGAACGCCGGGCCGACGAAAAGCTTGTCCTTGTTGGCCTCGAGCATGTCGAGCGCTTCGCTGTCGGCATAGTCGCAGTGGTAGATGCAATCGATGCCGGCACGCACCGCCATCTTCACGCTCTCGCTGGAGCGCGCGTGCGCCACGGTGGTCTTGCCGTACTTGCGCGCGATCTCCATGAAGGCGTCGAGTTCATCGACGCACAGCGGCGTCTGCTCGCCACGTGCATGGGGCACGAACTGGTCGCCCGAGATGTTGATCTTGAGGTTGTCCACGCCCTCCCGCACGCAGGTGCGTGCTGCCAGCCGCATCGCTTGCGGGCCGTCGGCCACCAGCCCGAAGCCGATGCGATCCTGGTGCATCTGGCCCTCGTCGCCCAAGCCGCCGGTCACCGTCAGTTCGGGACCGGCCGCACGCAGCCGCGGGCCGGCCAGCTGGCCCGCGTTGATCGCATTGCGCAAGGCCACGTCGATGCGCATGCGTGCCGATGCGGCCGAGAACGCGCTGGTGAAGCCATGCCGCAGCAACAGCGTCGCGTTGGCGGCCGAGGCCAGCACATGGTCTTCGGGCGGGATGTTGCCGACGTCGGCATTGGAAGTGAGGGCCGTGAACGACAGGTGGCAGTGGCCTTCGACCAGGCCCGGCATCAGGGTGCAACCGCTGCCGTCCATATGGCGGGCGACATCCGCCGCCTGCTCGCGCAAGGCGCCACGCTGCTCGCTGATCCTGGCGATCCGCGGGCCGTCCACGAGCACATCCGCCGCCCGCCGTCGGGCATGTTCCGCATCCCAGACCAGCGCGTTCTCGATGAGTGTCAACATGGTTCCACCGCGATAGAAGTGACCCGGACAGTGTCCGCGCGAAGCCCGCGCGCCGCAAGTCGCGCCCGCCGTTCGGCAGATTGTTTCCGTTGCCGCGCAGGCGTAGAGTTTCCGCCTCGCTGAGGCTTCAGGAGCCGGACATGACACAGCAGGCGAACGACCGCGTCGAGGCTTTCATTTCGGGATTCAACGGGCAGGCGCTCACTGCCGGGCATGCGGAATACGACAAGTCCCGCTCGCTCTGGAACGGCGTGATCGACCGCAAGCCGCTCTTGATCGCGCACTGCGACGCCGCGGCGCAGGTCGCCGACGCCATCCGCTTCGGCCGTGCGGAAGGCTTGGCCATCGCGGTGCGCGGCGGGGGCCACAGCTATGCCGGCAACTCCTGTTGCGACGGCGGCCTGATGATCCACCTCGGCACGATGAACAAGGTGGTCGTCGATCCGGTCAAGCGCCGCGCCGTGTGCGGCGGCGGCGCCACCTGGGGCGATCTCGACGCGGCCACGCAGGCGCACGGGCTGGCCACGCCGGGCGGCTTCATCAGCCACACCGGCATCGGCGGCCTCACGCTCGGCGGCGGCATCGGCTGGCTGTCGAAGCTCGCCGGCCTGTCCTGCGACAACCTGGTCGCCGCCGAGGTCGTCATGGCCGACTCGCGCATCCTGCGCGCCACGGCCGACGAGAACCCCGACCTCTTCTGGGCGCTGCGCGGCGGCGGCGGCAACTTCGGCGTGGTTACCTCCTTCGAGTTCGCGCTGCACCCGGTGGGCATGGTCAGCCTCGGGCTGTTCTTCTTCGGCCTGGAGCAGGTTGCGGAGGCGCTGCGCTTCTCGCGCGAATTGGTCAAGTCATTGCCCGCCAGCGTCAACGGCTTCCTCGCCATCGGCCTCAGCGCGCCGCCTGCGCCCTTCGTGCCGCCCGAGCATCACTTTCGCACCGGGCATGCGTTGCTGGTCGCGGGCCTCGGCCCCGAGGAAGAGCACCAGGCGGTGGTCGCGCAGGTCCGCAACGCCGTGCGCCCGCTCTTCGAATGGGTCACGCCGATTCCCTACGTCGCGCTCCAGCAACTGTTCAACGGCAGCGCAACCTGGGGTTCGCTCGGCTACGAGAAGGCGCTCTACCTCGACGAACTGAGCGACGCGGCCATCGCCGTGATCGGCGAGCATGTGCCGAGGAAGACGAGCCCGCTCTCGTTCTGCCCCGTCTTCACGATGACGGGCGCCTACCGCACGCCAGCCGACGGCGACACGGCCTTCGGCGGCAGCCGCGGCGCGGGCTACGTCTTCAACATCGAGGCCGCCGCGGCGGACCTCGAGACCTACGAAGCCGACCGCGCCTGGGTGCGCAACTTCTGGGACGCGATGCGCCCGCATGCCACCGGCTCCGGCGGCTACGTCAACTTCATGGTCGACGCCGACGAGGACCGCGTGCGCGCCTCCTACGGCGATGCCAAGTACCAGCGCCTGGCCGCCATCAAGACCCGCTACGACCCCGACAACACCTTCCGCCTGAACGTCAACATCAAGCCGGCGTAGCGGACGGGCGCGGCGTTGCGCCGCCTCCCCAAGAATGAGTACGGCAATCGACCTATACGCCGTCTGGCCCTTTGCATTCGTGCTGCGCTGCAGCGACGATGAAGGCACGCGCCGTCCGGCGCAAGCAAAGGAGTCGCCATGGGCCCCGCCGCTTCCTTCTTTCGCACACCGCTTCTTGTCGCAGGCATGCTGCCCTTCTTCTGCGCCGCGCTGTCGGGCCCTGCCGGCCTCATCGCACCGCCGCCGGAGGAAGGCAGTCCGGCCTACCTGGCGGTCCAGCATGCGCGCGATGCCTTCTCCACCGAAGTCGAGATCGACCTGTCCGACACCGAGCAGGCTCTGGCGGCCATGCAGCAGGCCAACCAGATCGTTGCGCCGAGCTTCTATTTCTGAGCCGACAAGCCGACAGGGCCGGGCTACCTCTACAAGACCAGCAGCGCGCGGAAGTCGTTGACGTTGGTGTTGGTCGGTCCCGTCACCAGCAGGTCGCCGATCGCATCGAAGTAGCCATACGCGTCGTTGCGGTCCAGGTGATCGCCGAGCTTCCGGCCGACGGACGCCGCGCGGACCAGCGTGTCGGGCGCGACGAAGGCGCCCGCGTTGTCTTCCACACCGTCGATGCCGTCGGTGTCCGCCGCCAGCGCCCACACCTGTGATTGCCCCATCAGCGCACCGGCCAGCCCCATGCAGAACTCACCCGCGCGACCGCCGCGGCCCCTGGCTTGGCCGGGCTGGCGTGGCCGGATCGTCACAGTGGTCTCGCCACCCGACAAGATCACGCAAGGCCGCGCGAAGGGCGCGCCGCGATGCGCCACGGCGCGGGCCAGCGCGGCATGCACCTTGCCCACTTCGCGCGACTCGCCTTCGATCTCGTCGCTGAGGATGTGCGCATCGATGCCCGCCGCGCGCGCCGCCGCGGCGGCTGCCTCGAGCGACTGCTGCGGCGTGGCAATCAGGTGGACCTCATTCGTCGCGAAGATCGGATCCTGCGGGTCGGGCGTTTCCAGCGCGCCGCTTTCGAGGCTGGCGCGCACCGCTGGCGGAATCTCGATGCGATAGCGGTCCAGGATCGCCAGTGCATCGGCGCAGGTGCTGGCATCGGGCACCGTCGGCCCGCTGGCGATGATGGCCGGGTCATCGCCCGGGACGTCGCTGATCGTCAGCGTGACCACCTTGGCGGGCGCGCAGGCCGCTGCCAGCCTGCCCCCCTTGATACGCGACAGGTGCTTGCGCACGCAGTTCATCTCGCCGATGCCCGCGCCGCTGTCGAGCAGTTGCTTGTTGATGCGCTGCTTGTCGGCGAGCGTGAGCCCCTCGGCCGGCAGCACCACCAGGTCGTCCGCCGTGAGCCCGTTGGCCAGCGCGAGGATGCGCTGCGCGGCCTGTTCGCCCGCGGCATCCGGCACCGGGTGCGCCGCCTCGACGATCTCGATGCGTTGCGGCAAGCCTTCGGGCCGCGGCGGAATGTGGTCGTAGCGCGTGACCACCAGGCCCGACAGCGGCGCATCCACGGGCCACAGCGCCTCCAGCGCCTGAGCCATCGAGCCCCCCGCCTTTCCCGCGCCCAGCACCAGCGTGCGCCCCTTCGGCGGCGCGGGCAGATGCGCGCCCATCGTGGACAGCGGAAGCGCACGATCCACCGCGACGCGATAGATGTGCTCCAGGAACTCGCGCGGCTGCGCGCGAGCATCCGGCACCGTCGACAGGCCGGTTTTTGATGCGATCATTTGTGCTTTGTCCAGTCAGGGATTACCGCGCGATGAGCACGCTTTTGATTCGAAATGCCGAGTGCATAGCCACCTTCGACAACCAGCGCAGCGAGCTGCGGCACGCATCGATTTATATCCGGGATCACCGCATCGAGGCGATCGGCGCCGATGCCGATATCGCCCGGTCTGCCGACGAGATCATCGACGCGCGCGGCCACCTCGTGGTGCCGGGGCTGGTCAACACGCACCACCACATGTACCAGTCGCTCACGCGCGCCATTCCGGGCGTGCAGGATGCCGAGTTGTTCTCCTGGCTGCGCGGGCTCTATCCGATCTGGGCCGGCCTCACGCCGGAGATGGTGCATGTGTCGACACAACTCGCCATGGCGGAATTGCTGCTCTCGGGCTGCACCACCAGCAGCGACCACCTCTACATCTACCCCAACGGCGTGCGCCTGGACGACAGCATCGAGGCCGCGCGCGAGATCGGCATGCGCTTCGTCGCCACGCGCGGCAGCATGAGCGTCGGCAAGTCGCAGGGGGGCCTGCCGCCCGACAGCGTGGTCGAGAAGGAAGACGCGATCCTGAAGGACACGCAGCGCCTGATCGAGACCTTTCACGATGCTTCGCACGGCGCGATGGTCAACGTGGCCGTCGCGCCCTGCTCGCCCTTCAGCGTGAGCCGCGACCTGATGCGTGAATCGGCCGTGCTGGCACGCCAATACGGGGTGCGGCTGCACACGCACCTGGCCGAGAACGACCACGACATCGCCTACAGCCGCGAGAAGTTCAACTGCACGCCCGCCGAATACGCGCAGGACCTCGGTTGGCTCGGACACGACGTGTGGCATGCGCACTGCGTGAAGCTCGACGCGGAGGGCATCGCGCTGTTCGCGAAGACGAAGACCGGCGTCGCCCACTGCCCCTGCAGCAACATGCGGCTGGCCTCGGGCATCGCACCGATCCGCAAGATGATCGACGCCGGCGTGCCGGTGGGCCTTGGCGTGGACGGCAGCGCCAGCAACGACGGTGCGCACATGGTCAACGAGGCGCGACAGGCCTTGCTGCTCGCCCGCGTCGGCCGCGCGCTGGAACCTTTCGGCTGCGACCACGGCCCTTCTGAAATGACGGCGCGCAACGCATTGGAAGTGGCCACGCGCGGCGGCGCCGAAGTGCTGGGCCGCCAGGACATCGGCCACCTCGCGCCAGGCATGTGCGCCGACCTCGCGTTGTTCGACTTGCGCACGCTGGGCTTTGCCGGCGGCGCGGTGCACGACCCGGTGGCCAGCCTGCTGCTGTGCGCGAGTCCGAACAGCGCGTGGACCATCGTCAACGGGCGCGTGGTGGTGCGCGAGGGACAGTTGGCGACGGTGGAGTTGGGTCTGTTGGTCGAGCGGCACAACCAGCTTGCCTTGCAGTTGGCGGCAGGTTCGCACTCGGGAGGCTGAACAAGTCCCCGTGAAAGAGAGCACCTCGGCCGGGGACAGGATGCCAGGCGCAAGCCATAGCCACAGCGAGGAATTGCAACGCCTCAGACGGAAAAAAGCCCCTGAATCATCAAGACTCAGGGGCTTCTTGCTTCGTGGCGCTACCGTGAAACCGCGCGTCAGGTCATTTCGTCGGCGCGCCGCCTTCAAACCACTTCCCGATCAGCGCCCGCTCCGCATCGGTGATGCCCGTCGCGTTGTTCATCGGCATGATCTTCGTGACCACCACCTGCTGGTAGATGCCCTGCGCATGCGCAGCCACCTGGTCGGGCGAATCGACCCGCACGTTCTTCATCTGCATCGCCGTGCCGTGGCACATGTAGCAGCGCTGCTCCAGCACCTTCTGCACCTCGCCGAAGGACACCTTCTGCTCCACCGCGCCAGGCGCTGGCGCCGCGGCCGGCTCCGGCTTCATCCACACGATGGTCAGGCCCAGCACCGCGATGCCGAACAGCGCGTACGGCAGCGGGTTGCCCGCATTGCCCAGCTTGAAGCGGTGCCGCACCACGAAGAACTGGCGGATCGCCGCGCCGCCCAGCATGATGAGCAGCAGCACGATCCAGTTGTACTGGTGCGTATAGGTGAAGCTGTAGTGGTTGCTCAGCATCGCGAACAGCACCGGCAGCGTGAAGTAGGTGTTGTGCACGCTGCGCTGCTTGCCGCGCTGGCCGTGCACCGGGTCGACCGGCTGGCCTGCGCGCAGCGCCGCGACGTTCTTGCGCTGGCCGGGGATGATCCAGAAGAACACGTTGCCGCTCATGGTCGTGGCCATCATGGCGCCAACCAGCAGGAAGGCCGCGCGGCCCGCGAACAGGTGGCAGGCCAGCCAGGTCGCGAACACGATGAACAGCGCGATCAGCACGCCGACGACGGTGTCGCCGTTCTTGCGCTTGCCGAAGATCTGGCAGATGCCGTCGTAGACCATCCAGAACACGACGAAGAAGGCCAGCGCCACGCCGATGGCGGCGCCGGGTTGCCAGTCCATCTTGCTCTTGTCGATGAGGTAGGTGCTCGCGTTCCACAGGTACGACATGGTGAAGAGCGAGAACCCGGTGATCCAGGTGGTGTAGCTCTCCCAGTACGACCAGTGCAGGTGGTCCGGCAGCACCTTGGGCGCCAGCAGGTACTTCTGCATGTTGTAGAAGCCGCCGCCGTGCACGGCCCATTGCTCGCCGCCCACACCCTTGTCGAGCGATTCCTGGTCTTGCGGCCTTTCGAGGCTGTTGTCCAGCATCACGAAATAGAACGAGGCGCCGATCCATGCGACCGCGGTGATGACGTGGACCCACCGCAGGAGCAGATTGGCCCAATCGAGGTAGTAGCTTTCCATGATGCTCTCAACCCTGGCGGCACTGCTTGGCGCCGCGTTTATGTTTACCTCTGCTCACCACTGCGGGGCTGTGAACAGAAAGAAAGCCGCGATTCCCTCGCTCCGCTGCGGCTTGTGGACCGAAGTGTATACAATTTTTTCGCGCTGCGTCCATAGTTTTTCAGCCTTGGCGCAGTTGCAACAACTGTGCCGCAACCGCAACGGCGATCACCTCCGGCTCCTTGCCGGTGATGCCCGGCACGCCGATGGGGCACGTAATCCGCGCCAGCTCGCTTTCCGCAAACCCGCGCGCCTCCAGCCTGTGCCTGAAGGTCGCCCATTTGGTCTTGCTGCCGATCAGGCCGACATAAGGCAGGTCATCGCGCTCGCGCAGGCGCTTCAGGCAGGCGATGACGATGTCGAGGTCTTCCGCATGGCTGAAGCTCATGATCACCACGTGCGAACCGGGCGCAAGCTGGGCCACTGCGTCCTGCACCGGCTCGGAGTATTCGGTTTCGACCTGCGCCGGCAGGGCGTCGGGGAACACGCCGTCCCGGCTGTCGATCCAGCGCACCGAATACGGCAGGCCGGCCAGCAAGCGCGCCAGCGCCGCGCCTACGTGGCCGCCGCCGAACAGCGCCGCCGGCGCCAGCCGGGCCACGAGTTCGCGCTGCAGTGCGGCACGGTCGCCTGCCGAGATGTGCTGATACGAAAGAAACACCACGCCGCCGCAACACTGTCCCAGGCTCGGGCCGAGCGGGTAGCGCCGCACCTCA
This sequence comes from Variovorax sp. dw_954, assembly GCF_018449755.1. Classification (NCBI taxonomy): domain Bacteria; kingdom Pseudomonadati; phylum Pseudomonadota; class Betaproteobacteria; order Burkholderiales; family Comamonadaceae; genus Variovorax; species Variovorax sp. dw_954. Next base: position 254,623 of record NZ_JAAVVD010000007.1, on the reverse strand, counting down.
GGGATGGGCGCGCCGCCCAACAGCCAGTCGCGTGCCTCCTGCGTGGCCTGGAACTCGAGCTGGCCGCCGCCGATGGTGGCGGTGAGCCCATCGGCCCAGACCGCCATCCAGGTGCCGGCTTCGCGCGGCGCGGAGCCCTGGGTGCGGGTGATGCGCACCAGCACGCCGTCCTCGCGCGACAGGCGGTCGAGCAGCAGGTCGACGTCGCCGCTCACTGGAACATCTCCAGGCCGTGCGCCGCGGTCGGGACCTGCCGGGCAAGGCGCCGAAACCTCCAGTTGCCCTCGGGTTTTGCGAGCACGGTATAACCCCGCCGATGAACCTTTCGCCCACCCTGCGCCGACTCGCCCAAGCCAGCGCCCTGCTCTGCGCCGCGTGGCTCGCCGGCTGCGGCAGCACCGGCACCGTTCCCGGCCAGTTGAGCAATGCCACGCCGGGCCGCGACAAGGCCGCGACCGCCCCGCCCCGCCCGTCGAACGCCGGCACTGCACGCGACTACCGGCGCGATGCCGCCCGCCACATCTACGAGATCAATGCGCAACGCATCTACGAGGGCAAGCTGCCGCCGATGCTCTATGCCATCGGCACGCTGGAGGTGAATGTCGACGCCGGCGGCAAGGTCGTCTCGATGCACTGGATGCGTGCGCCGCAGCATGCGCCGGAGGTCATTGCCGAGATCGAGCGCACCGTGCTCGCCGCCTCGCCCTTCCCCGTCGCCACGAAGCTGGGCAAGGTGACGTACACCGACACCTGGCTGTGGGACAAGGGCGGTCGCTTTCAACTGGACACACTCAGCGAAGGGCAGCTGTAACCACTGACGCGGTTCACGAACCGCGGTAGGTGGAATAGCTCCAGGGGCTGACCAGCAACGGCACGTGATAGTGCTGGTCGGTATGCGCCACGCCGAAGTCCAGCGCCACCTTGTTCAGGAAATTGGGCTCGGGCAGCGTCACGCCCTTCGCCTTGAAATAGCCCGCCACGTCGAACACCAACCGGTAGGTGCCGACCTTGATGGTGGTGTTGTCGTATAGCGGGCCGTCGCTGCGGCCGTCGTGGTTCAGCGTGAACTGGCGCACCAGCGTGGCCTGCTCGCCGTCGGTGGTGTAAAGCGCCACGGACATGCCGGCCGCCGGGCCGCCATGCATCGTGTCGAGTACGTGTGTGCTCAAGCCCATGAGAAACGCTCCTGGAAATTTTGTCGCGGGAAATTCCGGTGGACAAAAGTGTATACAGTTCTTGACTTTCGGACTATCATAAAAATCATGGAGTCCTCATCCGCCACTCGCTCTATCGTCGACGCGCTGACCAAAGCCATTGTCGACCACCGCCTGCAGCCCGGCACCAAGCTGGCCGAGCAGAAGCTGGCGGACCACTTCGGCGTGTCGCGCACGCTGGTCAGGCAAGCCCTGTTCCAGCTCTCGCAAAACCGCTTGATCCGGCTGGAGCCCGCGCGCGGTGCCTTCGTGGCGGCGCCTGCGGTGGACGAGGCAAGGCAGGTTTTCGCGGTGCGCCGCATGCTCGAAGCCGAGATGACGCGCGCCTTCGTGCGCACCGTCACCCCGGCCAAGATCAAGGCGTTGAAGGAACACGTGGCGCTGGAGAAATCCGCCGTCGCAGGCGAGGACATCTCGGGCCGCACCGAGTTGCTGGGCGACTTCCATGTGCGCATGGCGGAACTCATGGGCAACACGGTATTGGCCCAGATCCTGGGAGAGCTGATTTCACGCTGCGCTTTGATCACCTTGATGTATCAGAGCGCCAGTGCAGCAGAACATTCGAATGATGAGCACGCCGACATCGTGAAAGCGCTGGCGGCGAGGGACGAAGAACGCGCAGTGCGCCTGATGACTGAACACCTTGAGAACGTCGAGGCCAACCTGACCTTCGACCGCAAGGTTCCGACAAACGATATTTCCCTCGCGCTGTCCTAGCGGCGCAAACCATCATGAGCGATTCCCCGAAGACTCCCTACCCAAGGGACATGATCGGCTACGGCCGCAATGTTCCCCATGCCCAGTGGCCCAACGGCGCGAAGATCGCCGTCCAGTTCGTCCTCAACTACGAGGAAGGCGGCGAAAACAACGTGCTGCACGGCGACCCGACCTCGGAGACCTTCCTCTCCGAACTGGTCACCGCGCAGGCCTACGAAAACCGCCACATGACGATGGAGTCGATGTACGAGTACGGCTCGCGCGCCGGCGTCTGGCGCATCCTGCGCGAGTTCGAATCGCGCGGCTTGCCGATGACCGTCTTCGGTGTCGGCATGGCCCTGCAGCGCTACCCCGAGCTGCTCGACGTATTCCTGAAGAACGACTACGAGATCGCCAACCACGGCCTGCGCTGGATCCACTACCAGAACCTGCCCGCGTCCAACGAGAAGCGGCACATGGACCTGGCCACGCATGTCATCCGCGACATGACCAAGGGCCAGTGGCCGCTGGGCTGGTACACCGGCCGCGACAGCCCCAACACGCGCCGCCTGCTGGCCGACCACGGCGGCTACGAGTACGACAGCGACTATTACGGCGACGACCTGCCTTTCTACATGCAGGTCACCAAGTCCGACGGCAGCGTGGTGCCGCACCTGGTGGTGCCCTACTCGCTCGACTGCAACGACATGCGCTTCGTGCAGGCCCAGGGCTTCAACACCGGCGAGCACTTCTTCAACTACCTGCGCGACAGCTTCGACGCGCTGTATGCCGAAGGCGAAGAGGCGCCCAAGATGATGAGCATCGGCATGCATTGCCGCCTGCTCGGAAAGCCCGGCCGCATCGGCGCGTTGAAGCGCTTCCTCGACCATGTGCAGAAGCACGACAAGGTCTGGGTATGCCGCCGCATCGACATCGCACAGCACTGGAAGAAAGTGCACCCGTTCACTGCATAAAGGGAGACTCCAAATGGCACTGACCATCGAACAACTGAACAGCGCTTCGGCGCCTGAAGCCGTCGCCATGCTCGACGGCATCTACGAGCACTCGCCCTGGGTGGGCGAGCGCGCGCTGGCCGAGCGGCCCTTCAAGTCGCTCGCGCATCTGAAGTTGGCGATGGTGCAGGTGCTGGAGCGTGCCAGCGAGGACGAGAAGCTCGGCCTGATCCGCGTGCACCCCGAGCTGGCCGGCAAGGCGATGGAAGCCAAGACGCTGACTGCCGAATCGACCAACGAGCAGGGCAAGGCCGGCCTCACCAACTGCACGCCCGAAGAACTCGCACACATTCGCGGGCTCAACAAGGCCTACGGCGAGAAGTTCGGCTTCCCCTTCATCCTCGCGGTGCGCGGGCCGCGCGGCACGGGGCTGAACAAGAAGACCATCATCGAGACCTTCGAGCGCCGCGTGCACCATCACCCCTCGTTCGAACTGGGCGAGGCGATGCGCAACATCCACCGCATCGCAGAGATCCGCCTGAACGACAAGTTCGGCCGCGACATCACGCTGGGCAACGAGGTGTGGGATTGGCAGGAACAACTCGCGGTCTACACCGACTCGGGCTATGCCGAACTGGGCCAGCTCACCGTCACCTACCTCACCGACGCGCACCGCGCCTGTGCCGCACTGATCTCCACCTGGATGACCGAGTGCGGCTTCGACTCGGTGCACATCGACGCGGTCGGCAACGTGGTCGGCCGCTACGAAGGCGCGACGCCTGGCGCCAAGGCGCTGATCACCGGCTCGCACTACGACACCGTGCGCAACGGCGGCAAGTACGACGGCCGGCTCGGCATCTTCGTGCCGATGGCCTGCGTGCGCGAACTCCATCGCCAGGGCAAGCGCCTGCCCTTCGCCTTCGAAGTGGTCGGCTTCGCGGAAGAAGAAGGCCAGCGCTACAAGGCGACCTTCCTCGGGTCCGGGGCGCTCATCGGCCACTTCAACCCGGAATGGCTGGACCAGCAGGATGCCGACGGCATCACCATGCGCGAGGCCATGAAGCATGCGGGCCTGAAGGAAGAAGACATCCCGAAGATCCAGCGCGACCCGGCGCAGTACCTTGGCTTCGTCGAGGTGCACATCGAGCAGGGGCCGGTGCTGACCGAGAAGGACTTGCCGCTCGGGATCGTCACCTCGATCAACGGCAGTGTGCGCTATGTGGGCGAAATCATCGGAATGGCCAGCCACGCCGGCACCACGCCGATGGACCGTCGCAACGACGCGGCCGCGGCGGTGGCGGAGTTGATCCTCTTCGCCGAGCAGCGCGCCGCGAAGGATGGCGACTCGGTCGCCACCGTCGGCATGCTGCAGGTACCCAATGGCTCCATCAACGTGGTGCCTGGCAACTGCAAGTTCAGCCTCGACATCCGCGCGCCGAACAACGCGCAACGCGACAGCATGGCCAACGACATCCTGGCCGCGCTCAAGGACATCTGCGAGCGCCGCAGCGTGCGCTACACGCTGGAAGAAACCATGCGCGCGGCCGCCGCGCCCAGCGCGCCCGAATGGCAAGCGCGCTGGGAAGACGCGGTCGGCTCGCTCGGCCTGCCGCTGTTCCGCATGCCCAGCGGCGCCGGCCACGACGCGATGAAGCTGCACGAGGTCATGCCGCAAGCCATGCTGTTCGTGCGCGGCATCAACTCCGGCATCAGCCACAACCCGCTCGAATCGAGCACCTCGGACGACATGCAGCTGGCCGTCGAGGCCTTCCAGCATCTCCTGAACAACCTGACGGCCTGAATATATGACTGACTACGCAAAGCTAGACGCCTGGATCGACGCCCACTTCGACGAGGAAGTGAAGTACCTGCAACAACTGGTGCAGGTGCCCACCGACACGCCGCCCGGCAACAACGCGCCGCATGCGGAACGCACGGCCGAGCTGCTGAAGGAGTTCGGCTTCGAAGCCGAGAAGCACGCCGTGCCCGAGCAGGAAGTGAAGGACTACGGCCTCGAATCGATCACCAACCTGATCGTGCGCCGCAAGTACGGCCCCGGCCGCACCATCGCCCTCAACGCCCACGGCGACGTGGTGCCGCCCGGCGAAGGCTGGACGCACGACCCCTACGGCGGCGAGATCAAGGACGGCGCCCTCTACGGCCGGGCCGCCGCCGTCAGCAAGAGCGACTTCGCCAGCTTCACCTTCGCGCTGCGCGCGCTCGAAGCCGTCGCCCAGCCGAGCAAGGGCACCGTGGAGTTGCACTTCACCTACGACGAGGAATTCGGCGGCCTGCTCGGCCCGGGCTGGCTGCTGCAAAAGCAGTTGACCAAGCCCGACCTGATGATCGCCGCCGGCTTCAGCTACGAAGTCGTCACCGCGCACAACGGCTGCCTGCAGATGGAAGTGACGGTGCACGGCAAGATGGCGCACGCGGCCATCCCGACCAGCGGCATCGACGCGCTGCAAGGCGCGACGAAGATCCTCACCGCGCTGTATGCGCAGAACACGCTCTACCAGCAGGTCACCTCCAAGGTCGAGGGCATCACGCATCCCTACGTGAACGTGGGCCGCATCGAAGGTGGCACCAACACCAACGTGGTGCCCGGCAAGGTCGTCCTGAAGGTCGACCGCCGCATGATTCCCGAAGAAAATCCGGTCGAGGTCGAAGCCAGCATCCGCAAGGTGATCACCGATGCGGCGGCGGAGCTGCCGGGCATCACTGTCGACATCAAGCGCCTGCTGCTGGCCAACTCGATGCAGCCGTCGCCCGGCAACAAGCCGTTGGTCGATGCGATCCAGAAGCATGGCGAGGCCATCTTCGGCGAGCCGCTGAAGGCGGTCGGCACGCCGCTCTACACCGATGTGCGGCTCTACGGCGAGGCAGGCATTCCCGGCGTGATCTATGGCGCCGGCCCGCGCACCGTGCTGGAGTCGCATGCCAAGCGCAGCGACGAGCGCGTGGTGCTCGAAGACCTGCGCCGCGCCACCAAGGTGATCGCGCGCACGCTGGCGGACTTGCTGGCCTGAGCGCGGTGCTCCGCCGCGCGCTCTTCATCGGCCTTGTCCTGTGGGCCGGCCTGGCGTCTGGCCAGACGCGCTGGCCGGACTACATGTCGTCACTGGAGCCCGACGCATCGGAGAGCGCCGTCATGGCCGCGCTCCCGGCGGACGCAGCGGTGCACGCGCCAGACGCCGCATTGCCGGCGTCCCGCCAACGCTGGAGCGGCACATGGTCAGGCTGGGCTTGCGCGGCGCGCATCTGCGACGTCAGGCTGGCCGTCGAGCAGGTCACCGATCAAGGCGCGACGATCGTCTATGCCGCGGCGTCCTCCGCGATGGGGCGCTACAGCGAACGATTCGATGCACGCTTCAATGCCGACGGCGAACTGCAGGGCACGCTGACCAATGGCAGGCAGCTTGTGTTCCGCCTGCGTGACGCTGGCGTGATGGAGTTCCTGTCTCGCCGCAGTGCGACGGAGTTCGCCGCAGGCGTCTTGTCCAGGGACGATGCCGGCGGGCCGCAACGCGTGGTCGAACGCATTCCGACACCCTTCGTCGAAGGAGGCAAGCCCGTGACGCTTGAAGTCGTGATCTTCAAGCCGGCGGGCGCAGGGCCCTTCCCCTTGCTGATGGTCAACCATGGCTCGACCGGCAATGGCGACAACCCCGCCCTCTTCACCAGCACCTTTACCAGCCCGACCCTCACGCAGTACTTCACCGGCAAGGGATGGATGGTCGCGTACCCGCAGCGGCGCGGCCGAGGGAAGTCGGACGGGCTCTATGACGAAGGCTTCAACCGCGAACGCTCAGCCTACAGCTGCAATCCAGCGCTTTCACTGGCGGGCTTCGACCACGCGCTGGCCGACGTCGACGCCGCCGCCAGCTTCCTGCTCGCCAAACCCGAGGTCGACGCCGGGCGCAGTGTGATCGCCGGCGTCTCGAGGGGCGGCGTCCTGTCGGTCGCCTACGCCGGCATGCACCCCGAGCGCTTTGCAGGCGTCATCAACTTCGTCGGCGGCTGGATGGGCGACGGCTGTCCGCAAGTGGACGCCATCAACGCACCGGCCTTCGAACGCGGCGCATCGTTCAGGAAGCCCGAACTCTGGCTCTACGGCGAGAACGACCCGTTCTACAAGGTCACGCACAGCCGCAAGAATCACGATGCCTTTGTCGCCGCCGGTGGCAAGGCCGACTTCATGGTCATCGACCCCGGCGCCGGTCAAGGCGGCCACGGCATCCATGCGCGGCCCGAACTCTGGCGCAATGCCGTGGAGCGCTACCTCGGCGAGATCGCCCACCCCTGAATGAAACCACCGGGCCTGCTGGCACCTGATCACCAGCTGTACTTCATCCCCGCCCGCGCCGTCCAGGCGCTGTACGACGACCCAGCCTGCCACCCGATATCCCCCCATCCGGCCCACCCGCCTGCGAACCGGAGGTCGGCGCCGGCCTTCAGTTCGTAGCGGCTGGTGGGAAACACGTCCTTGCTCGGCAACTGACTGCCGTACGTCAGCTCATCCTCCAGGTGGTCGTAGAGCCAGTTGATGGCCGCATAGGGCTTGATGCGCGTGTCGCCGTCCCCGATCCAGCCAGGGTACATGCGCACGCCCAGGCGCGACGTCCAGCCGCCGCGCTTTGCGCCGTCGACCTGGGTGCCGTCGGACTGAGTCACGTTGTAGGCGTGGTTGTGGGCATAGATGAGTTGGCCTTGGGGCTGGATCACCCAGGAACTGTTGTCCGACAGGCGCAGCGCATACCCTGTCTCGACCGACGCCATGCCGTTGTGCGACGTATAGCTGGCTTGCCGGATCAGCGGACTCTCGACCTCGTTGCGGAAGCGGGCGTATTGCGTCCAGGTGTCGGCATACCAGCCGAGCCGGGTCTGGTCGTCCTGGTACCAGGTGGCATAGAAGCCGAAGCCGCCGCCATCGGTGCGACCCTGCGCGGTGAACAGGCGGCCGGGTGCGGTGCCGTCGGTGCGGCCGCCGCCGACGCTGAGCAACGCACCCACCGACAGCCGGCCGGTGCTGCCCAGCGACCATTGCCAGACATCCACGCCGGCCTGCAAGACGGCCTGCTTGCTGTCGACACCGAAGCCGATGCCGTCATCCTTCAGGCGGAAGCCCTCGCCGCCCGTGCGCATCCAGAAGCCGCGGTCCGCACCCGACGCGCCCTGGCTTGCCGTGGACACGGAACCGTCGCCCATCCTGTCGTCGAGGCTGTAGACGAAGAGCAGATCCGTGATGCGGCGATTGCCCATGTACGCGCCGGTTTCGGGCCGAAGCGAAGTGCCGCAAGAAACGCCAAGGGCCGCGCTTGCCGGCACGCATTGCGCCAGCGCGCCACCGCCGCCACCGCACAGCAGGACCGCGATTGCAAGGGACGGACGATGCACGGATTCGGCCTCCATGTCAGACGACGCATCAGGGCCTGTTCTCAGGCGCGTTCGAACGAATTCTGGAGAAAGTAAATGACTGTCACCTGAACGCCGCCCCCGAGTCCGCCGTCATGCCTCCGGCACGGCGCTGCCGAGCAGCAACTCCCGAAACGCCGCCGCAGCCGGCGACAGCGAATTGCCCGGTGCACGCAGCAAGGTCATGGTGCGCGCGAACTGCGGCCGGCCGACGGTGCGAATCTCCAGCCCGTTCCATTGCGCCAGCGGCCGCAGCGCCATGGTGACGACGGCGATGCCGAGCCCCTCGCGCGCCAGGCCGATCATGGTCCAGGGCAGTGCGATCTCGTAGGCATAGGCCAGCACGATGCCGCGCTCGGCCAGCTTCTCCTCGAGCATGCGACGCACCGGATTGCCCGGCAGGTAGCCGATCAGGGGCTCGCGCGCCAGTTGCGCCCATTCGAGCGAACGGCGCGACGCCAGCGGGTGGCTCGGCGGCAGAGCGGCGATGAACTCGTCGGAAGACATGGCGGTGGAAACCAGATCGGTGCGCGCATCGGTCTGCGTGGCAATGCCCAGGTCGGCCACGCCGCTTCGCACCAGCTCCTGGACTTCGTGCTCGGGCACGTCCTGCACCACCACGCGCACGCCCGGATGCGAGGCGCCGAAGGCCCGGATCACCGGTGGCAGCAGCAAGGCGCACTGCGCGCTCGGCGCGGCGACCGCCACGCGTCCGCGCGAGAAACGGGCGAAGTCGCGCGCATCGGCAAAGAGATGGTCCCAGTCCGCGACGAGGCGCCGCGCCGCGGGCAGCAAGGCGGCGCCGGCCTCGGTGACGCGGCATGCGCGCGTGTGGCGGTCGAAGAGGCGCGTGCCGAGCTGCTTTTCGAGCTTGACCAGGGACGCGCTGAACGACGACTGCGACATGCCCAGGCGCTCGGCCGCACGTGTGAAGTGCCCATGTTCCGCCAGCGCCACGAACACCCGCATCTCGGCCAGGGAGGCTTTCATCGCGAATCCAGATTGATTTATTGGATTGTGCGTCTTTTTCGATTTGCGCCGCGGGCCTATTCTTTGCGTGCACGCAGCATTCGCCGCCCCGTTCGTGCGCCGCCCATTCGTCCGCCCAGGAGTCCTTCATGAGTTCAGCCGGTTCGTCCTCCGTCCACCCTATCGACCAACGATTGCCGGCCGGCAAGTTGACGGCGCTGGGGCTCCAGCACGTGCTGGTGATGTATGCCGGCGCGGTCGCGGTGCCGCTGATCGTCGGCCGCGCGCTCAAGCTGAGCCCGGATGAAGTGGCGATGCTGATTTCGGCCGACCTGTTCTGCTGCGGCATCGCCACGCTGATCCAGTCGCTGGGCGCCACGCAGTGGTTCGGCGTCAAGCTGCCGGTGATGATGGGCGTGACCTTCGCCTCCGTGGCGCCGATGGTGGCCATGGCCAACGCCAACCCGGGCACGGCCGGTGCGCAATTGCTGTTCGGCTCGATCATCGGCGCGGGCATCGTCTCGATCCTGATCGCGCCGCTGGTCAGCCGCATGCTGCGCTTCTTCCCGCCGGTGGTGACGGGCACCATCATCGCGGTGATCGGCATCAGCCTGATGCGCGTGGGCATCAACTGGATCTTCGGCAACCCTTTCGGCCCGACCGCGCCCAACGTGGTCGACCCGGCCTACACCAAGTGGCTGTCGGACATCACGGCGCCGGGCTCCGCGCTGCCGCCGGTGCCCAAGGGCCTGGCCATCGTGCCGACCGTGCCCAACCCCAAATATGCCGACCTCACCGGCGTGGGCATCGCGGCGCTGGTGCTGGTGTCGATCCTGCTGATCGTCAAGTACGCCAAGGGCTTCGTGGCCAACATCTCGGTGCTGCTGGGCATCGTCATCGGCGCCGTCGTTGCCACGATGATGGGCATCATGACCTTCGAGAAGGTCGGCAAGGCGGAATGGGTCGACATCGTGACGCCTTTCCACTTCGGCATGCCGCAGTTCGATGCGCTGCAGATCCTGACGATGACGCTGGTGATGATCGTGGTGATGATCGAGTCGACCGGCATGTTCCTCGCGCTCGGCGAGATGACCGGTCGCAAGATCACACAGCAAGACCTGGCGCGAGGCCTGCGCACGGACGGGCTGGGCACGCTGATCGGCGGCATCTTCAACACCTTCCCGTACACCAGCTTTTCGCAGAACGTGGGCCTGGTGGCGGTGACCGGCGTCAAGAGCCGCTTCGTCTGCGTGGCCGGCGGCGTGATCCTCATCGTGCTGGGGCTGCTGCCGAAGATGGCGGCGCTGGTGGAGTCGCTGCCGACCGTGGTGCTGGGCGGCGCCGGGCTGGTGATGTTCGGCATGGTGGCCGCGACCGGCATCCGCATCCTGGCCAACGTGGACTTCAAGACCAACCGCTACAACGCCATGATCGTGGCGGTGTCGATCGGCTTCGGCATGATTCCGCTGATCGCGCCCAACTTCAAGCAGTGGATGCCGCACAGCATCCACTCGCTGATCGAGTCGGGCATCCTGCTGACCTCGATCTGCGCGGTGGCGTTGAACCTGTTCCTGAACGGGGCGAAGCACGACGAGGACGCGATCATCGCGGCGGCCAAGCAGGCCGAGGCGCATTGAGCAACGCGGGCCGGCATCTGACATGAGGTGGCGGGGTCGGCCCTTCCGGCGGCGCCCGGAGGGGGCCGGCGGAGCAAGCAGCCGTACGGCTCAGGGTTTTCCGCCATACGAGCTCTCGACTAAAGTGTATACAGTTTAGCGTACACCACGGTGCACGCCGAGGTGATCTCTTTCCCCTCACCCATCACTGCAGGCGGACACCATGGAACACGGCGATCACGGCATCCGGGGCGCAGACCCCCGGCTCATCAACGAAGACCTGGCGCCCGTCACCGGCGCGCGCAAAGGCTGGTCCTACTACAGCGTGTTCGCGATGTGGATGTCCGACGTGCACAGCGTCGGCGGCTACACCTTCGCGGCCAGCCTGTTCCTGCTCGGGCTCTCCGGCTGGCAGGTGCTGGCGGCGCTGGTGATCGGCATCTCGGTGGTCAACGTCCTCATGAACTGGATCGGCCGGCCGAGCCAGCAGCACGGCATTCCGTTCCCGGTGATGGCGCGCGTCAGCCTCGGCGTGATGGGCGCGAACTTCGCGGCGGTAATCCGCGGCGTGGTCGGCATCGTCTGGTATGGCGTACAGACCTACTTCGCGTCCAAGGCGGTGGCCACGCTGGTGCTGGTGTTCTTTCCCGACGCGGCATCGCTGCACGGCATGAGCTTCCTGCGGCTCGACATGCTGGGCTGGGCCTGCTTCCTGTTCATGTGGTTCTTCCAGCTGCTGATCTTCCAGCGCGGCATGGAAGCGATCCGCAAGTTCATCGACTTCTGCGGCCCGGCCGTCTACCTGGTGATGTTCCTGCTGATGGGCTGGATCATCTGGAAGGCCGGCTGGTCGCTCGACCTCACGCTCAGCGACAAGGTGCTGACCGGCGGCGAAGCGTGGATCGCGATGGGCAACGCGGTCCTGCTGGTGGTGAGCTACTTCGCCGCGCTGCTGCTAAACTTCGGCGACTTCTCGCGCTACGCCAAGACCGAGCGCGACATGAAGATCGGCAACTTTCTCGGACTGCCGATCAACTTCATCCTGTTCGCGATCATCGTGGTGGTGGTCACCTCCGGCAGCGCCAAGGTGTTCGGCCACATGATCATGGACCCGATCGAGATCGTCGGGAAGATCGACAACAAGTGGGCCGTCGTGCTGGGTAGCGTGACCTTCATCATCGCCACGATGGGCATCAACATCGTCGCCAACTTCGTCTCACCGGCATTCGACATCGCCAATCTGTTCCCGCGCCACATCAGCTTCAAGAAGGGCGGGCTCATTGCCTCGATCCTGGCCGTCTGCGTCTGCCCGTGGATCTTCGTCGACAGCCCGAAGGCGATCACCGTGTTCGTGAGCGTGTTCGGCGCGGTGCTGGCGCCGATGTTCGGCGTGATGGTGGCCGACTTCTACCTTCTGAAGAAGCAGGTGGTCGACGTCGAGCAGCTCTACACGATGGCGCCCAATGGCCGCTACAACTACGACGGCGGCTGGAACAAGGTGGGCCTGGCTGCGCTGGGCCTCTCGAGCGCCATCGCCATCGGCTGGGAGTTCGCCGCACAGTTGTTCCACGTGATTCCGGACAACAACTTCGGCTGGTTCATCGGGGCGATCGCTGGCGCCGTGATCTACATGGCAATGATGCGGGGCGCCAAGCGAACCTGAGCGCGCAACGCATCAGATCATCGCGAGGGGGGCCTTGCGTCGGGGCGGCGGGTACAAGCGATCGATCGCCGCGATCTCCTCGGGTTCAAGCGTCAATTCGGCGGCGGCGAGGTTCTCGCGCAGGTGTACTGCGCGAACCGCTTTGGGAATGGCGACGACACCGGGCTCGGCCAGCAGCCGCGCAAGCGCGATCTGCGCCGCCGTCACGCCGCGCAGGGCGGCCAGCGCACCCAACTCCGGGCTGGTGGCCAGCGCTCCCTGGTCGATGGGGCTGTAGGCCATCATCGGCTGGCCGTGGTTGCGCAGCCAGGGCAGCAAGCTGAACTCCGGACCTCGCTCGCCCAGCGAGTAGTAGACCTGGTTGGCGGCGCAAGCCTTGCCCTCGCCGAGCGCATTCAGTTCGGCCATGTCGTCGACGTCGAAATTGCTCACGCCCCATTGGCCGATGTCGCCCTGCGCCACCAGCGCCTGCAACGCTGCACAGGTATCGCGCAACGGGTGCGAGCCCTGCCAGTGCAGCAGGTACAGGTCGATGCGGTCGATCCCCAGCCTGCCCAGGCTCCGCGCGCAGGCCTGCACGGTGCCCTTGCGGCTGGCGTTGTGCGGCAGGACCTTGCTGACGATGAACAACTCGTCACGCCGCACCTCGCCGGCGCGGACAGCCTCGGCGATGGCTTGGCCGACGACCTCCTCGGAACCGCCGTCGCCGTACATCTCGGCGGTATCGATCAGCCGGTACCCCATGGCGATGGCAGAACGCACGGCCGCGACTTCTGCATCCCGCCGATTCGCAACTTCGCCCAGCCGCCAGGTGCCCAGGCCGAGCACAGGCATCGAGCCGCCTGAAGGCAAGGAAACGGCGCGCGTCATGGCTTCATCCCGCAGAGCTGCAAGTCGTGTCCGGTTTTCATTCGTCGATCTCCCTGCGACGGGGGTTCGCCGCGGCTGCGCCGTGGAACGGGTCTTGCGTTGGATGCAACGCGCGAGGCCACGTTCTAGCAGCTTGCGTGCTCCGGGAATACCCTCTGCGTTTTCATCGCAATCTTGCCTACATTTCTTGCATGCAAGATTGATCGATGTTGCATGCAACCTTGCACTTTGAACAGGAGCCTCTTTCATGCCCCGTTTCGCGAAATCCCTTTTTGGCCAGGTTGTCATCGCGCTGGTCATCGGCGTGCTGGTCGGCCTGTTCTGGCCCGCCTTCGGCACCAAGCTGCAGCCGCTCGGCGATGGCTTCATCAAGCTGATCAAGATGATCATTCCGGTGCTGGTGTTCTGCGTGGTGGTGCATGGCATCGCCGGCGCGGGCGACCTGAAGCGCGTCGGGCGCGTCGGCGTCAAGGCGCTGGTCTACTTCGAGGTGCTGACCACCATCGCGCTCGCGCTGGGCCTGGTGCTCGCCTTCGTGTTCAAGCCCGGCGTGGGCATGAACGTCGACCCCAAACTGCTCGACGCCTCGGCCATGAGCGCCTATGCGTCCAACGCCGACAAGCTCAGCAGCGGGGGCACGGTCGAGTTCCTGATGCGGCTGATCCCGACGACCGTGGTCAACGCCTTCGCCACCGGCGACGTGCTGCAGGTGCTGCTGTTCGCGGTGCTGTTCGGCTGTGCGCTGACGCTGCTCGGCGACCTCGGCAAGCCGGTCGCGCAGGTGGTGGACGCGCTCTCGCTGGTGCTCTTCAAGATCATGGGCATTCTCATCAAGCTGGCACCGCTCGGCGTGCTCGGCGCCATCGCCTTCACGGTGGGCAAGTACGGCATCGGCTCGCTCAAGCAGCTCGGCATGCTGGTGGCGCTGTACTACGCGTCGGTGCTGATCTTCGTGTTCGGGGTGCTCGGGCTGATCATGCGCATGTCGGGCTTCAGCCTGGTCAAGCTGCTGCGTTACCTGCGCGAGGAACTGACCATCGTCTTCGCCACCACCTCGTCCGACAGCGTGCTGCCGCAGATCATGGCCAAGCTGCGCCACATGGGCATCCGCGACTCGACGGTGGGCCTGGTGATCCCGACCGGCTATTCGTTCAACCTCGACGCCTTCTCGATCTACATCACGCTGGCGGCCGTGTTCATCGCTCAAGCGACCAACACGCCGATCTCGATGTCCGACCTGCTGACCATCCTCGCGATCGCGCTGGTCACCTCCAAGGGCGCGCACGGCGTGCCGGGCTCCGCGATCGTGGTGCTGGCGGCCACGCTGCATGCCATCCCGGCCATCCCCGCGATCGGGCTGGTGCTGGTGCTGTCGGTCGACTGGTTCATGGGCATCGCCCGAGCACTCGGCAACCTGGTCGGCAACTGCGTTGCCACCGTCGCCATCGCGGCATGGGAAGGCGACATCGACCGCAAGCGCGCGCATGCGGTGCTCGACGGCAACTATTCCCCGGACGACGAACCGCTGGCCGAACCCGGCGTGGTCGTGTCGCCCGCACTCACACCCAGCCATTGAAGATGAAGGACCAAGAAGTGCCTGGCGTGGTGCCTCCGATGGCGGCCGTGTCCCCGACGGTCATCGCCGAGCAGGTGGTCGAGTCCATCCTTGCGCAGAAGCTGGCCCCCGGCGAGCGGCTCGGCGAGCAGGCCCTGGCCACCCACTTCGGCGTGAGCCGCACGATGGTGCGCGAGGCGTTGATGCAATTGCAGGCGCGCGGCTTCGTCGAGGTGCAATCGAAGCGCGGCTGGTTCGTGGTGGAGCCGTCGGCCGAGGAGGCGCGCGACGCGTTCTCGGCGCGGCGCATCGTCGAGTCGGGCATCCTCGGCGACGCCGGCAAGCCGCTGCAAAGGGTGATCAAGCGGCTGCGCGAGCACATCGCCGACGAGCAGCGCGCGATCGATGGCGCCGATGCCGCCACCCGCGCCTTCCTGCTGGCCGACTTCCACGTCTGCCTGGCCGAGCAGATGGGCCATCGCCTGCTCAGCGACATGCTGCGCGACCTCACCGCCCGCACCACGCTGGCCGCGACGCTCTACCAGTCGAAGCACGAGGCCGCGCAATCATGCGCAGAGCACGCGGCCATCGTCGCGGCGCTCGAGCGCGGCAACAACGAGGCGGCGCGCACGCTCATGCTCGAGCACATCGGCAACGTCGAGAAGGAACTCGAGGTCGAACGCGCGGTGGAACCTGACGCGCCGACGCGGCTTCGGGCCACGCTGGCGCCGGTTGCCCGGCGACGCATCGCCACCTGAGCGCCCGCTACGCTGCGGTGAATATGAATTCATCGCAACTTCAGCGCGGCGTTTTCCTGGCGTTGCTGGCGGCTGTCACTGCAGGCTTCGCCTGGATCCTGCTCCCCTTCTTCGGCGCCGTGTTCTGGGCCATGGCGCTGGCCATCCTGTTCACGCCGATGTACCGCTGGCTGCTGAAGCGGCTGCCCAAGGGGCACAACTTCGCGGCGCTGGTGACGCTGGCGCTTTGCCTGGTGGTGGTGATCCTGCCGCTGGTCATGATCACCCTGTCCGTGATCGAGCAGGTCACCTTGCTGGCGCAGGCGATCGGTTCGGGGAAAATCAACTTCGCCGCCTACTTCCAGCAGATCCTCGACGCAACGCCGCGCTGGCTGATGGACCTGGCGCGGCGTTTCAACCTCGGCGACATGGGGGCATGGCAGGCACGCATCTCGGCCGGCGCGTCGCAGGCGAGCCAGTCGATCGCGACGCATGCGCTGTCGATCGGGCAGAACACCTTCGAGTTCCTTGTCAGCTTCTTCGTCATGCTGTACCTGTTGTACTTCCTGCTGCGCGACGGCGCGGACCTGTCGAAGACGGTGCGCAACGCCTTGCCGATGGCCCGGCCGCACACGCACTACCTGCTCAACAAGTTCACCACCGTGATCCGCGCGACCATCAAGGGCAACGTGGCCGTGGCCATCGCGCAGGGCACGATCGGCGGGCTGGCCTTCGGGTTCCTGGGCGTGCAGGGCGCGCTGCTGTGGGCGGTGCTGATGGCCTTCCTGTCGCTGCTGCCGGCCGTGGGCGCGGCGCTGATCTGGGGGCCGGTGGCGCTCTACTTTCTCGCGACCGCCCACTACTGGCAGGCCGGCGTGCTGGTGTTCGTGGGCGTGGGCGTGATCGGCCTGGTCGACAACATCCTGCGGCCGCTGCTGGTCGGCAAGGACACGCAGATGCCGGACTACGTCGTGCTGATGGCGACCATCGGCGGCATGTCGATCTTCGGCATCAACGGCTTCGTGATCGGGCCGGCGATTGCGGCGCTGTTCATGGCGGCGTGGGGCCTGTTCGTGGACTCGGGCAACCTGGACGACATGCCGGACGAAGTGGTCACGCCGCCGAAATGATCAGCCCGCCCACCAGCCTTCGGCAAAGCGGCCCTGCATGAACGCGATCAGGCTCAGCACCTTGCCAGGCACCAGCTTCGGCGACGGGAAGACCGCGTGAATCTCCTGCTCGGCCAGCGCATGGTCGGCGAGCACCCGAACCACCTTGCCGGTGGCCAGGGATTCGCTTGCCACGTAGTGCGGCATCATCGCGACGCCCAGGCCGTTGCGGGCCGCGACCAGCACCGCGGAGACGTTGTTGGAGCGCAGGCGGCCCGACACCGAC
This sequence comes from Variovorax sp. dw_954, assembly GCF_018449755.1. Lineage (NCBI taxonomy): Bacteria > Pseudomonadati > Pseudomonadota > Betaproteobacteria > Burkholderiales > Comamonadaceae > Variovorax > Variovorax sp. dw_954. Next base: position 237,540 of record NZ_JAAVVD010000007.1, on the reverse strand, counting down.
ACCGTCACCGGCTCGCCCTTGGGCGTGTGCATCTGCCAGACGTCGTCGCCGACCACGCTGCTGTAGATCAGCGCCACATGCGCGCTCAGGTCCTGCGCCCGCTTCGGCGTGCCATGCGCCTTGAGGTAGCTCGGCGCAGCCACCATGACCCACGGATTGCGGCCGAGGAAGCGCGCACCCAGCGACGAGTCGGCCAGCTTGCCCATGCGGATGGCGACATCGATGCCCTGCGCCACCAGGTCCACATAGCGGTCCTCGAAGCTCAGGTCCACCTGCACCTGCGGATGCCGCGCCATGAACTCCAGCACCTGCGGCACCACCACGCGGCGCCCGAAGGCCACCGACGTGCCGATGCGAAGCAGCCCCTGCGCCTGCGTCTGGCGCAACTGCACCGAGTTGTCGGCCTCCTCCGCATTGCGCACGATGTCCTTGCACTTCTCGTAGTAGAGCGCACCGGTCTCAGTGAGGCTCACGCCGCGCGTGTTGCGGTTGAGCAGGCGCACCTTCAGGCGCGACTCGATCGCGGCCACCTGCTTGGTCACGGTGGGCTGCGTGGTGTTGAACTCGCGCGCAGCCTTGGAGAAGCTGCCGGTCTCCACGACACGCACGAACATTTCCATGGCAAGAAGGCGATCCATTCCATCCACTCCTCGGGCGGGTTGCTGCCGACCGCGGGCCGGCCTGGCAGCGATCGATGGTACTCACTCATTCCGGATTGGAATAGGTTTTATGGCTGCGTACCCACTTCTTGGAAAGCCCTTTGATTCCCAGAATCGAGCCATTCACAAGGAGCTACGACATGGCAAAGATGACAGCGGCGCAGGCCGCAGTGCTGGTGATGGAAAAAGAGGGCGTGACGCAGGCGTTCGGTGTGCCGGGTGCGGCCATCAATCCGCTGTACTCGGCGTTGCGCAAGCAAGGGACGATCGCGCACATCCTGGCGCGCCACGTCGAGGGCGCGTCCCACATGGCCGAGGGCTACACCCGCGCGGTGGCCGGCAACATCGGCGTGTGCATCGGCACCTCCGGCCCGGCCGGCACCGACATGATCACCGGCCTCTACTCGGCCTCGGCGGATTCGATCCCGATCCTCTGCATCACCGGCCAGGCGCCGCGTGCACGGATCTACAAGGAAGACTTCCAGGCGGTCGATATCGAGTCGATCTCCAAGCCCGTCACCAAGTGGTCCGTCACCGTGCGCGAGCCGGGCCAGGTGCCGCAAGTGTTCCAGCAGGCCTTCCACATCATGCGGTCAGGCCGTCCGGGCCCGGTGCTGATCGACCTGCCCTTCGACGTGCAGATGGCGCAGATCGAGTTCGACATCGACACGTATGAACCGCTCAAGCCCTACAAGCCAGCCGCCTCGCGTGCGCAGATCGAGAAGGCCATCGGCATGCTCAACGCGGCGGAGCGCCCGTTGATCGTCGCCGGCGGCGGCATCATCAATGCGGATGCAGCCGACCTGCTCGTGCGCTTCGCCGAAGCGACCGGCGTGCCCGTCATCCCGACGCTCATGGCCTGGGGCGCGATCCCCGACGACCATCCCTTGATGGCCGGCATGTGCGGCCTGCAGACCAGCCACCGCTACGGCAATGCCACGATGCTCGCGAGCGACTTCGTGCTCGGCATCGGCAACCGCTGGGCCAACCGCCACACCGGCTCGGTCGAGGTCTACACCAAGGGCCGCACCTTCGTGCACGTCGACATCGAGCCGACGCAGATCGGCCGCGTGTTCACGCCGGATTTCGGCATCGTGTCGGATGCCAAGGCCGCCCTGGAACTCTTCGTCGAAGTGGCCGAGGAAATGAAGGCCAAGGGCCAGTTGCCCGACCGCGGCACCTGGGCCGGCGAATGCCGCCAGCGCAAGAAGACGATGCTGCGCAAGACCAACTTCGCCGACGTGCCGATGAAGCCGCAGCGCGTGTACCAGTGCATGAACAACAACTTCAGCCACGACACCTGCTACGTCAGCACCATCGGCCTCTCGCAGATCGCGGCGGCGCAGTTCCTGCACGTCTACAACCCGCGCCACTGGATCAACTGCGGCCAGGCCGGCCCGCTCGGCTGGACCATCTCGGCAGCGCTCGGTGTGCGGGCCGCGGACCCGACCCGCAAGATCGTCGCGCTCTCGGGCGACTACGACTTCCAGTTCATGATCGAGGAGCTGGCCGTGGGCGCGCAATTCAAGCTGCCCTACATCCACATCGTGGTGAACAACAGCTACCTCGGCCTGATCCGCCAAAGCCAGCGCGGCTTCGAGATGGACTACTGCGTGCAGCTCGGTTTCGACAACCTCAATGCCGGGCCGGACGCGGGCATCGAGGCCAGCTATGGCGTGGACCATATGAAGGTCGTCGAAGGGCTGGGCTGCAAGGGCATCCGCGTCTACAAGCAGGGCGAGATGCAAGGCGCGATCCAGCGTGCCGAGCAGCTCATGGCCGAGTACGGCGTGCCGGTGGTGATCGAGGTGATGCTCGAGCGCGTGACCAACATCGCGATGGGCACCGAGATCGATGCGATCAACGAGTTCGAGGCGCTGGCCGAAGGGCTCGAGGACGCGCCGACCGCCGTGGCCGCAGCAATGCTGGACTAGCTCCAGGCTCCGCGCACCTTTCATGCGCGCCTTCCGCCCCCTCACAGGGGCTACACCAACGGCCCGGCATCGCCAGTGCCGCGGTGTTCCACGCACATTCATTTCAAGTTGAACCCATGCCCAAATTTGCAGCCAACCTGACGATGCTCTTCACCGAGCTACCGTTCATGCAACGCTTCCAAGCCGCCGCCAATGCCGGCTTCGAGGCAGTCGAGTACCTGTTCCCCTATGCCTTCAGCAAACAGGAACTGACTGCCGCCCTGCGCGACAACCGGCTCAAGCAAGTCCTGCACAACCTGCCCGCGGGTGACTGGGACGGCGGCGATCGCGGCATTGCCTGCGACCCGGCCCGCACCGCCGAATTCCGCGAAGGCGTGGCCAAGGCCATCGACTACGCGACGGCGCTGGGTTGCCCGCGCGTCAACTGCCTGGCCGGCAAGCTGCCGCCCGGCGTGAGCCCGCAAGTCGCCCGGGCCACGCTGATCGAGAACCTGCGCTTTGCCGCGAAGGAGTTGCAGGCCGCCGGCATCCAGTTGCTGATCGAGCCCATCAACAGCTTCGACATTCCCGGCTTCTTCCTGACGCGCACCGACCAGGCGCTGGCCATCATCGACGAGGTCGGCTCGCCCAATCTCTTCGTCCAGTACGACATCTACCACGCGCAGCGCATGGAAGGCGAGCTGGGCAACACGCTCAGCAAGCAGCTCGCGCGCATCGGCCACATCCAGCTGGCCGACAACCCCGGCCGCGGCGAGCCCGGCACCGGCGAGATCAACTACGCCTGGCTTTTCAAGCACATCGACGCGATTGGCTATGACGGCTGGATCGGCTGCGAATACAAGCCGCGCACCACCACCGCCGATGGCCTCGGTTGGCGCGAGGCGCTGACCTAACAAGAGGAGGAGACGAACGCATGAGCACCACCACACCCCAGAAGATCGGCTTCATCGGCCTCGGCATCATGGGCGCCCCCATGGCCGGCCACCTGCTCGAAGCAGGCCACCAGCTTTTCGTCAACACGCATGGCAAGGCGCCGGAGCCCTTCGCGTCGAAGGCCACCGTCTGCCTGACGGCCACCGAGGTCGCACGCCAGGCCGACATCATCTTCGTGATGGTGCCCGACACGCCCGACGTCGAACTCGTGCTGTTCGGCGAAGGCGGCATCGCGGCCGGATTGTCAAAGGGCAAGACCGTGGTGGACTGCAGTTCCATCGACCCCGTAGCCACCAAGGGATTCGGCAAGAAGATCGAGGCGCTCGGCTGCGGCTATGTGGACGCACCGGTGTCCGGCGGCGAAGTCGGCGCGAAGGCTGCGAGCCTCACCATCATGTGCGGCGGCCGGGATGCCGAGTTCGAAAAGGTGAAGCCCTTGCTCGACAAGATGGGCAAGAACATCACGCTGGTCGGCGGCATCGGCGACGGGCAGGTCTGCAAGGTGGCCAATCAGATCATCGTGGCGCTGAACATCGCGGCGGTGGGCGAAGCGCTGGTGTTCGCCAGCAAGGCCGGCGCCGACCCGGCCAAGGTGCGGCAGGCGCTGATGGGCGGCTTTGCCGCATCGCGCATCCTGGAAGTGCACGGCGAACGAATGATCAAGCGAACCTTCGCGCCCGGCTTCCGCATCGCGTTGCACCAGAAGGACCTGAACCTGGCGATGCAGAGCGCACGCGCGCTCGGCGTGGCGTTGCCCCAAACGGCCGGCGCCGCGCAGCTCATGAACGCCTGTGCCGCCTTGGGGCACGGCCAGTCCGATCATTCGGCGCTGGTGCGCGCGCTCGAAGCGATGGCGCAGCATCCGGTGCAGCCAGACTAGTGATATATGAGACCAGCGCAGCACGACTGCGCTCTGATCACTCCCTCTCCCGCCTGCGGGAGAGGGCCGGGGTGAGGGTGTGTTCCAACGAGCGTGTGCGTTCACCGCAGCGAGCGTAGTTCCAGCGTAGCAACACCGCGCTCCGTGCGGACCGGATGGCCGTCAGTCCGGGCGGCGGGAAAGGTTGGGCTTGGGCCCGGCTTGCCCTCACCCCAGCCCTCTCCCGCAAGCGGGAGAGGGAGTGAATCCCACCTCACCCCTTCTCGTACACCGCGTCCCTAGGCGCCTCCAGCCCCGACACAGCCAGCGACGCCTTCAAATTCTTCCTCCGCCAGGCCCACGTCGCAAAGGACTGCTTCATGATCGTGATGCACGAGATGTAGTAGATGAGCTTGAAGCCCATCAGCCGCGGCCAGATCGGTGTCTTGCGGAACAGGTCGCCGGCCAGGATCGAGATCAGCGCCTCCTGCATGCGCCACATGTTGCGCGGGTTCATGAAGATGTTGCGGATCGCCGGCGAGGTGATGCGGTAGATGAACCACGAGAACATCTTCGGCCCGTGCCGCATGGTCCGCTCGAATTGGCGGAAGGCCTGCTCCGCTTCCTTTGCCTCGCCCTTGAGCCAGTGGTCCACCGCGGTCGCGCTCGCAAAGGCGCTGTTCATCGCAAGGTACACGCCCGACGAGAACATCGGGTCGACGAAGGCATAGGCGTCGCCGATCATCGCGAAGCGGTCGCCGCGGCAGAACTTGGAGTCGTAGGCGTAGTTACCGGTGGTGGTCGCGCCTTCCAGCAGCGTCGCATCCTTGAGACGCTCGGCCAGCTTGGGCGCCAGCGCGATGGTCTCCATGAGGAAGTCGGTCAGCGTGCCGGTGCGCCGCTTGAAGTAAGCCGGCGAAGCCACCGCGCCGACGCTGGTGGTGCCGTCGCGCAGCGGGATGAACCAGAACCAGCCATGGTCGAACCAGAACAGCGTGACGTTGCCCTCGTACTTGCCGGGCGTGCGCTTCGCGTTGGCGAAGTGGCCGAAGATCGCCGCGCTCGCATGCCTGGGGTTGCGCTTCTTGGCGTCGAGCTGGTTCGACAACACGGTGTCGCGACCGCTCGCGTCGATGACGAAGCGCGGGCGCCATTCGGTTTCGGCGCCGTCGTCGGCCTTCACCTTGATCAGCGCACGGTTGTCGGGCGTGCCCTTGCCAGCATTCATGTCGACATGCGTGACCTTGTGTCCTTCGAAGGTGCGCGCGCCGCGCTTGCCGGCATTGCGAAACAACAGCTCGTCGAACTCGGAGCGGCGCACGTGCACCGCATAGGGGAAGGACTTGTCCATCGCCTCGCCGAACAGGAACAGGCTGGTGTGGTCGTGCCAGGGCGAGACGAATTCGCCGCCGTGCTTCGTGATGCCGATGTTCTCGACTTCCTTGCGCACGCCCAGGCGATCGAACAGGGGCATGTTCATCGGCAACAGCGACTCGCCGATGTGAAAGCGCGGGTGCTGCGCTTTCTCGAGGAGAACCACGTCGTACCCCTTCTCCGCCAGCAGGGCCGACACCGTCGAGCCCGCCGGGCCGCCGCCGATCACGACGACATCGGGCGATGCTTCATCAAGATTCTGTATTGCCATGAAAGCGCGCCTCCTCCGGCGCATTGTGATCCCAGCCCTCCCCGATTGCGGACTGGAGTTTATCCACCGGCGCACCCCGACTGACTGCCAAAACATGCCACCGTGCTTCCACTACGCGAACGCAGTGCACTTTTGGAGTAGCCTTCCGAGCCCAGAGAACCAAGGAGATTTTCAAATGGCCGCCCCCCTGTCACCGGCAGAAGAAGCGCTGCGCGAAGCAGCCCGCGAATACCACCGCAGCCCCGTCAAGGGCAAGATTTCCGTCACGCCCACCAAGCCGCTGATGAACCAGCGCGACCTGTCGCTGGCCTATTCGCCGGGCGTCGCCTACCCCTGCCTCGACATCGAGGCCGACCCTGCGATGGCAGCCGAGTACACCTCGCGCGGCAACCTGGTGGGGGTGGTCACCAACGGCACCGCTGTGCTGGGCCTGGGCAACATCGGCCCGCTGGCGAGCAAGCCGGTGATGGAGGGCAAGGGGTGCCTGTTCAAGAAGTTCGCCGGCATCGACGTGTTCGACATCGAACTGGCCGAGAACGACCCCGACAAGCTGGTCGACATCATCGCCGCGCTGGAACCCACGCTCGGCGGCATCAACCTCGAGGACATCAAGGCGCCCGAGTGCTTCTACATAGAGAAGAAGCTGCGCGAGCGCATGAACATCCCGGTGTTCCATGACGACCAGCACGGCACCGCCATCATCTCGGCCGCCGCCTTGCTCAACGGGCTGGAACTGGTCGGCAAGAAGATCGAGGACGTGAAGATCGCCGTCTCCGGCGCGGGCGCGGCGGCCATCGCCTGCCTCGACGTGATGGTCGGCCTGGGCGCGAAGATCGCGAACATCTATGCGGTCGACTCCAAGGGCCTGATCTACGAAGGCCGTGCCGGCGGCTTCGACGAATCGAAGAAGCGCTACGCCCAGAAAGATACGGGTGCGCGCACTTTGGCCGACGTGGTCGACGGTGCGGACGTGTTCCTCGGCTGCTCGGCGCCCGGCGTGCTGTCGGCCGACATGGTCAAGACCATGGGCACGCAACCGATCATCTTGGCGCTGGCCAACCCGGAGCCCGAGATCCGGCCCGAGCTGGCCAAGTCCGTGCGGCCCGACTGCATCATCGCCACCGGCCGCTCGGACTATCCGAACCAGGTCAACAACGTGCTGTGCTTCCCCTACATCTTCCGCGGCGCGCTCGATTGCGGCGCGAGCAAGATCACGGAAGAGATGAAGCTGGCCTGCGTGCGCGAGATCGCCGACCTGACCAAGGCCGACATCAGCGAGGAAGTGGCCACTGCCTACGAAGGCCAGGAGTTGGCTTTCGGCCCCGACTACATCATTCCGAAGCCCTTTGACTCGCGCCTGATCCTGCGCATCGCGCCGGCCGTGGCCAAGGCCGCTGCGGAATCTGGCGTGGCGGCACGGCCCATCGAGGACATAGAGGCCTATCGGCAGCACCTGATGCGCTTCGTCTACCAGACCGGCATGTTCATGCGCCCGGTGTTCAGTGCGGCCAAGGTTGCCACCGCCAAGCGCGTGGCATACGCCGAAGGCGAGGACGACCGCGTGCTGCGCGCCGCGCAACTGGCCGTGGACGAAGGCCTCGCGCGACCCATCCTCATCGGGCGCCCGAACATCATCGAGGCGCGCGTGAAGAAGGCCGGCCTGCACCTGCGGCTGGGCGAGGACGCCGAGGTCGTCGACCCCGAGAACGATCCGCGCTTCCGCAACTACTGGGAGGCGTACCACAAGATCATGGGCCGCCGCGGCATCACGCCCGACGCCGCCAAGGCCATGGTGCGCCGCTCCAACACCACCATCGCAGCGCTGATGGTGCACCTGGGCGATGCCGACGCCATGCTGTGCGGCCTGGTCGGCCGCTTCGACAGCCACCTGAAGATCCTGCGCGAGGTCACGGGGCTGAAGCGCGGTGCGCCCGGCTTTGCCGCGCTGAACGCGCTGACGCTCGACAAGGGCACGCTGTTCATCGCCGACACCTTCATCCACGAGGACCCGAGCGCCGAGATGCTGGCCAGCATCGCCGTGATGGCTGCCGAGGAGGTGCGCCACTTCGGACTGCCGCCCAAGGTGGCGTTCCTGTCGCATTCCAATTTCGGCTCGTCGGAGCGGGCCTCCGCACGCAAGATGCGGCTGGCGCGCGACCTGTTCTCGCGCATGGCGCCCGACGTCGAGTGCGACGGCGAGATGAACGGCGACGCCGCGCTGTCGGACGAAGTGCGCAACAAGGCGCTGCCCGAGAGCTCGCTGAAGGGCGAAGCCAACCTGCTGATCTGCCCGAACCTCGACGCCGCGAACATCCTGTTCAACGTGCTGAAGATGACCGGCAGCAACGGTGTGACGGTGGGCCCGATCCTGATGGGTGCGGCAGCTTCCGTGCACATCCTCACGCCGAGCGCCACGGTGCGGCGCGTGGTCAACATGACGGCGCTGGCGGTGGCGAACGCTGGGATCCAGAAGTAGGGAGCCGCCTCGAGGCCGCAGGCCGGGGACATTCGCGGAGGGGAATACCCGCTGTCCTCGGCCCGCGCTCCGCCGGACGCACCTCACGGCTTCGGCAGCGCCTCCAGCCACTGCTGCATCTGCGTCTTCCAGAACTTCGCCATGCCGGTGGTGCCGTGCCCGCGCGTGTCCTTGCTGGCCGGGATCAGGTAGAGCTTCGCGTTCTTCACGCGCTTGAGTTCGCGCTCCATGATGCCCAGCTCCGGCGGGTTGCGTTCATCGTCGGCGGAGTTGATCGCGAGCACCGGTACGCGGATGCGCTCGAGCTGCGGCGATGGGTTGTAGTCGCGCGATGAATCCCACTGGTAGAGGAAGTCGTTCGCATCGGGGGTGAACGGCGCCGCCAGGCGCGCGTCCAGCAACTTGTCGGCGGCTGCGCGTGTCGGCGCCTGGTCCTGGTAGGCCAGCGTACCGCCGATGGAGACGATGCCGAAGAACGCATTCGCCACGCGAACGGCCTGCGGTTGCGTGGTGTAGTTGCCGTTGTTCCATGCGGGGTCGTTGCGGATCGAATCGATGACCATGCGCCGCATCATCCAATTGCGGCCGGACATCTCGGAAGGCTGCGAGGCCATCGGCACCAGCGCGTCCATGAAGTCGGGATGCTGCTCGCCCCACATCCAGGTCTGCATGCCGCCCATCGAATTGCCGATGACGAGGCGCAGGTGCTTCACGCCAAGCCCTTCGGCGAGCAGGCGATATTGGCCCTGCACCATGTCGTCGTAGTTGTAGCGCGGGAACTTCGTGCGCAGCCCGTCCGATGGCTTGGCCGACTTGCCGTGGCCCACCGCATCCGGAAGGATGATGAAGTACTTCGCGGCATCGAGCGGCTGGCCCGGACCGAACAGTTCCTCCCCGAAGGCCGGCGACAACATGCTGCCGCCGGAGCCCGCCGTGCCGTGCAGCACGAGCACCGCCTCATTGGCGGGCGAGCCGAGCGTGGTGTAGTGCAGGCGCACCTCCGGCAGGACCTCGCCGGTGCTGAAGCGGAAGTCTTTCGCGACCCAGTCACCCTCGCTCGCGGGCGGCAAGGCGGCGGCCGATGCGGTGAGCGCGACGGATGCAAGGAGGAACAGGGCAGCGCAGGCCCGGCGCAGTGTTGTTGTCATGGGGTGTCTCCGTGAAAGCCGCGGTCGCGGCCAGGCCACTTTAGGCACGACATCGAGCGCTTGCCCATCAGGGAGTGCACCGAGGTGCGATGACGCCCCGCACCGACACAAGGCACGCTCGCGGGTTGGCACCATTTGCGTGCGGCCCCGTTTTTGCTTGAATCCCTCGCACTGCTCTCCCTCTCTCCATCGGATCCCAGAATGAACAAGCGTCAGTTGATCAAGAATTTCCTCGCCGTGTCGGCCCTGGGCCTGGGCCTCGCCGCCACGGCCATTGCCCAGACCGCCACGCCCATCAAGTTCCAGCTCGACTGGCGCTTCGAAGGCCCCGCTGCCCTCTTTCTGCACCCCGCCGCCAAGGGCTACTTCAAGCAGGCCGGCCTGGACGTGACCATCGACGCGGGCAACGGCTCGGGCGGCGCCGTCACGCGCGTGGCTTCGGGCGCCTACGACATGGGCTTTGCCGACCTGGCCGCGCTGATGGAATTCCACGCCAACAACCCCGACAGCCCGAACAAGCCGGTCGCGGTGATGATGGTCTACAACAACACGCCGGCGTCGGTCATGGCGCTCAAGAAGAGCGGCATCACCAAGCCCTCCGACCTCAACGGCAAGAAGCTGGGCGCGCCGGTGTTCGACGCAGGCCGCCGCGCGTTCCCGATCTTTGCCAAGGCCAACAACATCACCGGGGTCAACTGGACCGCGATGGACCCGACGCTGCGCGAAACCATGCTGATGCGCGGCGACATCGACGCCATCACCGGCTTCACGTTCACCTCGCTGCTGAACCTGGAAGCGCGCGGCACCAAGGCCGCCGACGTGGTGATCCTGCCCTACGCCGATAACGGCGTGAAGCTGTATGGCAACGTGATCATCGCGTCGCCCAAGCTCATCAAGGAGAACCCGGCCGCCATCAAGGCTTTCCTCGCCGCCTTCACCAAGGGCGCGAAGGAAGTCCTCGCGAACCCGGCCGTGGCCGTCGAGTCGGTGAAGGCGCGCGACGGCATCATCGACAGCGCACTCGAGACGCGCCGGCTCAAGCTGGCGATCGACACCGTCATCAACAGCCCCGATGCACGTGCCGAAGGCTTCGGCGCGGTGAACTCGGGGCGGCTGTCGCTCATGGCATCGCAGGTGTCCGACGCCTTCAACACCAAGAGCCGCGTGAACCCGGATGCGGTGTGGACCGCGGCCATGCTGCCGCCCGCCGCCGAGCTGAACATCCTGCGCAAGTGATGGGCGCCGCCGACGCGACGCCCGAAGCGCCCTTCGTCGACTTCCAGGACGTCTGGCTCGCCTACAACGAGGAATTGCTCCGCGCCAATCACTTCGCGGTCGAGGCCATCGACCTGAAGGTGAAGCGCGGCGAGTTCATCGCCATCGTCGGGCCGTCGGGCTGCGGCAAGTCGACCTTCATGAAGCTGGCGACGGGGCTGAGGATGCCCTCGATCGGCAGGATCCGTATCGATGGCGCACCCGTGACGGGGCCGCTCAAGATCTCGGGTATGGCTTTCCAGGCGCCGTCGCTGTTGCCCTGGCGCACGACCGTGGACAACGTGCTGCTGCCGCTGGAGATCGTCGAGCCCTATCGCTCGTCGTTCAAGGCCAGGCGCAAGGAATACGTGGAGCGTGCGCGCAAGCTGCTGCAGAAGGTCGGCCTGGCCGGCTATGAAGACAAGTTCCCGTGGCAGCTTTCCGGCGGCATGCAGCAACGCGCGAGCATCTGCCGCGCGCTCATCCACGAGCCGAAGATGCTGCTCCTCGACGAGCCCTTCGGCGCGCTCGACGCGTTCACGCGCGAGGAGCTATGGTGCATCCTGCGCGACCTCTGGACCGAGCAGCGGTTCAACGTGATCCTGGTCACGCATGACCTGCGCGAGTCGGTGTTCCTGGCCGACACGGTGTATGTGATGAGCAAGAGCCCGGGGCGCTTCGTGGTCCGGCGCGAGATCGACCTGCCGCGCCCGCGTGAGCTGGAACTGACCTACACCAAGGAGTTCACCGACATCGTGCTGGAGCTGCGCGGGCACATCGGCGCCATCCGAAATACCGGCATCGGCGCGGCTCAAACCGCGGCGGCGGTTTCGCCATGAAGAACAGCAGGCAGATCGAGCGCTGGTCGCCGTGGATCCTGCTGGTGGCAGTGCTGGTGCTGTGGCAGGTGATCTGCGCGGGCTTCGAGGTGTCGGAGTTCATCTTCCCGAGCCCGTGGCGCATCTGGACCCAGTTCTGGGAGTTCAAGCTGATCATCGCGGGGCACGCGTGGCGCACCTTCTGGGTGACGATGGCGGGCTTCGGCCTGGCGATCGTGGTGGGCGTGCTGCTGGGCTTCGTGGTCGGCAGCTCGCGCCTGGCCTATGCAGCGATGTACCCGTTGATGACCGCGTTCAACGCGCTGCCGAAGGCGGCCTTCGTGCCGATCCTGGTGGTGTGGTTCGGCATCGGCGCGGGCCCTGCCATCCTGACCGCGTTCCTCATCAGCTTCTTCCCGATCATGGTCAACATCGCCACCGGGCTGGCCACGCTGGAGCCGGAACTGGAAGACGTGCTGCGCGTGCTCGGCGCGAAGCGTTGGGACGTGTTGATGAAGATCGGCCTGCCACGCTCCATGCCCTACTTCTACGCCTCTCTCAAGGTGGCGATCACGCTGGCGTTCGTGGGCACGACGGTGAGCGAGATGACGGCGGCGAATGAAGGCATCGGCTACCTGCTGATCTCGGCCGGCTCGGCCATGCAGATGGGGCTGGCCTTTGCGGGGCTGGTGGTGGTGGGCGCGATGGCGATGGTGATGTACGAGATCTTCAGCGCGATAGAGAAGCACACGACGGGCTGGGCGCACCGCGGTTCACAGGGCGAGTGAGTCGGGTCTTCTTCCCCTCCCCTCCGGGGAGAGGGAGCAAATCCCGGCGATGCCCATGGCGCTGAGGTCGAGCGGCTCGACGGGCCCGGATGTCGGATTCGGCGGGAACTGGCACCGGAAATCGGGCACTTCATCGGATTCGGCTGGAGCCGCCTCCTGGCCCGTCCTAAGCTGCGCAGATCCACGTTGGCCTTGACAGCCGGCGGCAATGATGTCAAACCGGCGCGCAGCCCCCAGCGTGGGAGGCGAACAGGCTCCGCGAAGACTCCTGGCTCGAGGCTCGCATGCGAGATCGGCCGATAACCACAGGATCAAAGGCAATGTCATGGCCGGTGTTCCGTTCCAGCGCCATCGCTCGTGGTTCGAGAACGTCGCGATCTGGCTGACGGCCGGCGTCGCCTGCGCGCTGATGCTCGCGTCGTTCGAAAGCCTGTGGCTCTTCTTCCTCGAGTCCTTCTCGGACGCGTGGCCTGAGTTTGCCTGGTGCTTTCTGCGTGCCCTGGTGGCGGTGGCGGCATTGCTTCTGGTCTTGCGGCTCGGCACGGCATGGCTGCCCGAGCGCCGGGCGCTGCGCTGGCCGGCGTTGGCGCTGGTGATCTTCACGGCCGCCGCTGCGGGTTGGTTCGCCGAAGACGGCCTGACGCTTGTGCTGAGCGGCGAGCCCGTCTCGGATGGCGAGCGGCCCTACATGCTGCACACGATGTTCGTGCTCGCGCTGCTGGTGGGCGTGCTCGGTGAATATCGCTGGGCAAGCCTTCGCGCGGCGGCGGCGCTGCATGAAGCCGAATTGAATCGCGTCCGGCTGGAGAGCGAACTGGCGGCGGGGCGCTTGCAGGTGCTGCAGGCGCAGATCGAGCCGCACTTTCTCTTCAATTCGCTGGCTAACGTGCGCCGGCTGTTGCGCACGGACGGCAGGGCGGGCCGCGCGATGCTCGTCGACTTGATGCTCTACCTCGAAAGCGCGCTCCCGCGGATGCGCGACGACAGCTCGACGCTTGCGCGCGAGGCCGAGCTGATCCGGGCGTTCCTCGCCGTGCACCAGGTCCGCATGGGCGCGCGGCTCCAGTTTCACATCGACGTTCCACACGCTCTCGGCCGGCACATCGTGCCGCCGATGATGCTGCTGACGTTGATCGAGAACGCGCTGAAACACGGGTTGAGTCCGCTCGCCGAGGGCGGATCGATCAGCATCGTCGCCACCGAAGCCAACGACATGCTCGTGCTCCAGGTGGCCGATACGGGGCACGGTCTCGTGCCGGGGTCGGGCGGTGGCACCGGCCTGGCCAACATCCGTGCGCGCCTGAGGGCGATGTACGGTGCGGCGGCGGGCTTGTCGCTGCAACTCAACCAGCCGCGTGGTGTCGTGGCGCAAATTCACTTCCCTGTGCATGCGGTGTGAAGGTGCTCTCACACAAGAGACTCACGATGCCGCGCTCGTGCCTCGGCGCGTGGGCGGCGCGAGCCTGGCGTCGGATGGGTTGGCGGCACGTGCTGCTGGCGCTGCTGATCTCCATCGTGCGTAATGCAATCAATCCGCTCGGGGGGATTTTCTTTCCGCCAGTGGAACTGGTCGACCCCCTTGTTCCTTACCTCGAAGGCGCTTGGGCGGTCGCCAATATTCCAGTCATATATGCCGTGCTGATCGCCGACGAGGCTTTCGATGATGGTGTATCCCCGCTGCGTGCATACGGGTTGGCCGTCATCGCGCTCGTCGTTTTCGATCCGGCCATCACACGGCTGTACGGCCTTGTCTTCGAATTCCAACGATCCGCTGAACCGGGTCCAAGCAATTTCATCACGGGGCAGGATGAGGGCGTGGCACAGCTCGTGTGGTGGATGTTGGTCGCGTTGTACGAATTCGGCTTTGGCGTGTCGATCTACGCCTACTGGCGCGTCACGCAACGGACGACGCGCCGGGCCCAGGCTGCCGAAACCGAACGCGTGCGCAGCGAGCAGCGGGTGCAGACGGCGCGATTGCTCGCCCTTCAGTCGCGCGTCGAGCCGCAATTGCTGTTCGATGCGCTCCGGCGGGTTGGCGACTTGCACGATCGCGAACCACAGGCTGCAGATGCCTTGTTGGCCGAACTGATCACGTTGCTGCGCGCCATGCAGCCCGGTGGGGGCGCCGACACCTCCACCATCGAGCGGGAGTTTGCGCTCGTCGAGGCCTGGCTGCGGGTGTCGGGGAGTGCGGGGCGCGCGCGTAACCGAATCCGGCTGCACATGACGCCCGATAGCGCCAAGATCGGCATCGCTCCCATGCTGGTGCTGCCGCTGCTGCGCGAAGTGCTGGCGGTGCCGCGTGCCACGGAGGTCGAGTGGTGCCTGGACGCAGAACTCGTCGGGCAGCGTCTGATCGTCACGCTGCAGCCGAGCCCCGCTGACCTGACCGGGATCCCGGGCGTGCTGGCGCAGCCCAATCTCGCGCCGCTGCACGAGCAGCTCTGGCGGCTGTTCGGGCAGACCGCCCGCCTGGCCGTCTCGGCGGCCCCGCCGTGCCTGACGCTCGATCTGCCTCTTCTGCTGGGAGACCACGATGACCACGGCATTGATCGCTGAAGACGAACCGGTACTGGCCGCGGAAATCCGCGAGGAACTGGGGCGCCTGTGGCCCGGGCTGGTCATCTGCGCCATGGTGCACGATGGCCACGAGGCGCTGCGCCAGATCGAGCGGCATCGGCCGCAGGTGCTGTTCCTGGACGTCAAGATGCCGGGCCTCACCGGGATCGAGGTTGCGCGTGCGATGGGCACGCGCGCCCATGTGGTCTTCATCACGGCGTTCGACCAGTACGCGGTGCAGGCCTTCGAGGAGGGCGCCGTCGACTACCTGCTCAAGCCCCTCGACCCGGCACGCCTGGCGCGGGCGCTGCACCGCGTGAAGGAGCGCCTGGCCGCGCCGCCGGCCGACATGAGCGGCCTGCTCGAGCAACTCCAGCGTCGAGCCACCAGCGATCGCTTGCGCTGGATCACCGTCCTGCGCGGCGCGGACATCCACCTGATCACCGTGGAGGACGTCTGCTACTTCCGGGCCGACAACAAGTACATCGCCGTCGTCACGGCCGAGAGCGAATCGCTGATCACGACGCCGCTGAAGGAGTTGGTCGAGCGGCTGGATCCGGAGATGTTCTGGCAGATCCACCGCGGCGTGATCGTCAACATCAATGCGATCAAGAGCGTGCGGCGCGCGCTGGCAGGCCATCTCGATCTCCGCCTGAAGGAGCGTCCGGAGACGCTGCGGGTCAGCGCGGCAAACGCGCATCTGTTCAAGCACATGTAGCGCCATGAACTGGATTCGTCCGCGCCTGTCGCGGTTCGTCCGGGATTTCGGGGCGTTCGTCGGAAGAGCCCGCCGCTACGGGCGGCAATGCCTATGCTGGCACCGCGTAGCCGGGGCGCTTGACCATCGACGATCGTCGAGGCGAGGTGTACAGTGCCCTACCCCCCGGTCAACGTAGTCCACGGCCCGTATGTTCCAGAAGAACAGCGATGAATGCCCTTAGAAGGAAGACATCGGCAGTCTTGGTCGTCACCCTCTGCGCCGCCGCATCGCGGGCCCAAGCCTGCGGCGAAGTGATGCTTCGCGCGCTCGGTACGATGCGCTACCACGCCTTCGTGACCCACAATCCAGCGGCCATACTTCTGTACTCGGACGGTCCGGCGGGCAACGCCAGGCGCCCTGCGGCCACCGATGCCAGGCTCCATGACAACCTGGAGAAGGTGGGCCACAAGGTCAGCATGGCGCGAGGATCGGGCGAACTGGGGCATGCGCTGGCGCAGAATCACTACGACGTGATCGTCGCCTACGTAGACGACATGCTGGCAGCAACCGGCCAGATCGCGAAGGCCGCTCCCGAGCCAAAGCTGATCCCGGTGCTCGACGAGGCTTCGCACGAGCGCGAAATGCGAGCGCGCTTTCCGCGGCTCGTGACCGGGAACTTCAACGACCTGCTCAAGGCCATCGAGCAGGCGATGAGTGCCTAGCGAACCCACCGTGTGCTCGAAACACGAACGAGGGCGCCCCTCTCGGCGCATGGGGCTGCCCGTCCGTGGGGGCTTGCTGCCAACCTTGCTGACCACCATGGGCGCGATCTGCGCAATGCCGTGTGCCGCGCAGATCGGCAATGCCTTCGTGGTGCCCGCGCTCGATCTGACCGAGCAAGACAGCACCGCCAAGGGACACGGCTGGATGTCCATCGGCTATCAGAACACCTACATCGACGGTTTTTTCGCGCCGGTACCAGGCGGAAAAGCGCCGATTGGTGCTGTGCGAGTGCAAAGCCTCTCGCTCAACGCGGAATACTTCTTTGCGGACAGCTGGTCAGCGTACTTGGGCATTCCGTTCATCGAAAGCCGCTACGGCGGCGACTCGCCGCACTGCGTCTCCCAGGCGCCGCCGCAATGCCGAGGCGCAACGGTGCCCGTGCAGCCGCACCCCGAATCGAAATTCCTCGACGACGGCCATTACCACGGCACGTGGCAGGACTGGAACGTCGGCGTGGCCTATCACACCAATGTCGGCGACTATCTGATCAAACCGTCGGTCACGGCGTACATACCCAGCCACAACTACACCTTCTTCGCGCAAGCCGCGCCCGGCCAGGATTTGCGGAAACTGGAAGTCGCGGTGGAGGTCGCGCATCAATTCGAATTGAGCAATATCTATTACCGCGTGAACGTGGGTCACGTCTTCGCCGAGAAGACGCTGGGCCAAAGCATCGACCACAACCGGCTGGACCTTGAACTGGGCTACTTTCTCAACGATGCATGGACGGTCAAGGCGTTTGCTCTCGGCAAGAAGGGCCATGGCTACACCGGGGACTATGACCAGACCACCGAGCTCTGGTATCACCACGATCAGCGCGCCATGCACAACTACGCCAGTGTCGGCGCCGGTTTTGACTACCGCGTCGGGGAAAAGGACACGCTGTCCGTGACGGTGCAAAGGCTTGTCTGGGGACAATTCGTCTTCGACTTCAAGTATTCGATCGACGCCCACCTGACGCACTCTTTCTAGAGTGACGCGATGCCGGCGTTGCCCAGGAAGCGGTCCGACGCCGTCTCCACGAGGCGGCGCTGCACGAACGAATGGCGCGCGGCACCGGCGAGTTCCGCGTCCGGGACCGCTGCCAAGGTGTCTTGCGCGTGCGTGCCGAAGGGCGCGAAACTGAGGATCGCGATTCGCAGGATGGCGAGGAGCCCGTTGCGTGTCATGTCGACTCTCCGAGGGTGGCCTGGGATCAAAGGTACCCAGGTCCAGCACGAGCGGCCAGCCCGATCCGATGAATGCACGCCGGTACAGGACGAATCGAAACCTGCGTGGATCAACGCATGCCTGTGTCACCGGCGCGATCACGCAGAGCCTGAACGCCTGCTACGAAACCCAGACATCACTTCGCATCGCCAGCACGGAGACGGGCTCGACTCGCCCGCGAGTCGACACGGCGCCGAGGCCAGCTTCGTCGCCGCGGATTCTGGTTCGTCGCCCGGTTTGCCGCTTTCGTCGCTCCGGGATCGCGAGCGCCAGCGGGTTGCGCGATGCTGGCGCACGGATTCCAGGTCCCAAGGAGCAGCCGAATGATCGCCAAACGAACGATGATCCATCGTCTCCTCATGGATGAGCCGCTGAGCGAAGCGCCTGGCGCCCAGGTTGCTGTCCTCCTGGTCTTTGCCGGCTTCGAGTTCGATCCGCGGCGAGACGAGTTGCGCAAGGGCGGCGCCCCGATAGCGCTGCGGCCCAAGCCGCTCGCCTTGTTGCGGCATTTGCTGAAGAATCCCGCACGCCTGCTCATGAAGGATGAGCTGATCGCAGCACTGTGGGGCCCGACGGTGGTCACCGACGATTCGCTCGTTCAGTGCGTGGGAGATCTGCGTGCTGCTCTTGACGATCGGGACTTGCGCTTGATCAAGACCCTGCCGCGTCGTGGTTACATGCTCGACACCACCGTCGAGGTGGTAACGCCGGGACCTGTCAAGGCTGCTGCTGCGGCAACCCGACCAGTTTGGTTCCTCGGCACGTCCGCTTTCATGCCAGCGGACGCAGGCGAGATGGACCAAAGCCTGCTCGAGCTATTTCACGCGATGCCCCGTGAGAGTCGGCTAAAGCTGCTCTCGCTTCTCGTCAGGCCCGACCCTCGCAACGCTTTGTCTCGTCGGGCATAGCCCGGATTTGCCCCCTCTCCCCGAGGGGAGAGGGAGTAAAGCCCTGTCAAACTGCGCCGATGACCCAAGACCAGATCCTCCGCGCGCTGCGCCGCGCCAACGAAGTCGCCCAACGCGCCATGACCATGGGCCGCCACCCGTTCGGCGCGGTGCTCGTCGCCCCCGATGGCGAGACCGTCATCGCCGAGCAAGGCAACATCGACACCGTGCATCACGCCGAGGCCACGCTGGCGCGCACCGCCTCGCTCAACTACCCCGCCGATTACCTCTGGCAGTGCACGCTGGTCACTACCTTCGAGCCCTGCGCGATGTGCGCCGGCACCGCCTACTGGGCCAACATCGGCCGCGTGGTCTACGGCGCGGAAGAGGCGGCGCTGCTCGCGCTCACCGGCGACCATCCGGAGAACCCGACGCTGTCGCTGCCTTGCCGCGAGGTCTTCGCGCGCGGGCAGAAGAAGATCGAGGTGGTCGGGCCGGTGGCCGCGGTCGAGGAAGAAATGATCGCCACGCACCGCGGCTTCTGGGAGCGCCGGGGGCGGAGCTGAAGCTCTTCCCGCAGCCGCCTACCCAGCCGGAATCGTCACCAGCGGCATCACCTCCCTCGCCCCCGTCTCGGCCAGCGTGGACAGGATCATCACCATCGCGAAGGTGCGCTTGGACGGGATGTCGCGATCGTCGATCCAGAACCATTGGGTGCGGTAGGGCACCGCGACCAGCGCGTCCCCCGGTCGCTCCGCACTCGCCTTGATCTTCAGCAACCGCCCCAGCGTCGCGCTCGATGGCGCCTGGCTCGCACCGGCCCGGCCGTCGCGCAAATCGACCTCCGGCACCTCCACATATTCGCCCAGGCTCACGAGGATCTGCAGCATCGAACGCGTGAGCATCGCGATCTCGCCGGTGCTGGCAGACGCCGCGCCGAAGCCCACCCGGAATTCATTGCGGCCCGTGGTCAGGCGCAACAGGGTGCGCAGTTCCTGGAGCATGGCCTCTTCATCGGGCGAGCGTGTCCGCGAACTGAAGAACAGGACCACCGCCTGGTCGGCCTTGTCACCCTGCACCCGCATGCCCAGCACTTCCGAGTCCTGCAGCCTGCGCATCAGGTCGACCAATCGTTCATAGCGCCCGGCTTCCCGGCCGGTGCTGTCGATGCCGTTGACGCTGCGCACCACCACGCGCAGCACCAGGTCGATCGGCCAGCCCGCCTGCATGGCGAACAGCACGGCCGCCGGCGGAATCGGCGTGAGCATGCTGCGATTGAATTGCGCGCCAGTCAGCGGCGAATAGGTGATGGTCGGGCGGTCGGTCCACTTGCCCTGCGCGCCGAAACTCAGGTTGCTGGACGGCGGGACCAGCGTGTCATGGGCCCGCACGCCACCGAAGGACACGGTGCTTTCCAGCGTGTAGCCGCTGACGATCTGCGAGACCTCCAGGAACACCGGCATGTCGGAGTAGCGCGTGCGCACGATGTTGAGCAGCGTCTGCTCCTTCCACGAGCGCGCGACTTCGCCGTTGTAGTCGAAGCGGTCGCGCGCCACGGTGGGCGGGCCGACCCCCGCACAGCCCGCCAGCGACAGTGCGGTCATGCACAGCGGCGCCTTCAGGAATCGCCTGCGGTCGGACAAGGTCATGCGTTGCTCCTCGCGGTGCTGGCGCGGCCCGCGCTGCGCCGGGCGGCATGCTCGTTCGCGTTGTTGCGCGCGATCTTGAACGCAGGCCCGGTGGCGGTCAAGCGCCGCAGCGGCCACCTGAGGGCGCTCGGGTCTCATGCGACTTTGCAATCGAGCGCAGAACAAGGCGGAGCGCCGCAGGCAGTACCGCAGCACGGCAAGGCAACGCCGCCATGCGTTGGATTGCGAAGTCGTATCAGGCCCTGAGCGCGGCCTCGACGTCGCGGTGGAACCGGGCCGCGCCGCACTCCGTGGCGCCGAAGTACAAGGCCTCCTGCGCACCGCTGGCCAGCGTGGATTGCGCCGACACGCCCAGCGCGAAGTCCTCGTCGAGCGCACCCCAGAACGACGCCACGTTCTTGCGCCAGTAGTTGACGGACTTCTCGGTCGTCGGCAGTTCGGGCACCAGCGTGCTGCCGATCACGCGGCAGCGGTCCAGCGCCTCCGGCAGCACGGTGAACGCATTGGCATGGTCGCCCTCGTGCAGGATGAAGGTGGCCGGGAAGAAGTAGTAGATGATGTTGGCGTGCGGGCCGACCTGCCATTCGCCGGTGGGCCGCCCGCGCAGGCCTTCGATGCTGCGCTTGGGCAGGAACATGCGCTGGTGCTGCCGGTCGTGGTCTGCCACCAGCAGGTTGTCGTAGAACATCGGCGCAATGCTGTCGCGGTGCGCGTACTGGAAGTGATACGACTCGAGGTTGCCCTCGAACGGGATCTTCCAGTTGGTGGCGTTGTCGAACGCGCGTTCGCTCACCGGCTTCCAGCTGTCATAACCCCAGTTGCGCAGGTCGTTGCCGAAGCGACCGAGCCAGGCGGCCATGTCGATGGCACCGCTCTCGCCCGCCTTGACCACGCGCGGCACCACCCACACCAGCCCCAGTGCCTCTGCCACCGGCACGCGGGCCAGGGAGCAGTCCGATGCGGGCGCATGCGGGAACTCGTTCGCGTGCGGCCTGCCGCGCAAGGCGCCATCGAGGCCATAGGTCCAGCTGTGATAGGGGCAGATCATCACGCGCTGGCTCGACAGGCCCAGCGCCTTGATGCGTGCGCCCCGGTGGCGGCAGGCGTTGACGAAGGCATTGATCTCGCCGCCCTCGGCGCGCACGATGACCAGCGGAATGCCCGCCACGTCGACGGCGAACGTATCGCCGGCCTTGCCCAGCGATGCCGATGGGCACACGGCCAGCGGGTACTGCCGGAAGATCTTCTCCACTTCCTGCTGGTAGCGCGCCGCATCGAGGTAGCGCGACACCGGGCTGATATCGGGCTCGCCACGCTCGCTGCCTCTGGATTCGATCAGCGCGAGGGCGCGCTGGATCATTGCGACTTGTTCTTCGTGTCTCATTGGGGCTGTCTCCTGCCCCGGAATTCTGTCAGATCAATACCGTCTCGATCTCGGTCTTGACCTCCGTCATGAGCCGATGCAGCGGGCACTTGCCGGCCACGCGCAGCAACTCGGCGCGCTGGTCTTCACTGAGTGGGCCGGTGAGCTTCAGGGAAGTCTTCAGGCGATAGGTGCCCTGGCGCTCCTGCGAGTTGTCGCGATCGACCGTCACCTCGATGTCCTCCAGCGGCATCTGCTTGCGCCGCGCATAGAGCAGCACGGTGAGCGCCTTGCACGAGGCCAGCGAGGCGTCGTAGAGGTCGTGCGGCTCCGGGCCTTCGTCCTTGCCACCGCCCGCGGGCGACGCGTCCAGGGCGATCTCGTGGTTGCGGATCTTCAGGATGTGGCGCGTGCCGGCCATGTCGTCGCGACGTACCGTGATGCTCATGGGAACTCCTTTGTCTGGGGGCGGGTGGATCAGGCGCCACCATAGCGCTCTCCGCCTGCTTACTTGACGGGCGCAGCAACGGGCGGTGCTGCCGAAGGCGCTGCAGGCGCTACGGGCGTCGCGGGCGCCGGCGCAGGCGGTGCGGTGGAAGCAGCCGGCGCCGGCGCGGCCGCGGCCACCACCGTGGGCGTCAACTGGTAGCTCCAGGTCTCGCTGAGTTGCTTGCCGCCGCCGACCAGCGCCGCGCGCAGCTCGACAGGAATCTTCGGGTCCTTCACCTTGATGCGGATCGTCACGCGCCAGCCCTTGATCGTGGGATTGCGCTCCAGCGTGCTGCTGATCAGGTCGGCGTTGCCGTCCACGCTCACCTGCGGCGTCACTGCGGCATCGGCCGGCATCGCCATCGGCGACGGGCCTTCGAAGTCGATGAGGAAGGCGGTCGTTCCGTCGGGCTGGCGGATCAGGTTGGCCTGGGTCTGCTCGCCGGTGGTGTGGATGGTCTGGCGGACCCAGGCCAGGTTGCGCGGCATCAGCGCGGCCTCATCCAGGGTCCAGTGCATGCGGTAGTCGAACTGCAGGGCCTGGCCTGCTTCGGGCTGCACGTCGGGCGTCCAGAAGGCGACGATGTTGTCGTTGGTCTCGTCGGCCGTAGGCAGCTCGACCAGCTCGACCTTGCCCTTGCCCCAGTCGCCCTTGGGCTCGATCCAGGCGGTCGGCCGCAGGTCGTAGCGGTCCTTGAGGTCTTCGAAGCGGGAGAACTCGCGGCCGCGTTGCTGCAGGCCGAAGCCGCGCGGGTTCTCGACGCTGAAGGTGCTGATCGCGACGGCCAGCGGATCGTTGAGCGGACGCCACAGGCGCTCGCCGCTGCCGGTGTGGATGGCCAGCCCGTTGGAGTCGTGGATGGCCGGGCGGTAGCTGCGCTTGTCGGTCTGCTGGTTGGGGCCGTAGAGGAACATGCTGGTCAGCGGCGCGATGCCCAGCGTGCCGACCTTGCCGCGCATGAAGATGCGGGCCTGCACATCGAGCACCGTATCGGCGCCGGGTCGCAGGGTGAACTGGTAGGCGCCGGTCGCGCGTGGCGAATCCAGCAGTGCGTAGATCACCAGTTGCTGGTCTTGCGCCGCGGGCCGCTGCACCCAGAACTCGCGGAAGTTGGGGAACTCCTCGCCGCCCGGCGGCGCGGTGTCGATGGCCAGGCCGCGACCCGACAGGCCATACACCTGGTCCTTGCCGATCACGCGGAAGTAGCTCGCGCCCAGCAAGCTCATGATCTCGTCTTCCTTGCCGGGCTGGTTGATCGGGTACAGCACGCGGAAGCCGGCGTAGCCGAGGTTCTGCGTGGCGCTCTTGTCCAGCGACAAGCCGCCGAAGTCGAAGCGCTGCGCGTCGTACCTGATCTCGCTCACGTCGTTGCCGACGATCTCGTTGATGGTCACCGGCGCATTGAACTGCATGCCCTGGTGATAGAAGTTGAGCTTGAAGGGCGTGGGCTGGTCGCGCCATCCGAACTTCGCCGGCAGCGGCTGGATCTTCGCGTAGTCGGCGAACTGCATCTGCGCGAAGGCCGGCGGCAGGTTGCTCACCGGCGCCACGTAGGGCGTCGCCATCAGGTAGCGCGCCTTGGCCACCACGTCGTCGAGCGAGAAGGCATGGGCCTGGGCAACGCACAGCATCAGCGAAGCGGCAGCAATGCATTTCGAGGCGGTAGGCAGCGTGCGGCGCACGAGGCGCGCGGCGGCGATAGGTACCACTGAATCTCTCCTTTGGGAACGAACGCCAATGTAGCAAGCCATCGAGCAAATCCCACGCCAAGACCCCAATGCGGGGCAATGGCTGACAGTAGACTCCGCCTTTCTGCAACACCATCGCAGCGACGTAAATCGATACCCCGCCCGCCGGGACCACAAGACATTCATCGAATGAAAAAACTCTACGTGCTGGGTCTGGTTGCCAGCCTTGCCTGCCATTCGGCACTGGCCCAGACGGGCAGCACGCCCGCCTCGACGCCAGCCCCCGCCGCAGCGACCCCGCTGCTCAACGACAAGCCCGCCTTCATCGCCGAACTGATGTCGCGCATGACGCTCGACGAGAAGGTGGGCCAACTCCGGCTCATCAGCATCGGCGGCGACATGCCCCTCACGCGGCTGGCCGACGAGATCGCTGCCGGCCGCGTCGGCGGCACCTTCAACTCGGTCACGCGCAAGGACAACCGCCCGCTGCAGGATGCCGCTATCCAGCGCAGCCGGCTCAAGATCCCGATGTCCTTCGCGTATGACGTGGTGCACGGGCATCGCACGATCTTCCCGATCCCGCTGGGACTGGCATCGAGTTGGGACATGGACGCGATCACGCTGACCATGCGCACCGCGGCCATCGAGGCCAGCAGCGATGCGGTGGACATGAGCTTCGCGCCGATGGTCGACATCTCGCGCGACCCGCGCTGGGGCCGCACCTCGGAAGGCTTCGGCGAAGACCCCTACCTCGTTTCCGCCGCGGCGCGCGCGGCGGTCAAGGGCTTCCAGGGCGCATCGACGAAGAACGCCGACAGCGTGATGTCCGCCGTCAAGCACTTCGCGCTGTATGGCGCGGTCGAGGGTGGCCGCGACTACGCCACGGTGGACATGAGCCCGATGCGCATGTACCAGGATTACCTGCCGCCCTACAAGGCCGCGATCGACGCTGGCTCCGGCGGCGTGATGGTGGCGCTGAACTCCATCAACGGCGTCCCCGCCTCCTCCAACATGTGGCTGATGCAGGACCTGTTGCGCAAGGACTGGGGCTTCAAGGGCGTGGCCTTCAGCGACCACGGCGCCATCGTCGAGCTGATCCGCCACGGCGTGGCCAAGGACGAGCGCGAAGCGGCCAAGCTCGCGATCAAGGCCGGCATCGACATGAGCATGGCCGACGAGGTGTACCTGAAGGAACTGCCAGGGCTGGTGAAGTCGGGCGAGGTTTCCCAGCAGGAGATCGACAACGCCGTGCGCGAGGTGCTGAGCGCCAAGTACGACATGGGCCTGTTCCACGACCCGTACCGCCGCATCGGCAAGCCCGCCGACGACCCGGCCGACGTCAACGCCGAAAGCCGCCTGCACCGCGCCGAGACGCGCGACGTGGCGCGCAGGTCGATGGTGCTGCTGGAGAACAGGAAGCAGACATTGCCCTTGAAGAAGGCCGGCACCATCGCCCTGGTCGGCCCGCTGGCCGACGCGAAGATCGACATGATGGGCAGCTGGTCGGCCGCCGGCGTGGCGGCGCAGTCGGTCACCTTGCTGGAAGGCATGCGCAATGCGGTGGGCGACAAGGCGCGCCTCGTCTACGCGCGCGGCGCCAACATCACGACCGACGAGAAGATCGTCGAGTACCTCAACTTCATGAACTGGGACAAGCCGGAGGTCACGCAGGACAAGCGCACACCGGCAGCGATGATCGCCGAAGCGGTCAAGGTCGCGAAGCAGGCCGACGTGGTGGTGCTGGCCGTCGGCGAATCGCGCGGCATGTCGCATGAAAGCTCCAGCCGCGTCAGCCTCGACCTGCCGGCCGGCCAGCGTGCGCTGGTCACGGCCCTCAAGGCCACCGGCAAGCCGCTGGTGATGGTGCTGATGAACGGCCGCCCGCTGACGCTGGCGCGCGAGCAGAAGGAAGCCGACGCCATCCTCGAGACCTGGTACACCGGCACCGAGGGCGGCAACGCGATCAGCGACGTGCTGTTCGGCGACTACAACCCCTCCGGCAAGCTGCCCATCTCGTTCCCGCGCTCGCTCGGCCAGATTCCCACCTACTACAACAAGCCGCGCCTCGGGCGCCCGTTCACCGAGGGCAAGCCGGGCAACTACACCTCGCAGTATTTCGAGGAAGTGACCGGGCCGCTGTATCCGTTCGGCTATGGCCTGAGCTACACCGACTTCAGCCTGTCGGACGTGACGCTGTCGAGCAGGACGATGGCGCGCAATGCCAGGCTGGAAGCGAGCGTGACCGTGAAGAACACCGGCCAGCGCGCCGGCGAGACGGTGGTGCAGCTCTACATCCAGGACGTGGCCGCGTCGGTGGTTCGGCCGGTCAAGGAACTGAAGGATTTCCGCAAGCTGATGCTGCAACCTGGCGAGGAGAAGGTCGTGCGATTCACCATCGATGAAGACAAGCTGAAATTCTTCAACGCGCAACTGAAGTACGCCGCGGAGGCGGGCCAGTTCAACGTGCAGATCGGGCTGGATTCGGTGGCCGTGAAGCAAGAGGGGTTCGAACTGCAATGACCCAACCTTCCGGCCTCTTCGACAGCGGCGACGGCCAGATGCGCTGCAGCTGGAGCGCCGCCACGCCGCTCTACCAGCACTACCACGACAACGAATGGGGCTTTCCGGTGACGGACGACCGGCGCCTGTTCGAGAAGCTGTGCCTGGAGGGCTTCCAGGCCGGATTGAGTTGGCTCACCATCCTCAACAAGCGCGAGGCCTTCCGCGCCGCGTTCGCGAACTTCGAGGCCGAGAAGATGGTGCGCTTCGGCGAGAAGGACGTGGCGCGGCTGCTGGCCGACGCCGGCATCGTGCGGCATCGGGGCAAGATCGAGTCGGCCATCAACAACGCGCGCCGTGTGCTGGAACTGCGCGAGCAGCACGGTTCGCTGGCGGCGTACTGCTGGGGCTTCGAGCCCGACCCGAAGAGCAGGCCGAAGCGTTTCACGCTGGCCAATGTGAAGGCCATGACCACCTCGCCCGAATCGGTGGCGCTGTCCAAGGACCTGAAGAAGAAGGGCTGGACCTTCGTCGGGCCGACCACCATGTATGCGCTGATGCAGGCGATGGGGCTGGTCAACGACCACTTCGATGGGTGCCATGCGCGGGAGAAGGCGTTGAGGGCGCGGGCCGAATTGAAGGTGCCGAAGTAGCGATTGCGTGCTGCGCGCCGCGATCGAGGCGCGCATCGCCTCGCTGCGTTGAAGGTACGTGCCCGCGCTTGCCCCACCTTCGAAAGCCGCCCCGGACGAACCGCGCGGGCTACCTGCCAGGGCCGTGCGTCGGGAGACTCAGGACCCTACCAGAGCCGCCACCACTTGCGGCGCTGCGCCCGTCCCTGAGCCAAGGGCGCACCCATGGTGGTCGCGCCGCCAAGACGGCGGCGCATCTCGATCTCGTGCGCACGCGCGATGGAGCCCGCGTCGCGCGACCCCATCATCGACTTCCTGCGCCACAAGTGGGCGCGCGCCATCAGTTGGCTGTCGGAAAGTGCGCTGGGTTCGGTCATGGGGCGCATTCTGCGTGCGCCCGGCAACGCGGCGTATGTGGATGTGCTTGCATACAACACTTCGGCCCGCCCCGCCACGACATAGTTGCCCGCGGCGTGAACTATGTTGCATGGCGCGGCAGGAGGAGCCCGATTGCCGGGCACGTACCGTGCATGGCATATTGAAGACATCCAGGCGCCCCGCAGCGAACGCATGAACCCCGGCGACAACAACACATTCCCCCCGGAAACCTCTCTCGAAGAACGCGATGGCCGCTACCTGCGCAAGGCCATCGGCTGGTCGCATGCGGCTGCACGTCGCGGCAACCGGCCGTTCGGCGCCGTCATCGTCTCGGCCCACAACGAGGTGATCTGCGAGGCCTACAACAACACCGTCGAGACCGGCGACTGCACCGGCCACGCGGAGACCAACGCCGTGCGCGCGCTGGCCGGGCGCGGCCTCACGCGGGAGGACCTGGCGGGCGCCACGCTGTACGCGTCGGGTGAGCCCTGCGTGATGTGCGCCGGCGCCATCTTCTGGTCGAACATCGGCCGCGTGGTGTTCGGCATCGACGCCGCGCGACTGCGCGTGTTCCGCGGGGAGCGGCAGGACCAGCGCGATGCGGAGCTGTCCTGCCGCGATGTGTTCCGCGCGTCGCCGCATGCGATCGAATGCATCGGACCGGCGCTGCTGGACGAGGCGAGTGCGCCGCACGTGGGTGCGTGGAAGAGCTGATCTTCCGGTGACCAAGTGCTGCATCGCAGCACGAAAAACCAACCTTTAGTTGGGCGGCGGCACAAGCCCGCCCTGTTCGAATGCCTCCACCGCCGACCACAGGCGGACAGGAGACAAGCACATGATCGAACTGCAGGGCCGCAAGGCCCTCATCTCCGGCGCGGCGCAGGGGCTTGGCCTCGCGATCGCGCGGCTCTTCGTCGAGCGGGGCGCGCAGGTGATGCTCGCCGACATCGATGAAGCGGGCGCCGCGAAAGCCGCCGCCGACCTCGGGCCGCAGGCGCGCTCGGTACGCTGCGACGTCACGAAGGCTTCTGACTGGGCCGCCGCCATCGAAGCCACCACCACCGCCTTCGGCGGCCTCGACACGCTCATCAACAACGCCGGCATCGAGATCGTCAAGCCACTGTTCGACCAGACCGAGGAAGAGATCGGCCGGCTCATGAACATCAACGTGATGGGCGTGTTCCTCGGCATGCGCGCGGCGCTCGGCGCGCTGGTGGCGTCGGGCAAGGGCTCGGTGGTCAACATCTCGTCGCTGGCGGGCACCAATGGCGTGCCGCTGTTCGGTTCGTATGCGGCCTCGAAGGCGGCGGTGCTCCAGCTCACGCGCACGGCCGCAGCCGAGCTCAAGCCCACCGGCATCCGCGTCAACGCGGTGTGCCCCGGCTTCATCGGTACGGCGATGGTCGACCGGCTGATACCGACCGTCGAAGCCATCGTCGGCGTGCCCTTCAGCGCGCTGGTCGCGGTGAAGCAATTGCGACTCGGCACGCCGCAGGAGGTGGCCGAGATGACGGCCTTCCTCGCCTCCGACGCCGCCAGCTGGACCACCGGCTCCCACTACATCCTGGACGGCGGCCTGTCTGCCGGATTGCTATGAGCGCCGCTCGGCCGCCAGCAGGCGCTGGCACCGCAGTACGCAGCACGGAGGTTACCCAATGAGCACCAAGCTTCTTCAAGACAAAGTCGCCATCGTCACGGGCGCGGGGCGCGGGCTCGGCGAGGCCATCGCGCGTGCCTATGCGGCCGAAGGCGCGAAGGTCATCGTGTCCGACATCGATGCCGGCGCGGCGCAGAAAGTGGCGGGCTCGCTGTCGGGCGCCGTGGCGGTGGCTTGCGACGTGCGCGTGCCGGCACAGGTCGAGGCGCTGGTAGCGGCGGCCATCCGGCAGCATGGCCGGCTCGACATCATGGTGCCCAATGCCGGCATCGCCACGCTCTCGCCGCTGGCCGCGACCAGCTACGAGCAATGGCGTGAAGTGACTTCGGTCAACCTCGACGGCGTGTTCCTCTGCATCCGCTATGCAGCCCCGGCGCTGATCGCTGCGGGGGGAGGCGCGATCGTCACGATGGCCTCGGTCACGGCGAAGGGTGCCGTCCCGCTGATCGGCAGCTACGCCGCGGCCAAGGCCGGCGTCATGTCGCTCACGCAGACGGCCGCGGTCGAACTGCGCGCGCACAACATCCGCGTCAACGCGATCCTGCCGGCCTTCATCGAGACCGACATGGTCAGGCCGCGCAAGAAGGAGTTCGAGCAGATGCTCAACATCCCGGACTTTGATGCGGTGATCGCGCAGCGCCAGGGCCGCTATGGCACGCCCGAAGAAGTGGCGCACCTGGCCGTTTTCCTGGCCTCGGAGCGCGCCAGTTTCTCGAACGGCAGCGGCTTCGTCCTGGACGGCGGCGTGAGTTCGTCGCTGCTCTGATCTTTCCGCATCTGTCACCGTCACCAAACAAGGAGCACAACATGAGCGACAACAACAAGAAGCCCGTCGTCGTCTACGGCGCGAGCGGCTACACCGGCCGGCTGGTCTGCGAGTACCTGCGCGAGTTCGGCATCCCCTTCATCGCGGCCGGCCGCAGCGCCGACAAGCTCAACGCAGCGATGAAATCCAACGTCGCCGGCATCGAGACAGCAACCTACGAAGTCGTCGAAGTGGCGCACACGGTCGAGGCGTTGACCGCCCTCTTCACCGGCGCCTCCGTGGTGCTCAACACCGTCGGGCCGTTCGCCAAGTTCGGCCCCGAGGTGGTGGACGCCTGCCTGGCCGCGAAGTGCCACTACACCGACACCACCGGCGAACAGGACTGGCTCATCACGTTGGAAGCGAAGTACGGCGCCAGCTTTGCGCAAGCCGGCCTGCTGCTGTCGCCCGGCCTCGCGCAGATGTACACCACCGGCGAGATCGCCGCACAGCTCTGCCTGGAAACGCCGGGCCTCGACACGCTCGACATCGCCGTGTTCTGGGGCGGCAGCCCGACCATCGCGTCGACGCAGACCATCCTGGTCAACGCGGCCACGTCGAAGGCCTTCCACCTCTACCAGAACCAATACGTCGAATGGCAGCCCGACGCGGGCCTCTACAGCCTCGCCATCCCGGGCCAGCACGAGATGGCGCTGGCATTGCCCTGGGGCGGCACCTCGCATCCGGTGTGGTTCAAGAAGGATCCGCGCGTGTCCAACGTCAAGGTCCTGGGCGGCGTGTTCAACAAGCCGCTGATGCTGGGCGTGCCGCAGATCGTCGCGGCGGCGCTGAAGGCGACAGAAGGCATGAACCCGGACGACCGCTATGCCGCGCTGGCGCAGACGGCCGCGGGCGTGATGAACAGCATGCCGCCGCGCGAGAACCCGCGCCTGAACAAGTCGGTCGACTCGGTGCATGCGACCGGTCCGCTGGGTCGCGCGCACTGCGTGATCTTCGGCAACTGCAACTACAAGCAGACCGGCTTGCTGCAAGCCTATGCCGCGCATTCGCTGCTGCAACAGCCGCCGAAACGGGTCGGCTTCGCGTCGGGCTGCCAGGCATTCGGGCATCACGAACTGCTGGGTGTGCTGCGCAGCTTCGGCTTGGTAGCCAAGCCCGAGCTGACCGTGCACAACAACTGATGCGGACCCACCGATGACGACGAGCGCCCACGCGCCGCTGCGCACGCTGGCCGACGTCGAGGCGCTGGAGCAGTTGCCGATCGAGACCCGGCTGGAGCAGCCGGTGTCCAGCCATGCCGCCATCGCGCGGCAGGCCGAGGCCACGCCCGATGCGCCGGCGCTGACCTTCGTGCCGAGCGGTGATGCGGCCGACGGGGAAACGCGCTACGACTACGCCACGCTGTACCGCCGCGTCACGCAGGCGGCCAATGCGTTCATTGCGCTCGGCGTGGGGCGGACGGACGTGGTCTCGTACCTGCTGCCGAACCTGCCCGAAACGCACTTCGCGCTCTGGGGCGCCGAGGCAGCGGGCATCGTGAACCCGGTGAACCCGTTCCTCGAAGTCGAGCACATGGTCGGCATCATGAACGCGGCGGGCACGGTGGTGATCGTGGCGCTGGGCCGGCAAGAACAACCCGGCATCTGGGAAAAGGTCGAAGCCCTGCGCGACCGGGTGCCGACGCTGCGCGCCGTCGTGCGCGTGGGCGGCCATGGTCCCTGCCCGCCGTGGGCGCTGGACTTCGATGCGCTGCTGGCGCAGCAACCCGGCGACGCGCTGGTCGGCGCCGCGCCGCCGCAAGGTGACGACGTGGCCTCGTACTTCCACACCGGCGGCACCACCGGCACGCCCAAGCTGGCGCGCCGCACGCATTTCAACGAGGCGGCCAATGCCTGGGCCGTGTCGACCGCCCTTTCCATGGGGCCGCAGGACACGCTGCTGTGCGGCCTGCCGCTGTTCCACTCCAACGCGATGCTGATCACCGGGCTGGCGCCCTTCAGCGTCGGCGCGCATGTGGTGATGCTGTCGAGCGCGGGCTACCGGGATGCGCGCACCATCGGCGGCTTCTGGCGCTCGGTGGAACGCTACAAGGCGACCCTGTTCAGTTCCGTGCCAACGGTGCTGTCGGCGCTGCTCAACGTGCCGCGAGAGGGCGTCGACGTGAGCTCGTTGCGCTTCGCGGTCTGCGGCGCGGCGCCGCTCTCGATCGAATTGTTCAACCGCTTCGAGGCGGCCACCGGGCTCAAGTTGCTCGAGGGCTATGGCATGACCGAGGCCACCTGCGTGAGCTCTCTGAACCCGCGCGACGGGCACCGCGCCATCGGCTCGATCGGATTGCGCCTGCCCTACCAGCAGATGAAGGTCGCGCAGCTCGGCGCCGATGGCGAGCCGCAGCGCGATGCCGCGGTCGACGAGATCGGCACCATCCTGCTGCGCGGCCCGTACGTGTTCTCCGGCTACGTGAAAGACAGCGACAACAAGGGCATCTGCCTGGCCGACGGCTGGCTCAACACCGGCGACCTGGGGCGGCAGGATGCGCAAGGCTACTTCTGGCTGACCGGACGGGCCAAGGACCTGATCATTCGCGGCGGCCACAACATCGATCCCGCGATGATCGAGGAAGGCCTGATGCGGCACCTTGCCGTCGAGCTGGCCGCGGCGGTCGGCAAGCCGGACGGCCATGCGGGCGAACTGCCGATGGCCTACGTCACCTTGCGCAAGGGCGCAAGCTGCGATGCCGCCGAGTTGCTGGCGCACGCGCGCGCCGTGATCACCGAGCGTGCTGCCGTGCCGGTCGACGTGGTGGTGCTCGATGCGCTGCCGCTCACGGCGGTGAACAAGATCTTCAAGCCGAAGCTGCGCGAACTGGCGATCGAGAAGGCGCTGCGCGAAACGCTGCGCAAGGTGTGCGGGGATGTCGATGTCGAAGTGGCGGTGGCGCCGCATCCGAAGCACGGGCTGGAGGCGCGGATCGTGGCGCAGCGGCCTGGAGGTTCAGACGGCATGGCTCTTGTGCAGCAGGCCGAAGCGGAACTCGGGCGGCTTCCGGTGCGCTGGACGATCGACTGGAAGCCGACGTGAGCAGGCGCGTTCGCTCCACCGAGCGCTGACTTGATGCCGGGAATACGGGATCGGACTTGACCGTACGCGAAGGACGCGAAGGTTCCGCGAAGGACGCGAAAGGAAACCGAAAGATTCCTTCTGGATTTCCTTTTGTATTTTTTGCGTCCTTCGCGTTTCTTCGCGTCTTTCGCGTACGGTCAAGTCCGCATTCCAGCAACCGGCGAATCCCTGCAAACTCCATGTTCCAACGCTGACCAGCATCAGCCCAAACCAGAGGCAACAAACATGGCGCAAGGCAGCAGCGCAATGGGCAACGCAGGCGCCGCCGAGGCATCGGCCGCGGTGCTCGTCGAATCGCGGCTCGCGCCGCCACAGCTATCGCTTCGGCTGCTCGCACGTTCGCAGTTGTCCGCCCTGCTGCATGCGGGCCTCACGCGGCGCCTGCTGAGCGTCACCGCGCCAGCCGGCTACGGCAAGACCACCGCCCTCGCACAGTTCGTGTCGCAGCTCGACGCGCGCGGCATCACCACTGCATGGCTCAGCCTCGATGCCGAGGACAACGACCCGCTGCGCTTCCTGCGCTACCTGGCCGCCGCGCTGCACCATGCCGACGCGCGCCTCGGCCGCCACGCGCTGGCCCAGGCCGACGGCGGCAGCATGGCCTCGCCGGACGCCATCGTGGCCTCGCTGCTGCACGACCTGGTGAACCATGACCGGCGCCTGATTCTGGTGCTGGACGACTTCCACCTGGTGCAGCAGCAAGCCGTGCACCGCAAGCTCGAATGGCTGCTGGCGCACCTGCCGCAGAACGTCTGCCTGGTGATCGCCAGCCGCACGCGCCTGCCCTTGCAGGTGAGCCAGTTGCGCCTGCGCGGCGAGCTGCTCGAACTGGATGCCGCGCACTTCGGCCTCGGCCTCGACGAAGCCGCCGATTTCGTCGGGCGCGTGAGCGGCGCGCCGCTCGACCGCGCGCAGGTCGAGACGCTGCACGACCTCACCGAAGGCTGGATCGCCGGCCTGCAACTGGCCTCGCTCGCCCTGCGCGAGAGCGACGACCGCGGCGCCTTCCTCGCCGATTTCTCCGGCACCGACCGCGACATCACCGACTACCTCGGCGAGCAGGTGCTCGACAGCCTGCGGCCCGACCTGCGCGACTTCCTGCTCGACACCGCGGGCCTGGAGCGCTTCTGCGCCGAACTCTGCGATGAGGTGCTCGGCCGCCAGGACAGCCGCGCCATGCTGGCCGAGGTGCAGAGCCGCAACCTGTTCCTCTCGGGGCTGGACCGTTCCCGCACCTGGTTCCGGTATCACCACCTGTTCGCCGACTACCTGCGCGGCCGCAGCCGCGAGCGGCCCGGCGATGCGGCGCGCGCCATCAGCCTGCGCGCCAGCGACTGGTTCCAGCGCCATCGCCTGCCGCACGAGGCGGTGCGCTATGCGTTCGAAGGGCAGGACCTGGAGCGCGCGGCCGACCTGGTCGCCGACTTCTCCGCCGAACTGGTGCAGCACCGCGGCGAGCACGCGACCCTGCTGGCCTGGCTCACGCGGCTGCCGCAAGCCCTGGTTCATGCGCGCCCGAAGATCCGCACCGGCCACGCATGGTCGCTGGTGCTGACGCGACACTATCCGGAGGCCGAGCAGGAGTTGCGCGCGCTGGAAAGCGCTTGTGCGGAAGACGGTGACGATGACCTGCGCTGCGTGGTCGAGATGATCCGATGCGTCTACTGGGCCCACACCGGCGAGCCCTTGCTGGCCAAGTCGCGCAGCGAGGGCTGGCTCAAGTCATGGCCGCGTGCCAACGCCTTCCGCACCGGCGTGGTGGCCAACGTGCTGGCCAGCGGCTGCTGCGCCTCCGATGCCTTCGAACAGGGCCAGCAGGCGCTCGCCATCGCACGCCGCGCTTTCGAGGAGTGCGATGCCGACTACGGCCTGGCTTGGGCATCGGCGCTGGCCATGATGCTGGCCATGCGCCGCGGCGATTTCAACGATGCGATGGCGCAGGCCCGCACCGGCATCGCGACCGTGGAGCGCAGCCTGGGCCTCGCTTCGTACGCGGGCTCCATGCTCACGCTGCTGGCCGCGGAGGTCTGCTACGAGCAAGGCGACTTGCAGCAGGCCCGGCGCTTCATCGAGCTGGGCCTGCCCTTCATCGACGAGCACGGGCTGGTGGAGATGACGACCGCCGGCTACCTGACGCGGGCGCGGCTGTCGCGGCTGGCGGGCGACCCGGCCGCGGCCGATGCCTGCCTGCTCGAAGGCGAATCGCTCGGCCACCGGCTCAAGCTGCCACGCCTGGCGCGCATCCTCGCGGCGGAGCGCTGCACCTTGCGCCTCCAGGCCGGCGCGCTCGACGAGGCCCACAAGCTCGCGCAGTCCTACGGGCTGGTCGGCCCCGCCGCCACCGCGGTCGTGGATGAGGACGACAGCGTCTGCCTGCTCACACTGCGGCTGCGGCTCGCGGCCCAGCAAGGCGCAAGCCCCGCCGGTGCGCTCAACGATGCGATCCGGCGCGCCCAGCGCGACGGCCACCAGGCCCAACTCGCGCGGCTGCTGGCAATGAAGGCCATGCACCAGCACCGCGCCCTCGACCGCGCACAGGCGCTGCGCACGCTCGACGAGGCGCTCGCGCTCGGCGCCCGCTGCGGGCTGCTTCGAAGCTGGCTCGACGGCGATGCGCTCTTGCTCGACATGGTGGAGACGATCCACGCCAGCCGCGGCGACCTGCGCACAGCCAGCGGCAACCTTCGTCCAGCCAGCGCCGACAAGCTGGTGCCCCTCGCCTATCTCGAGCAACTGTTGCAAGCCGCCGGCCGCACCACGCCCCTGCCGCAACGGCCCGCCGCCGCGCGCAGCGAGACCGAGGAACTGACCGAGCGCGAACTCAAGATCCTGCGCCTGCTGAAGGCGGGACTCGGCAACCGCGAACTGGCGCAAAGCCTGTTCCTGTCGGAGGCCACGGTGAAATGGCACCTGCACAACATCTTCACCAAGCTCGGCGTGAAGAATCGCACCAGTGCGCTGGCGCGGGCGCAGGAGATCTCGTTGATCTGACCGCGGCCCACTACGCCATCAGCGCCTTCAACTTGTCGCTCAGCAAGGGCACGCTGCGCATCCTCACCCCCGTCGCGTCGAAGATCGCATTCGCCAGGGCCGCCGGCACCGGGCTTGAGGCCGCCTCCCCGGCGCCCAGCGGCGGCTCGTCGCGACGATCGATCAGCGCGATCTCGATGCGCGGCACCGCCGGGAAGCGCAGCAGCGGATAGCTCTGCCAATCGACGCTCGTGACGCGCGAGCGGTCGAAGGTGGTCTCCTCGTACAAGGTGCGCGACAGGGTCTGCAGGATGTTGCCTTCCACCTGCGCACGCACCGCGTCGGGGTTGATCATCAGCCCGCAGTCGTGCGCGCAGCAGACGCGCCGCACCGCGATCCGGCCGCTGTCGCGATCCACCTCGACCTCCATCGCCACCGCGACATGGGTCTCGCTGTTCTTGTAGTGGATGAAAGCCATGCCGCGGCCCATCGCGATGGCGCCGCGTGTCGGCGCGACACTGGGTGATGGCCGGGGCTTCCAGTCCATCATCTGCCCGACGCGGCGGATCACCTCCGCGCTGCGCGGGTTCGACACCTTCTGCAGCCTGAACGCCAGCGGATCGACCTTGGCCTTCGCCGCCAGTTCGTCGACGAAGCTCTCGACCGCGAAGCAGTTTGCCACCTTGCCCGGTGCACGGATGTTCGACGGCCGCAGAGGCGCCGGGCCGAGCCAGTGCGCCTTCACAACCACGGCCTTGGGCGCGTAGGGCGGATCGCCGTTCTGCGACACCAGGCCGGTCGACTGGCCGACCGGCTGGCGCATGCCCGCGGCGAGCGGCGACAGCAACGGAATCCATTCGAGGTTCGCGGTCGCGCGCGGCACCCACATGTCGGTCTGCCAGGCATCGATGCCGCCCTCGGGCGTGAGCGTCGCGGCCATGTCGAGCAGTTGCGGCGGGCCCTTCGGGTCCCAGCCGAGTTCGTCCTCGCGGCTCCACTGCACGCGCACCGGCTTGCCGACGGCCTTCGACAGCAGCACCGCATCGGCGGCGGCATCGTCGCTGCCGTTCATGCCATAGCAGCCGGGGCCGTCGAGGTAGATCACGCGCAGCTTGTCGCGCGGCACGTCTACCAGCGCGGCGAAGATGTTGAGGAAGCGGTGGCTCGCCTGCGACGCGGTCCACACCGTGCCCGCATCCGCGCGCACATCGGCCACCGCGCACGACGGCCCGATGGAACCGTGCGACTGGATCGGCCACGAATAGGTTGCGCGCAGCACGTCGGGCGCATCGCGCAAGGCATCGACGCGCGCGGCATCGCCCTTGGCCGTGATGACTTCCTCGGCCACGAACGGACCGCTGCGCGCCCAGTCGACCAGCGCGGCATGGCCGACCAGCGGCGCACTCTCGCTCCACTGCACCTTGAGTTCGCGCGCCGCGCGCACCGTGGCCCATTCGTCCGCACCGACAACGCCGACGAAATCCGCGATGCGGACCGCGCGCACGCCCGGCAGCCTGGCGACCGACGACTCGTCGACGGCCAGCACCTTCGCACCCACCGACGGCGGCCGCACGACGCGCCCGTGCAGCATGCCCTGCACCACCAGGTCATGCACATAGACATGCCGCCCCGTCACCTTGGCGGGAATGTCCGGACGCGGCAGCG
Organism: Variovorax sp. dw_954; assembly: GCF_018449755.1. Taxonomy (NCBI): domain Bacteria; kingdom Pseudomonadati; phylum Pseudomonadota; class Betaproteobacteria; order Burkholderiales; family Comamonadaceae; genus Variovorax; species Variovorax sp. dw_954. The sequence continues at coordinate 200,008 of NZ_JAAVVD010000007.1, read as the reverse complement.
ACTGGCCGACCAGCTTGTAGTCGGCCGGCTTCTTCAGCGGCGCCTTCGGGTTCATCTTGACGTCGAAGCTGCGGCCACCGACCAGCGATGCAACGCCGACGCTGCGGCCATCGGCCGCGCTCACCTCGCCGCTGGCCAGCAACAGTTGCTCGACCGGCGCCTGCAGCCGCTGTGCGCCCAAGGCCAGCAGCGCCTCGCGCGCCGTCGCGGCGGCCTGGCGCAGTTGGACACCGCCGCGCATGATGCCGGTGCTGCCGGCGGTTGGTCCCTGGTCGGGCGTGAGTGCGGTGTCGCCTTCGATGAGTTCGATGCGCTCGACGCCGATACCCAGCTCCTCGCCCACCATCTGGCGGATCGCGATGCGATGGCCGGTGCCGAGGTCGACCTTGCCGGAATAAATGACCACCGTGCCGTCGGTGCCGATCGCGAGGAAGGAGTCGACGTTGTCGAGCGCCAGGCTGCGCGCTGCGCCCGCCGGTGCGCCCGCAGCCTGCCCAATTGCCGGGCCGCCCGGCGCCAGGCAGAAGCCGACGAAGAGCGCGCCGGCCTTGAGCGCGGCGCGGCGCGACAACGCGCCGGGGAGTGCGATCGCAGGGAGGAGATGCGCCATGGTCACGCCCTCCCCGCATCCGCCGCACGCTGCACTGCGCGCAGCACGCGGTCATGCGAGCCGCATCGACACAGGTTGCCGGCCAGCGCCTGCTGCGCCTGCTCGCGTGTGGGCCTGGGCGTGTGCGCCAGCAGCGCCACGGTGGACATCACCATGCCGTTGGTGCAGTAGCCGCACTGCGCGGCCTGCTCGGCGATGAAGGCGGCCTGCACCGGATGCGGCTTCGCGGGCGCGCCAAGGCCCTCGGCGGTGACGATGCGCTTGCCGGCCGCCGCGCCCACACTGGTCAGGCACGCGCGCGCCGCCGCCCCATCGAGCAGCACGGTGCACGAACCACACTGCCCCAGCCCGCAGCCGAACTTGGCCGCATGCAGGCCGAGGTCGTTGCGCAAGGCATAGAGCAAGGGCATGTCGGCGTCCCACGCGTCGATGGAACGCGGGGCGCCATTGATGTCCAGCGTGATGTTCGGCATGAACCCACTCCTTTGCAATTCATCGGGGAAGGGCAGCGTGCCACGCTTCGGTGGCACCGGCAATGGCGCTTTCGAGGGCCGGCGCCAAGGAGGCGCTGAACAAGTCCCCGCGAGGGCGCGCGCGTCGGCTCGGGATGGGATGCAAGGCGCGAACCGCAGCCATAGCCGAAGCTATGGCGAGGATTTGCAACGCCGCAGACCGCCCGAGCCGAGGATGCGCGGTCCGCGGAGGACTTGTTCAGAGCCTCCTAAGCTGGGGCCGCCGCCCGACCGGCGCCGCGCAGGCGCAGCACCTGCAGCACCATGCCGATCACGAGCACCACGAACACCACGCCGATCACCGGCTGCAGTCCCGGGTCTTCCGGGCCCGAGAACACCGGCGAGCCCGCGGGCAGCCGCGTCAGCGATTCGGTAAAGCCCGGGATCATGTGGAAGAAGAAGGTCAGGGTGTAGCTGAGGGTTTCGACGTACTTCGACGCCCGGCCGAACAGCGAGGTGCGCCCCGCCACGGCCGCGATCGCCAGCACGATCAAGGTCAGGATGCCCAGCGCATGCGGCTTGCCGAAGCCGCCATGCTGGAAGATGCCGAAGCCGGTGAGGCAGGTCAGCACGGTGGTCCAGATGTAGACCTGTCCCACCCGCGTGCCGGGCGGAATCTCCTTGTAGCGAAGCACGGCGATCACGGCCGCCGCGACCGCGACCAGGCTGATCGCCGTGTGAACGATGCCGAGGGATGTCAGTCCGAACATGGGCAGCTCCTCATCTTGAGAGACCGGCAGAATGGTCCGATCAGGCTGTGACACGCAAATATCGCGCCGAGCCTGGCGTGCAGCACGCTGGTGCAGCGATCATCGGCACTGTTGTGCCATCCAGCAACGGGGACAGGAAACCATGCGAAACGGAATCTACGAATCGAGCTTCACCACCGACAAGGGCATGCTGGGCACCGGCGCGGTGCTGATCCGTAACCAGCACGTCTACGGCGCGGACGACCTGCAGTTCTTTCGCGGTGAGATCGAGCAGGACGGCGAAGACCTGCGCGTCATCATGGAAGTCAATCGCCACAACTTCGCGGCCGCCTCCGCGTTCGGCGACGCCACCGTGTTCACGCTGACCTGGGTCGGCAAGTCGCTCGCCGACACGGAGTTCAGGATGAGTTGCCGGCCCGAGGGCGTGGAGGTGAAGGTGTACGTCTCTGGCCGATTGCTGAAGGAACACGAGTAGCACGCCCGCGACCGGCGGCGCAGGCCGGCGCGACGCGAAGTCTGGTTACATTCGACCGGCCGCCCTTCGCGCTTCGAGAGCGCTTCGATCCACGCGCCCGCCGGATGGACCTTCCGTCCGGCCACGCACCCGCTTCCCTCCATTCATGCCCTGGCACGCCCGCCTCCAACTCGACTACCAACAGGAATCCGGCCGCAGCGTTGCCCGTCATCGCCACGACGGGCCGCTGCGCATCCTGCAGAGCCTCTATCCGGAAGGCGACGCAATCTGTCACAACGTGCTGGTGCACCCGCCCGGTGGCCTGGTCGGCGGCGACACCCTGACCATCGACATCCACGGCGCGCCCGGCAGCCACGGCCTGCTGACCACGCCGGGCGCCACGCGCTTCTATCGCTCCGAGGGCGAGGTGGCGCTGCAGGACACGCGCATCCGGCTCGACGCCGATGCGCGCCTCGAATGGCTGCCGCTCGAAGCGCTCTGCTACAGCGGCTGCAAAGCGGAGAACCGCCTGCGCATCGAGGCAGCGCCGGGGGCGGAACTCATCGGCTGGGATGTGACGGCGCTGGGCCTGCCGAACGCCAGGCTGCCCTTCGAACGCGGCTCGCTGCTGCAGCACATCGAGGCGCCGGGCGTGTGGCTGGAACGCGGGCGCATCGACGCGAGCGACCAGCGCCTGCTGGCCAGCCCCATCGGACTGGCGGGGCACCGGTGCATGGCTTCCTTGTTCGTCGTGTCGGGCACGCCGATGGGAAAGGCGCGGCGCGATGCACTGCTGGAAATCGCGCGCGGGCTGGCCGATGCCGATGTGCTCGCCGAGAGCGCTGGCGCCACCAGCCCGCATGCGGAGATCGTGGTGCTGCGCGTGCTGGCGCCGCTGGTCGAGCCGGCGATGCAATTGCTGCGCCGCGTGTGGCAGGCCTGGCGCGCCGAACTGTGGAGACTGCCCGCGTCCAGCCCGCGCATCTGGGCGATGTAGCCCCGTCCAGGCGGACTCAGCGGCAGACGACCGTGGTGCCCACCGGCGTGCAGGTCCTGCCGTCGAGGCTCTTGTAGCGGTTCAAGGTGCCGGTGCGGTCGTAGTGATTGCCCTGCTTGTCGCTGCAGCCCGCGGCGTCGCAGTTGCGCAGGCGCGGACCCATGTTGCGCGGCGGAACGGGCCGGTAGCCGCCGTAGGGATAGCCGTAGTCGGCGACGACGGGGTCGCCGCCGTAGTCGCCGATGACGGGCGCCGGGGGCGCCGGCACCACGGCATGCGGGGGCGGCAGCGGGGCTGGCGCCGGGGTCGCAGGGCGGTCGGGCGGAACGGCATCGGACTCGCCGCGGTTCACCACCATCGGTTCCGGCAAGGTCAGGCGCGTGACCTTCGTGCTCGCAGGGCACTTGCCATCGGTGTAGCTCACATGACCCGCAGCGTCGGTGCAACGGACCACCTCGGCACTGCACAGCGGGCCGAACAGGCTCAAGGCAAGGAGGACGAGGATGCGGCGCATCGGACCACGATTGTGCGCCGGGGATGCGCGGCATGCATGCCGTCAGGGGCTTTGGGAAGGCCGCTCGGCGGTCTCGAGTCGATGTGGCTTTTCCATCTCGACTTGATCCCCCTGGGGGGCGGGCCGGGCGCAGGCCGGCCCTGGGGGCATCACCTCAGAACGGCGCGGACGCGTCCTCGGCCTCCGGCGTCTCGGCGCCGGGACGCGCCAGCAATTGATTCAGCAGGTTCGCCACCTGCTTGCGCAACGCGGTGTTCTCACTGGTCAGCTCCGCCACACGCTTGCGCAACGATTCCACGGTGTCCGCCGAGGGATCGGCCTTCTCCAGGGGCGTCTCCGCGTCAGCGGGCGCTTCCTCGCGTGGCTTGCGCTTGGCCTCGCGCACGCGCTTGGCGGCCTGCTTCAGTTCGTCCTTGCCGGCGGCCGCGGCGGCAACCTGCTCCTGCGCCGGCAAGCTGGCCACGGCCGCGCCCGCGCTCAGCGAGATCGTGCCGGCCTTGATCGCCTCGACCAGTTCGGGCGTGGCCTGCTTCTGGATCTTCTCGATCATCACGACCTGGCTGCTGCTCAGGCGCGCGGCCCGGGCCAGCGCCTCGCGGGAATCGAGCGGTTCGAGCGGCGGCACTGCGTGGTCGGCGCTGGCCGTTTCAGGCACAGCCGCGGTTGCCTCTTCCGTCGCGGGCGCCGCGGGAGGTGCGGAACGGCGCGCCGCCACGATCTCGCGCTTGCGCAGCGCCAGCACGCCGCGCTGGAAGTCGGAGATGCTGCGCCGTCCCAGGTGCTGGTCGATCATCCACAGGTGCACGTCCTCCATCGACTGGAAACGCGTGTTCTGCACCGTCTGGAAAGGAAGGCCGTGCTTCTGGCAGATGCCATAGCGGTTGTGGCCGTCGACCAGCACGTCGCCCCAGAGCACCAGGGCATCGCGGCAGCCTTCGGCCAGGATGCTGCGCTCCAGCGATTCGTATTCCTCCGGGGTCAACGGGTCGATATAGGCTTTGAGTTCTTCGTTGACGACGATGTCCATGGGGCGCGAGATCCGGGCAGTTGCAAAGGGGGCGCAATTGTAGAGATCCGCGCCGGAGGGGTCGTCAGGGAGCCTCAGGTGGCCGCCAGCGCCGGCCGGCGCCGCATGAACTCGGTGGCGTAGAAGGCCAGGGCCAGCGCCACATAGGCCCCGCCCAGCAGGCAAAGGCCCGTCCATCCGTGGAAGGTGTAGACCGCGGCCGCCAGGGCCGATGCCACGGCCGCACAGAGGAAGATGAAGGTCATGAACAGCCCGTTGAGCCGGCCGCGCAACTCGGGCGCCAGCACGTAGAGGCTGCGCAGGCTCAGCACCTGGCACAACTGCACCGCGCCGTCGAGCAGCACGCCCGCCGCCACCAGGCCGATCATCGAATGGAACCGGGCCGACACGGCGCCCAGCACAAAGGACAGCAGCGCGATCGCCATCGCGATGCCGGTCGCGGGTCGCGTCAGGCCCCGGTCCGCCAGCCGGCCCGACAGGGGCGCGGCCAGCGCACCCGCCGCACCCGCCAGCGCAAAGGCCGCGATGCCGCCCTGCCCCAGGCCGAACTCATGCGCCAGCAGCAAGGGCACGGCGGTCCAGAAGGTCTGGAAGGCCGCGAACATCATTCCCTGGTACGCGGCGCGCCGGCGCAGCACCGGTGTGCGCCAGGCGATGCCCGGCAGCGAGGCCATGGTGCGCGCATAGCCGACCGAGCCGTGCGGCTCGCGCCGGGGCAGCGCGCGCCACAGCACGCCGATCAACACCGTCATCAGCACCGCCGAGATGCCGAACACCGCGCGCCAGCCGAACGCCGCCGCCACGATGCTGGAAAACGGCCGCGCCAGCATGATGCCGGCGAGCAGCCCCGCCATGATGTTGCCCACCACCTTGCCGCGCGTGGCCTCGGGTGCGAGGTGCGATGCGAAGGGCACCAGCACCTGCGCCGCGACCGCGCCCGCGCCGACCAGCAGCGAGGCCGCCAAGAACCCGGCAGCCGAGGTCGAGAGCGTGATGCCGATCAGCCCCAGCACCGTGCCCACCAGCGCAGTGGTCACGAGTCGCCGGTTCTCGACCACGTCCGCCAGCGGCACGATGAGCAGCAGGCCGAGGCCGTAGCCCAGTTGCGTCAGCGTCATGATCAGGCCGGCAAGCCCGGCATGCAGGTCCAGGCTGAGCGCGATCGGCCCGAGCAGCGGCTGCGCGTAGTAGATGTTGGCCACGCAGAGGCCGCAGGCCACGGCGAACAGCCAGGTGAGAGCCGGGGAAAGGCCCGGAGCCGCGACGCGGCCGGAATCATGGGAGGGGGGACGGGGCACGGGAAGCCTTGTGGATGCGTTCCGGGGTCGACCCGGGGGCTGAAACCTTAGCATCCGTGCAATGACGGCGCAGCGCGCGGGGAATTCACGCAAGGCGCCGCCGGTCGCCATAATTTCCGTCCACTTCAAGGACTCGCCATGCCCCTCGTTCGCATCGACCTCGCCGCCGGCAAGAGCGCCGACCATCGCCGCACCATTGGCGATGTCATCTACGACGCCATGGTCAGCACCATCAACGTGCCGAAGAACGACCGCTTCCAGATCATCACGGAGCATGCGTCCGCGGATTTCATCGTCGACCCGACCTACATGGACATCGCGAGATCGCCGGACTGCGTCATCCTCCAGATCACGCTGAGCGAGGGGCGCACCGTCGAGCAGAAGCGCACGTTCTACAAGGCCATCGTCGACGGCCTGCATGAGCGGCTCGGCATGCGCCGCGAGGATGTGTTCATCAACCTGGTCGAAGTGCGCAAGGAGAACTGGTCCTTCGGCAATGGCGAGGCGCAGTACGCCGTCTGAACGCAGTCGCCCTGGACCTACCAAGCCTCACTTGGCATCTGTAGCACAACCGTGCTACATTCGAAGTCAATAGAGGGCCGAAACATGTCGACAACCACTATCCGCATCGAAGACGATCTCAAGGAGCGCATTGCTTCTGCCGCAGAGCGCGCGGGGAAGACTGCGCATGCCTTCATCGTGGAAGCAATCGCACAGACGGTCGAGCGGGTCGAAGCCGAAGAAGCGCTCCATGCCGTTGCGGAAAAGCGTTGGGCCAAGTTCCTGGCGACTGAAGAGACGGTGTCCTGGGACGAGGCGAAGGCTTATCTCGGTGCAAGGGCAAAGGGAGCCAAGCCGGCAAGGCCTGCGGCGCGACGGCTTGACCTGCCAACGAAGCCTGGATGACCCGCATTGAACTCGCCCCGGCGGTCTTCGATGACCTCGATCGATTCATCGACCACATGGAGCAATTCGAAGTTGCGAACTTCGCGCAGCGCATCAAAGATCTTGTCGCGGCGTTCGACATCCTTCGCCACAGTCCGTTGATCGGTCGGCCCGTGAAGAATGGCAGGCGCGAACTGCTCGTCGGCCGCGACTCATACGCCTATGTCGCGCGCTACCAATACATTCCAAACATTGACATGGTCCTCGTTCTTGCCCTTCGAAGCCAACGGGAATCCGGATTCAAACAAAAGCGACGATAGGCCGAACGGTTTCTACAACCCCCTGTTCGGATTGATCAGGTACTTCGTCCCCGTCGCCCGCTGGTTGTAGACCGCGATCGTGCCCAGGTCCAGCACGTCCGCCAGCGAGATCTCCTTCGAGTAGTGGCTTGCAAAGGTCGTCTTCAGTTCCGACGCCACACGCTGCTTGAGCACCTCCGCCGCGGCCGGCCCGATCTTGTTCAGGAACGGGAACAGCAGCCATCCGCCCATGCCCCAGGCCATGCCGAAATTGCGCACGAACTCCGTCGGACGCATGTCCAGGCCGCCGTAGAGGTACACCTGCTTGTGCGTGGCCGAGCCGTAGCGGCTGTATTCCCTGGCGGTCCTGTTGATCGCGGCTTCCATGCAGCCGAGGATCTGGCCGCCGAGCCTGCCGCCGCCGGTGGCGTCGAAGGCGATGGTGGCGCCAGTCTCGGCCAGTGCGTCGGTCAGGTCCTGCAGGAAGGTGGGCGCGCTCGAATCGCAGACATGCTTCACGCCCATTGCCTTGAGCAGGTCGGCCTGCTCCTGCTTGCGCACGATGTTCACCAGCGCGATGCCGTCCTTCATGCAGATGCGATTCAGCATCTGGCCGAGGTTGGACGCGGCTGCCGTGTGCACGAGTGCGGAATGGCCTTCGCGGCGCATCGTCTCGACCATGCCGAGCGCGGTCAGCGGATTGACGAAGGACGAGGCGCCGTCCACCGCCGTCGCGCCTTCGGGCAGCAGCAGCGTCTGCGCAACGGGCACGGCGCGGTACTGCGCATACATCGCCCCGCCAATGGCCGCCACCGTCTTGCCGAGCAATGCCTGCGCGGCCGGCGAGGAACCGGCCTCCACGACCACACCGGCGCCTTCATTGCCCACGGGCATCGATTCATCGAGCCGGCCGGCCATGGCACGCAGGCCGGCCTCGGGAACGCTGGCGGTGACGACGGGGCGATCCGCCGCCGAGCCCGATGCCTTGGCCGTGCTCATGTCGGCCGCGCCGAACAACAGCCCCAGGTCCGACGGATTCAGCGGCGAGCCCTTGACGCGAATCAGCACCTCGTCCGGTCCGGGCGCGGGCACCGGCACGCTGGCCAGCGACAGTTCAAGCTCGCCGTTTTTCTTGACGAGCGAACGCAGTTGCAGAGCCATGCGGTCTTCTGGAATGCTCATGAAAGTCGTGTCCTCTGGGTATCAACGGGGCGCATCGCCCTTGCGGTATTCGGCGGTCAGCTCATCGAGCCGTTGCTTGAGATCTGCGGGCAGCTGGTATTCGGCCGCGGCGAGCGTGGCATCGAGTTGCTCGGGCTTGCTCGCACCGAGCAGCGGCGCGGTGATCAGCGGGTTGGCCATCACCCAGGCGACGGAAAGCGTCGCGAGCGGCACGCCGGCTTCCTCGGCCAGCTTGTGCAGTTGGCTCACGGTATTGAAGCTGCGCTCGTTCCAGTAGCGGTCCTGGTACATCGAGCCGGCCGTGCCGAGCGTGAAGCGCGTGTTGTCCTCCGGCTTGGCGCCGGGCGCGTACTTGCCGGTGAGCAGGCCGCCGGCGAGCGGGTTGTAGGGGATCACGCCCAGGCCTTCCTCGCGCGCCAGCGGCAGCAGTTCGCGCTCGATCTCGCGGAACAACAGGCTGTAGCGCGGCTGCACCGACACGAACTGCGTCAGCCGCTTCACTGCCGCAATGCCGATGGAACGGGCGAGCCGGTACGACAGGAAATTCGACACGCCGATGTAGCGCGCGCGGCCTGAACGCACGATCACGTCCAGCGCCTCCAGGCTTTCGTCGAGCGGCGTGTTCGGGTCGTCGTGGTGAAGCTGGTAGAGGTCGACGTGGTCGGTCTGCAGTCGCTTCAGCGACACGTCGATCGCATCGAGCAAGTGCTTGCGCGAGTTGCCCTGGTCCCACGGATTGGGGCCGACCTTGTTGGCCGCCTTGGTCGCCACGATGAACTCGCTGCGCCGGCTCTTGCCCTGCTGGTTGAGCCAGCGGCCGATGATCTCCTCGGTGCGCCCGGTGGTCTCGACGGTGCCGCCGAGCGGGTACACGTCGGCCGTGTCGAGGAAGTTGATGCCGCCATCGGTGGCCTTGTCCAGGATGCGGAAGGACGTGGCCTCGTCGGTCTGCAGCCCGAAGGTCATGGTGCCCAGTGCAAGGCGCGACACGATGAGGCCGGTGCGGCCCAGGCGGGTAGTGGGGAGGCTCATGGGATGGCTCGCAGTGTTGGGGCGGCCATCTTAGTCAGCACCGCGAAATCGTGCTCGCGGCGTGCCAATCGCGCTCGGTCAGGCGCCTGCAGCCGCCTTCGCCCTGGCCGCCAGCGCGCCGAATTCCTCCTTGCCGAAGGCCGTGCCGAACATGCCCCAGCCGCCCTCCACCGCCTCGGTCAGCAGCACCCAGGTACGGGCCGGCAACGTCGCGTCGCCAGAGACCTTCGCGACGATCTCGGTCGCTTCCTTCACGATCTGCTTCTGCCCTTCGCGGTTCAGCGAGCCGGGCGGCGTGATGATCTGGATGCGCACCGTGCGAGCTTGCGCCGTGGCGGCCGTCTGCACTGCCGATGGCGCCATGCGGTGGATGTACGCCGCGGTGTTGTTCGTGTGGAATGGCCCGGGCGTTGCCACACCTTCGGCGCGCAGGACGGCCATCGAGAGGGCTTCGCCCAGTTCGCGGTCGGCGTCGGCGGGGAAGATGTCTGCGGCTGCGTAGACGTCGATCATGGGCATGGAAAGCTCCTTCGAGGGTTGACTATGATGGTGTGCATATATTCTTGACTATGACGATCATCATAGTCAAGCAATTATTCCAACGTGGAGAGAAATGCAATGGCAGCAGACGTTCGCAGCAAGATGGTCCTGGGCGCGGTGCAGTTGCTCGCCCAGCGCGGGCTGCAATCCACGTCGTTCTCGGAGGTGCTGGCGCTCACGGGTGCGCCGCGCGGCTCGGTCTATCACCACTTTCCCGACGGCAAGGACCAGCTCGTCGGCGCAGCGGTCGACCTGGCGGGCGATTTCCTGGTCGGCGCGCTGGAGCAAAAGGCCGGCGCGTCGGCCGAGGCTGTCACAGATCACTTCCTGGCGATCTGGCGCGCGGTGCTCACCCGCTCCGGCAACGGCGCGGGCTGCGCGGTGTTGGCGGTGACTGTCGCGACCGATTCACCGGCGCTGCTGGCGCATGCCACGAACGTGTTCCGCACCTGGCGCACGCGCCTGGGCACACTGCTTCAGCAAGGTGGCCTGACACCCGCCATCGCCCGGCAATTTGCCACCACGCTGATCGCCTCGGCTGAAGGTGCGGTGGTGTTGAGCCGCGCCGAGCAGGACATCGAACCTTTCGATACCGTGGCGAAGCAGTTGCGGGACCAGATTCGCAGGATGATGGCGGCGACCAAGGAGAAGGACAAGAAATGAGCATCTTCAACGAGCCCAAGATCGACTGCCACAACCATATCTTCGACCCCGTTCGTTTTCCGTACCAATCCGACACGCACTACCGCCCTGCCGGCCAGGAATGCGGCTCGGCGCAGCTCTTCATGCAGGTGCTCGATGCCTATGGCGTCGGGCATGCGCTGGTGGTCGGGCCCAACTCGGGCTACGACACCGACAACCGTTGCCTGCTCGATGCCATCGCGCAAAGCGGTGGGCGCTTCAAGGGCATTGCAGTGGTGGAGAACTACTGCAGCCTGGAGACGCTGGCGGCGCTGCAGGCGCAGGGCATCGTCGGCGTGGCGTTCAACCCGGCCTTCCTGGGCGTGGCCTACTACACCGGCACCGCGCCGCTGCTGAAGATGCTGCAGCAGCTGGGCATGCTGTTGCAGGTGCAGGTCGAGAAGGACCAGTTGCCGGACCTGCTGCCGCTGTTGAACGAATCGGGCGTGCGCATCCTCATCGACCACTGCGGCCGTCCGGAGCCGCGCGCCGGCCTGTCGAACCGGGCCTTCCAGGCGCTGCTGCAACTGGGCCGCAGCGGGCGCGCGTGGATCAAGCTGTCGGGGCTCACCAAGTTCTCGCACGAGCCGCATCCGCATGCGGACACGTGGCCGTTCATTCACGAGCTGGTGCGGGCCTTCACGCTCGATCGCTGCGTGTGGGGATCGGACTGGCCCTACCTGCGCGCGCCGGAGCGCGTCGAGTACGGGCCGCAACTCAAGCTGATCGAGCGGCTGTTCCCGGATCCGGTGGACCGGAACAAGCTGCTGTGGGACACGCCGCGGCAATTGCTCGGGTGGGCCTCAGACACTTAGCGCAAGAAGGTGTGAAGATTTCGTAGCGAGGGCGCCGAGGTCGGGCTGAGGACCGGAACCGCACTCTCGTGCGGTGAGGACCACAGGCCCGAGATCGGTGGCCGCAGTAGAAAGATTCACGCCTTCGATCAGGGCTTGGGATCCGCGAAGACTCGCTTCCAGTCGTTCTTCATGCTGACCACGACCCAGTTCCGGCGCACGGCCTCGTCCCAGGCCTTGTCCAGCTTGCCGAAAGGCGACGTGCGGTCGTAGGCGAACTCGCGTGCGGCATCGTCGTGGTGCACCAGCAGCGCAAGGCTGCGTCCGGGGCCGGCAACCGTGTACTGCAGCATCTGCAGGTCGCCGTCCGAATTGCCGAAGGCCAGGATGGGCCGCTGGCCGATGTGCATGTAGATGCCGACCGGCTTGCCCGGGCCGTCATTCAGGAAAGCCAGGCTGGGCTCACGCATCAGCGCGCCGTTGCCGTCGAACTTGACGCCCTGGGATGAGCCAACCACCTGCTCCGGCGGAATGCCATACACGGCCTGGCTCCAGGGGCGCATCACTTCCATCGTCCCGCCCGAGACGATGAAAGTCTTGAAGCCCTTGGCCCTCAGGTAGGCCAGCAGTTCGAGTTGCGGCTGGTAGACCGTCTCGATGTAGGGCCGCTTGAGGACCGGATGCCGCGCCGTGGCCAGCCACTGGCGCACGGCCTTGTCGTACTCGTCGACCGTCATGCCGCTGTTGCCCTGGACCAGCAGTTCGAGCAGCGGTTTCTCGCCGCCTGCCAGCGCGCCGCGCAGGTCGTTGGCGGCCAGCGCCTTGTAGACCGGGTTGTTGGCCCACTCCGGATGCTTCGGCGCGGCGGCGTTGACCTGGTCGATCATGAAGGCGAACTGCGTGTAGATGGGCTGCTCGGCCCACAGCGTGCCGTCGTTGTCGAAGGTGGCGATGCGCTGCGCCGGCGGCACGAAGCCTGGCGAGCCGTCCCGCGTCACGTCGTCGACAAAGGCGACGATCGCCTTCTTGGCCGGGCCGTCGTTCCACGACGGCAACGGGTCGCCGCCGCCGGCAACGCTCGCGCAGCCCGCCAGCAGGAGCGCGACACAGGCCGAAGTGAAGACCGCCGTGGCGTGTTGCCAGCCACGGGCAAAGGGGTTGGAGCTTTTCGGGGTCATGATGCGGCAGGCTAGCGGGCACGGGGCGATCCGGACATTGCCCTTTGGGGCAGAGCTTGCGTGCGTCGCGGCCCGGCTTCCGCCTCCGGCCGGTGCCTTCCGCGCAGCGCCGGCCCTTCGTGCCCGGCGACCGAGGCGCCAAGCGGCACCATCCGAAACGCGACGCGGGAAGATAATGCGAACTTCCTACCTATCTCAGCCTGGAATGCGCGCTTTCAGTGCCAATCAGTCGCCTGGTGAATGCATTGCGGCGGGTGCGCCGATGCGGGCGCGCGCGCCAATTTGCCGAAGGGCACCCTGCGGCGTTGCAGATGCTCGCCATGCACCCGGCATGGCAGTGCCTTGCGCCCTGCCCACTGTCCAGTGCGGCGCGCCGGCGAGACTTGCACCATGACGAAGTTCTGCGAATCCTGCCATTCGGCCAACAAGGACAACGCGAAGTACTGCACCGGCTGCAAGGGCAGGTTCTCGGGCTTCCGCTTTTCCGCCAATACCGTGGCCGCCGAATTTGCCGATACGCGCGAGCCATCGACGGCGATGTACCTGCCGCCATGGAAGCCGGAGCCGAACAGCGGCATCCCGACGGGCAAGATCCTGCTGGTGATGTTCGTGCTCTTGCTGGCCGGCGCCTTCGCATATTGGTATGCGCTGCGTCCTGAAGAGGGGCGCTTGCCGCTCAAGGGCCTCACCACCAACCTCGGGCAGACCACCGCAACGCCATCGGAACCCGCGCGGCCGGTGGTGATCATCGAGCACCGGGCCACGTCGCGGCGGCTCGTCGAAGGCCCGCCGCCGATGGATGCCGCAACGGCTGCAGCGCCCGGGACAGCTACCGCAGGCGCGACCCCTCCAAGGCAAAGACCTTGCACCGAGGCCCACGTGGCGCTGGGACTTTGCCCGAGGCGCTGAGCGGCGGTCTCCGGCATCGGCACAGGCGGCTGCACGCCGACGCCCTCTAGCGGCCCTGGTGCGTCAGCAACACATGCCCAAGCGCCAGCGAGGGGCAATATAGGAAGCTAAACTTCGTAGTTGTCCTGTCCAATGCTCGTCGATCCGGGAGACCCTTCCCATGCCCGCCCCATCCGCCGACCCGGCCACCGAAGCCGCCCATGCCCTGGCGGTCGACCTGCGCATGCTGGCGTCGCAGTTGCGCCGCCGGTTGCGGCAGGAGGCCTCTGTCGCCGACTGGACCGAATCCCAGCGTTCCACGCTGCTGAGACTGGAGCGCCAGGAGGCCGCCACGGTGACCGAGCTGGCGACGGCCGAAGGCGTGCGCTCCCAGTCCATGGGCGCCACCGTGGCCTCGTTGATCGAAGCGGGCTATGTCAAGGGCGCGCCAGACCCCGCGGACGGCAGGCGCACCCTGCTGTCGCTCACCCCGCAGGCACGCAAGACGATTCGCCAGGTTCGCGCCGCGCGTGAAGACTGGTTGCAGCGCACGATCTCGGCCCGCTACTCGCCGACAGAACAGAAGCAACTGAGATCCGCCGTGCGCCTGCTACAGCGCCTGCTCGATTGAAGCCGCCCCACTCCCACCGAAAGACTCCCATGCCCCTGTCCAGGCTCGACGCCCATCCCGCCCTCCTCCTCATCGACCTCCAGCAAGGCATCGTCGCCCTGCCGACGGCGCATCCCACGCCCGGCGTGGTGGCGCATGCCGCCGAACTGGCCGCCGCCTTCAGGCGCCGCGGCTGGCCGGTGGTGCTGGTGAACGTGGTAGGCGGTGCGCCCGGTCGCACCGACCCGCAAGCCGCGCGACCGGCGCCGGGCGCCGATTGGGCCCAACTCCTGCCCGAACTCGGTGCGCAAGCGCAGGACATCCGCATCAGCAAGAAGACCTGGGGCGCCTTCACCGGCACCGGACTGGAATCCGCCTTGCGCGAACGCGGCGTGACACAGGTCGTGCTGGCGGGCATTGCCACCAGCATCGGCGTCGAGTCGACGGCGCGGCAGGCGCATGAACTCGGCTTCCACGTCGCCCTGGTGGTCGACGCGATGACCGACCTCAACGAGCAGGCGCACGCGAACAGCCTGGCGCGCATCTTCCCGCGCCTGGGCGAGACCTGCCGCACACGTGACGTGCTGGCGCTGCTGGAAACCCTTTGAGCGAAACCTTCCGCTCGCTGCGCATCCGCAACTACCGCCTGTGGGCGGCGGGTGCGATGGTTTCCAACATCGGCACCTGGATGCAACGCACGGCGCAGGACTGGCTCGTCCTGACGCACCTGACCCACCACAACGCCACGGCCGTCGGCATCGTGATGGCGCTGCAGTTCGGGCCGCAACTGGTGCTGCTGCCCTTCACCGGGCTCGCCGCCGATAGGTTGAACCGGCGCAAGCTGCTGATGGCCACCCAGGCCGCGATGGGGACGCTGGCACTGGGCCTGGGCCTGCTCACCATCAGCGGCATGGTGCAGCTATGGCATGTCTACGTGTTCGCGCTGCTGCTGGGTTGCGTGGCGGCATTCGACGCGCCGGCGCGCCAGACCTTCGTGGCCGAACTGGTGTCCGATACCGATCTCTCGAACGCAGTGGCGCTTAATTCCACCTCCTTCAATGCGGCGCGCATGGTGGGCCCGGCCGTGGCCGGCATGGTGATCGCCGCCACCGGTCCCGGCGAAGCCTTCCTGCTCAACGCGCTGTCCTTCGTGGCCGTGCTCGTCTCACTGGCCTGCCTGCGCAAGAGTGAGCTGTTCTCGAGGCAGGGCCCGGTGGGGCGCAAGAGCGCGAGCCTGATGGAAGGCTTTCGCTATGTGTGGATGCGGCCGGATCTTCGCGCGGTGCTGGCGATGCTGTTCCTGGTGGCCACCTTCGGCCTGAACTTCCCGATCTTCATCTCCACCATGTCGGTCGGCGCCTTCCATGGCGGGCCGGGGCAGTACGGCCTGCTGTCCTCGACGATGGCGATCGGCTCGGTCACGGGCGCCCTGCTCGCGGCGCGCCGGGCGAAGCCGCGATTCGGGCTCCTCGTGCTCGGCTCGGCGGTGTTCGGCTTCGGCACCCTCGCTGCCGCGCTGATGCCGAATGTGATGGCGTTCGGCATGGCCCTGGTCGTCACCGGCGTGGCGGCGCAGACGATCACGACCTCCACCAACAGCCTGGTGCAGCTCTCGACCGAGCCCGCGCTGCGCGGCCGTGTCATCGCGATCCTGCTGGCGACGCTGCTGGGCAGCACACCCATCGGCGCGCCGGTGGTGGGCTGGGTCGCCGACACCTTCGGCCCGCGCTGGGCGCTGGGCGTGGCCGCCGCCGCGGGGCTGGCGTCCGCGGCCATCGGGTTGCGCTACCTGGTCAGACACCGCGGACTGCGGCTGCGCGTGGAAGGATGGCGGCTGCGATGGAGCATGCAGGCCGCTGCGAGCCCGGGGGCGGTGCGCGGGGGGGTGGCGGCGGAGGCGGCGGCAGAGTTGGCGGCAGCGGGGACGGAGGCGGGGCGCGTGGCTGGCTGATCGGCTGCAGGAGTGGGGGGACGCAGCGCGGGGTGGTGGCTGGACGCCGTGGTGTGCCGCCCTGACAAGATGGTGACGCAGGCCATCGCTGTGGACACAATGGCGCATGCAAGCGCTGCAACACATCGATCCGCGGTCCATGCTCGACACCTTGGTGAGCCTGGGCTCCGCCTTCATCCTCGGCGGGCTCATCGGGCTCGAAAGGCAGGTGCGACAGCGCACTGCCGGCTTGCGCACCAACACCCTGGTGGCGGTGGGCGCCGCCTCCTTCGTCGACCTGGCGCAGGGACTGTCGGGTGACGATGGCGCCGTGCGCGTGATCGCCTACGTGGTGTCCGGCGTCGGGTTCCTGGGCGCCGGGGCGATCATGAAGGAAGGCGCCAACATCTTCGGCATCAACACCGCGGCCACGCTCTGGGGCTCCGCCGCGGTGGGGGCCTGCGCCGGCGCCGACCGCATCGGCGAAGCCTTCGTGGCGGCGCTGTTCGTGCTGGCCAGCAACACGCTGCTGCGGCCCGTGGCCGACCGCATCAACCGCAAGCCGATGCGGGAAGAAGACAGCGAGGCCAACTACACGGTGCACGTGGTCTGCCAGAAGGCCGTGAGCGCCGAGGTGCACGACCGGCTGATCGAATGGCTCGAGGCGCAGGACTACCCCGCGCGCCATGTGGAGCAGAGTCCCTTCGGCCGGGAGGACGTGGAGACCCGGGTTGTCCTCTACGCCTCCTCGGTCGTCCCTGAACAGCTGGACGCGGTGATGGACAAGCTGGAAGCGCTGCCGGGCGTGACCCATGCGTTCTGGAATGCGAGCGCGCAGTCGTGACCAGGACGCATCTGCTTGCCGGTTCCTTGCCAGTCGCTGGACAGTCCACGTTGACGGCCATCCACGTGGTCGCCGAGTGCAAGCGCTTCCAGCCATGCGACTGACGCAGGCCCTGCCCCTGCGGACCTTCGGACTGGCGCGGTTGGCCGCGGGGGTGCTGGCCGCGCTCTGCATCGCCGCGCCCACGCTCGTCGTCGCGCAACAGGTCTTCCCCGGCGCCTCGTGGCACACGCCGGCCGACAACGGGCAGCCCAGTGGATGGTCCGCGGACAGGCTCAAGCTGGCGGATGACTATGCCGATTCGCTTCGCTCCGATGCCTACCTCGTGGTCCACCGCGGCGTGCTGGTGCATGCCTATGGGGACACCCGTCGGCCGATGAACCTCGCGTCGGTTCGCAAGAGCGTGCTGAGCGTGCTCTACGGCATCCAGGTGGATCGCGGCGTCATCGACCTGAACCAGACGCTGGGCACGCTGGACATCACGGACAAGGGCGGCCTGTCGGAGCGCGAGCGGACCGCCACGGTCCGGCAACTGCTGCAATCGCGCTCGGGGGTCTACCACGAGGCGGCTTACGAAACGCCGGAGGCGAAGAAGCGCCGGCCCGAGCGCGGCAGCCACGACCCCGGCGCCTTCTGGTACTACAACAACTGGGACTTCAACACGCTCGGCACCATCTTCCAGCGCCGCACCGGCCAGGACGTGTTCCAGGCCCTGAAGACCGACCTCGCCGAGCCCCTGCAGTTCGAGGACTTCCGCTACCCGCAAGACACGAAGTTCGAATACGAGCGCAGCTCGGAACACCCTGCCTACCTGATGTACCTGTCCGCGCGGGACCTGGCGCGCGTCGGGCTGCTGGTGAGCCGCGATGGCCAGTGGAACGGGCGCCAGATCGTGTCGACCGCCTGGCTGCGCGAGAGCACGAAGTCGTACAGCGCCGTGTTGGGCGGCAACGGGTACGGCTACATGTGGTGGCTGCCGTTCGTCGCATTCCCCGCATGGCGGCTGCCGGGCAACCATCCGCTGGTACTGGCGGACGGGGCCGGCGGCCAGTTCATGCTGATCGACCGGACGCGGGACATCGTGGTCGTTCATCGCGTGGACAACAGCAGGCTCTGGTACAGGCGCAACGCCGTGGATGTGGGTCAGTTCGCCGTGCTCGCCGCACGCATCATCGCGGCGGCGCCTGATGAGAAGTAGCGGGCAGCGCGTACCGACCGGGGGCGCGCCCTGCGGGAAAGCCGGCATTCGCATGCGCCTCGCACGCAGCACAATCGGCGCATTCCACGCTGAGAGCAAGGCCTCATGCAATCCGGCAAAGCCACCCAAATCCAACTCGACATCACGTCGGACCTGCAGAAGTGGCGCGCCTTCCTGGCCATTGCCGAACTCGGGAGCCTGACGCGCGCGGCGCTGTTCCTGGACAGCAACCAGTCGCTGCTGAGCCGTCACCTGAACGCGCTGGAGCGTGAATGCAAGGCCCGTCTCTTCAACCGCACCGGACGCGGCGTCGCGCTGTCGGACGTGGGCCAGCGCATCTTTCCTCTGGTGAAGGCCCTGCTCTCCGACGCCGAGCAACTGGAACTGGAAATCCACGGCGAGGCGCGCGAGCCAGCGGGGCGGGTCACCATCGGCTCGCTGCCCTCCATCACCAATCCGATCGTCGGGCGCCTGTTCAAGCAACTGCGCGATCGTCACCCCGGCATCCAGCTGAAGATCCTCGAAGGCTCCAGCGGGCAGGTGGAGGAATGGCTGGCCGATGCGCGCGTCGACATCGCGATCCTCTACCGCTACGGCACGGCGCTGCACGAGCAGGAGCAGGCGCTGGCCACGGTCGACAGCTACCTCATCGGCGCCGCGGGCGACCGGCTGACAGCGAAGCCGGAGATTCCCTTTTCGTCGCTGCATGAGCTGCCCTTCATCCTGCCGAGCGCGCCGAACGGACTGCGCACCGCGCTCGACGCGATGGCACGTCAGGAGCACATCACGCTGGCGCCGGTGCTGGAGGCCGATTCGCTGCCGCTCATGCGATCGACGGTCGCCGAGGCCCGGCTCTACACCGTGCTGCCCATCCACGCGGTGTGGACGGAAGTGCAGGAAGGCCGGCTGCAAGCCGCGAGGATCATCTCGCCGGCGCTGCAGCGGATCGTTTCCATGGCCTTGGCGCGCACCAAGGGACCGGGTCGCGCCGTGTCGGCGGTCGCGTCGGAAATCGTCAGCATCGTGGAAGACAGCGCACGCAGCGGCATGTGGCATTCCGGTGGGCACAGCGGCCCGTGACAGTCGACTTGACGAATGCAGGCTGGGCCACCGGGATGCAGGACAAGAAGCCCACTGGATGAGCCTCGCGTTGCACGACAGCGCATAGCAGCGTTGCGCCGGGCGCGAGTGCGCGCACGGTCCTTGTCCCCTAAGCTGGTTGGCAACAACCGACTCCAGGAGACACCTGCATGCCCCGAATTTCCCTGCCCGCCCCAGAGACCATGGACGCCGCGCAACGCGCCGTCTACGACAGGATCGTCTCCGGCCCACGCGGGCGCATCCAGGGTCCGCTGCGGGCCGCATTGCACAACCCGGAGCTCGCCGACAAATGGCAGGCCGTCGGCGCCTTGCTGCGCTATGGAACGTCCCTGCCACCGCGCCTGTCGGAGATTGCCATCCTCGTCACTGGGCGCGCCTGCAACTCGCCCTTCGAGTGGTACGCGCATCGCATCGAAGCCGAGAAGGCCGGCATCGAGCAGCCCATCATCGAAGCGCTCCTGGCCCAGACCGAACCGCCCGGCATGTCGCCGGACGACGCGGCCGTCTACCACTACGCCGTCGAGCTGAACCGGCACAACTCGGTGTCCGACGCGACCTATGCCACG
The DNA here is from genome assembly GCF_018449755.1 of Variovorax sp. dw_954. Taxonomy (NCBI): domain Bacteria; kingdom Pseudomonadati; phylum Pseudomonadota; class Betaproteobacteria; order Burkholderiales; family Comamonadaceae; genus Variovorax; species Variovorax sp. dw_954. The sequence goes on along the minus strand of NZ_JAAVVD010000007.1, from coordinate 180,158 downwards.
GCACTCGCACGTTTCGGCGAGCGCACGGTGGTCGAGCTGACCGCGCTGGTCGGCTACTACACGATGGTCGCGATGACGCTCAACTGCCACGAGATCCCGCTGCCCGAAGGCGTGGCGCCGGCCTTTCCGTTGCCCCAGAAGGCCGCAATGCAATGAGCGCAGCGATCCCTGACACAGGCATGGCTGCTGCCGCGGGCTGGGACTGCCATGCCCACCTGTTCGGTCCCTACGAGCGCTTTCCGCTGGCCCCCGAGCGCAGCTACACGCCGCCTGAAGCGATCGAGTCGGGGTACCTGGCGCTGCTTGCGCGTCTTGGCCTGGCAAACGGTGTACTCGTGCATCCAAGCGCGTACGGCAAGGACCACGCGCTGCTGCTGCATGCACTCGCCGCGCAGCCCGCGCTGCGCGGTGTCGTCGTCATGCAACCGGGCGACGCACTGGCGCTCGCCGGCTTGCATGAACGCGGCGTGCGTGGTGCACGCTTCAGTCATCGCAGCGGACCCGGCGCCAACTTCGCAGGCAGCGCGTCATTCGACGACCTTCGTGCGCTGGCCCCCGCACTGGCCGATGCGGGATTGCATGCCGAACTCTGGACCGACTGCAAGGCCTTGCCTGCCATCGCGCCGCAGCTAGTGGACCTGCCGGTCCCGGTCGTGATCGACCACATGGGCGGCTTCGACGTCGATGCGGGCGTCGACGATGCGGGCTTCCGCACGCTGCTCGACCTGCTGGCCACCGGCAAGGTCTGGGTCAAGCTCTGCGCCTACCGCAACCTGCTGGGCTCACCGGACCGGGAAGCGGGACGGCCCTTCCAGCAGAAGATGATCGAAGCCAACCCCGAGCGCCTGCTGTGGGGCAGCGACTGGCCGCACCTGCGCGTGACGCCCGCGCCCGACGCCGCGCAATTGCTCGCCATGTTCAGAGACTGGGCGGGGAGCGAGGCCCTTGCGGACAGGGTGCTCCGCCTCAATCCGGAAGGGCTCTACCGATGAACGCAGCGGGCCGCCGCTGCGTCCGGATCGATCAACCGTCGACAGGCTCCGTGGCTTGAAAGGAAGGGCGGGCCTGCAAGCTTGCGAACCATTCGGCAAGACGCGGCGCAAGCGTGCGCCAGCCCAGTGATTCGAAGCGGTAATCGAGATACCCGAGCGCGCAGCCCAGCGTCACGTGGCCGATGGAGAAAGGCGCGCTGCCGATGAGTTCGGCCTCCGCGTCGAGCAGTGCCAGCGAAGCGCGGGCCTTGAGCTCGAAAGCGTCCACCAGCGCCTGCAATGGATGCGCGCGTTCGCGCTCGTTGCGCCACAGGATCAGCACATCGAGCAAGCCATCGCCCAGCGCGTGCCAGCGCAACGCTTGCCAGCGCGCCTCGCCCTGTGCCGGAAACAACGTGCCCCCCGCCCGGTAGTTCAGGTACTCGCAGATCACGATCGAATCGAACAGCGTCGAGCCGTCCTCGCGCACCAGCGTCGGGATCTTCGACAGTGGGTTGTCCGCCATGATGGCCGCGTTGGGCTTGAGCATGGCCGCCACCGAGCGCACGAGTTCGATCTGTGGCAGCAGGCCGAGTTCATGCGCGCAGATCATCACCTTGCGCACATAGGGCGACTTGGGCGACCAGTGCAGTTTCATCTTGGCCGTCATCAGATCGCTCCCGCGGTGTGCAATGACGCGATGCAGTCCGGGCTGTAGCCGAGCTCCGCCAGGATGGCGTCGCTGTGCTGGCCAAGCAAGGGTGGCGCGCTCCGTGTCTGCAGCGGCGATTCGGCAAAGCGCATGGGGCTCCCGACCTGCGGCACGTCGACCCCGCTCGGGTGCGGCACGTAGCGCAGCATCTCGCGCGCCTGGACCTGCGGTTCCTTGAACACGTCCGCCACGGTGTTGATCGGGCCGCACGGCACGCCGGCCTTGTCGAGCGCGGCGATCAGCCGGTCGCGCTCCCATTCGCCGAACACGTCGCGCAACATGCCCGACAGCTCGCCGATGTTGCGCACTCGCTGCGCATTGGTCGCAAAGCGTTCGTCCGCGATCCATTCCGGCCGCCCGAAGACTTCGCACAACTTCGCGAACTGGCCGTCGTTGCCGACCACCAGGATCACGTCGCCGTCCGCACAGGCGTACACGTCCTGCGGCTGGATGTTGGGATGCGCGTTGCCATTGCGGCGCGGCACCTTGCCGGAGACCAGGTAGTTCATCGCCTGATTGGACAAGGTAGCGACCTGCACGTCGAGCATCGCGATGTCGATGTTGTCGCCCACGCCGGTCTCGTTGCGCCGCGCCAGTGCGGCCAGCACCGAGACGGCCGTGTACATGCCGGTCATCAGGTCGACGATCGGGATGCCGACCTTCTGCGGCCCGCCGCCGGGTCGGCCGTCCTTCTCGCCGGTCACGCTCATCAGGCCGCCCATCGCCTGGATCAGGAAGTCGTACGCCGGCTGGTCGCGCCGGGGGCCGGTCTGGCCGAAGCCGGTGACCGAGCAATAGATGAGCCGCGGGTTGATCTCGCGCAACGAAGCCTCGTCGAGGCCGTAGCGCTTCAGCGTGCCGGCCTTGTAGTTCTCCAGCACGATGTCGGCCTTGGCGGCCAGTTCCTTGACGATGCGCTGGCCTTCGGGCTTCTCCAGGCTCACCGTGATCGAGCGCTTGCCGCGGTTGACGGCGAGGTAGTAGCCGGCTTCCTTCGTGTCCCTGCCATCGGCGTCCTTCAGGAACGGAGGGCCCCAGGTGCGGGTGTCGTCGCCGGCGCCGGGCCGCTCGACCTTGATGACATCGGCGCCGAGGTCGGCGAGGATCTGGCTGGCCCAGGGTGCGGCGAGGATGCGGCTCAGGTCGAGCACCTTGACGTGCGAGAGCGGGCCGTGGGGGGTGGTCATGCGATGTCTCCTTTGGTTGGAGACGATTCTGGAATTGCGATGCGCTCCGGACTACGCCCCGGGCGGCAACGCTGTGATGCGCCGCGGCGCATACCGGCGCGGCGCGTGGCGCCGGGTTGCATAGCAGCTATGCGCAGCAGGCGGGTGCGACGCAAGGGCCCTGTTCCTAAAGTCCATTCATCACGAAACAGGAGACATCCACCATGAATCGACTCATCAGATCCACCGCCGCACTGGCGCTTGCATTGGCCGCGACTTCAGGCTGGGCCCAGGCCTGGCCGACCAAGCCGATCCGCGTGATCGTGCCCTTCCCCGCCGGCGGCCCGGTGGACCAGACGGCGCGCTCGCTCGGCGCCAAGCTCAGCGGCTCCCTCGGGCAGCCCATCCTCATCGACAACAAGGGCGGCGCGGGCGGGTTGCTCGGCGCCGACGCGGTGGCCAAGTCGCCAGCGGATGGCTACACGCTGCTCTTCTCCTCTGCCGGCGCCCTGGCCATCGTGCCGCACATCGCGCCGACCATGCCGTACAACGCGGAGAAGGATCTGGTGGCCGTGACCCAGGCGCTCAAGGTGCCCGCCGTGCTGGTCGTGTCCGCCAACTCGAAGTACAAGACCTTTGCCGACCTCAAGACCGCCGCCACGGGCGATGCCAGCAAGATCAACTACGCCTCCGCGGGCAGCGGCACCACGCCGCACCTGCAAGCCGAACTGCTCAAGCGCGAAGCGAAGCTCAACATCAACCACATCCCCTACCGGGGCGCCGCGCCGGCGCTGACGGACCTCATCGGAGGGCAGGTGGACATGATGCTGGTGGACATCCCCGTGGTGCTGCCATTCCTCCAGTCGGGCAAGCTGCGCGCGCTGGCCGTGACCAACGCGAAGCGGATCCCGGTGCTCAAGGACGTGCCCACCATCGGCGAGCTGGGCTTTCCGAAGGCCGAGGCCTACAACTGGTACGGCATGCTGGCGCCGGCCCGCACCTCGCCCGAGATCATCGGCAAGCTCTACACCTCCGTCGGCGCCGCATTGCGCTCGCCGGAACTGAAGCTGCAGTTCGAGCAGCAGGGCGTGGAAGTCGTGGCCAGCAAGCCCGAGGAGTTCGGCGCCTTCATCGCCGCGGAATCGGAGCGTTGGGGCAGCCTGGCCAAGGCGGTGGGCGCCAAGATGGAATAAAAAAAGGCGGCCGAGATGGCCGCCTTTTTTCCTTCATCGGCTTCAGCGACTCGTGGCGAGCGCTGAAGCCTTTTTCTTTATGCCGTCACACGCCGCTTCGCGAGTTCCAGCTTGGCAATCGCATTGCGGTGCACTTCGTCCGGCCCGTCGACGATGCGCACGGTGCGCTGATGGGCGTAGGCCTCGGCCAGCCAGAAGTCCTGGCTGACACCGGCCGCGCCGTGCGCCTGGATGGCCCAATCGACCACCTTGCACGACATGTTGGGCGCCACCACCTTGATCATCGCGATCTCGGCGCGCGCTTCCTTGTTGCCCACGGTGTCCATCTTGTACGCCGCATTGAGCGTCAGCAGGCGCGCCTGGTCGATCAGGCAGCGCGACTCGGCGATGCGCTCATGCCAGACCGATTGCTCGGCCAGCGGCTTGCCGAAGGCAATGCGCGAGCGCAGGCGGTCGCACATCAGTTCCAGCGCACGTTCCGCCGCTCCGATGGAGCGCATGCAATGGTGGATGCGTCCCGGGCCAAGGCGACCTTGCGCGATCTCGAAGCCGCGGCCTTCGCCGAGCAGGATGTTGCCCACCGGAACGCGCACGTTCTCCAGCAGCACTTCCATGTGGCCATGCGGCGCATCGTCGTAGCCGAACACCGACAGGTGGCGCAGGACGCTCACGCCGGGCGTGTCGCGCGGCACCAGCACCATCGACTGCTGCGCATGGCGCGGTGCCTCGGTGTCGGTCTTGCCCATCACGATGTAGATCTTGCAGCGCGGGCTGCCGGCGCCCGAGGAGAACCACTTGCGGCCGTTGATGACGTACTCGTCGCCATCGCGCGTGATGGTGCACTGGATGTTGGTGGCGTCCGAGGACGCGACGGCGGGCTCGGTCATGAGGAAGCCGGAACGGATCTGGCCCGCGAGCAGGGGCTCGAGCCATTCGTCCTTCTGCGCCTCGGTGCCGTAGCGCTCGATGGTCTCCATGTTGCCGGTGTCGGGCGCCGAGCAGTTGAACACCTCGCCGGACCACGACACGCGACCCATGAGCTCGCACAGTGGCGCGTAGTCGAGGTTGGAGATGCCGGGCACGCCGCGATGTTCGTGCGGCAGGAACATGTTCCACAGGCCGGCCGCGCGCGCCAGCGGCTTCAGCTCCTCGATCAATGGCGAGACCTGCCAGGCGTTGCCGGCGCCGCGGAACGCATCCATCTCCTCGTGGTAGCGCGCCTCGTTGGGATAGATGTGCTGGTCGAAGAACTGCCGCATGCGGTGCAGCAGGTCCTGGGTCTTGGGGGATGGGTCGGCAAACATGGTGTGTCCTTGGTCTTGAAATGAGGCTGCGTCCGGTCCTGACGCTGCTGTTCAAGATTGGAACGCCGCCGATGGAAGAAGGCCGTCCCGCGTGCGACGCGTGACGACCGAGGGAAACCCGGAGGCCGGAGGTCAGTCGAGGCGCACGCCGGAGCGCTTCACCACCTCGGACCACCGGGCCGTATCCGTGCGAATCAGCGCTGCGAATTCCTTCGGCGTGCTCAGGCGAACGTCGATGCCGGCATCGGCCATCTGGCGAACGATGTCTGGCGACGACATGGCTGCGCCGATCTCGTCATGCCGCCTGGCGACGATGGCGCCGGGCGTGCCGGCGGGCGCGAGCACGCCGAGCCAGAGCGACATCTCGTAGTCGCTCATGCCGGGGGTCTCGGAGATGCTCGGCACGTTCGGCATCGACGGCAGGCGCTTGCGGCCGGTGACGCCGAGCGGGCGCACCTTGCCGGTCTTGACGTAGTCGACGAAGTTCGACGCGGTGTCGAACATCATCGAGGTGCGGCCGCCGAGGAAGTCGGTCATCGCGGGCGCACTTCCCTTGTACGGCACGTGGGTCAGGTCGACCTTGGCCAGGCTCTTGAAGAGTTCGCCCGACAGGTGGCTGGTGGTGCCGTTGCCCGCCGATGCAAAGCTCAGCTCGCCGGGCGCCTTGCGCGCAAGCGCGATGAGTTCGGCCACCGACCTGGCGGGCACGTCCGGACCGACCACGAGCAGGTTCGATGTGTTGTGCGTCAGCGTGATCGGGTCGAAGCTCCTGACGGGGTCGTAGCGCAGGTTCTTGTACAGGCTCGGGTTGATGGTGAGCGAACCCATGGTGGCGAACAGCAGTGTGTAGCCGTCGGGCGCCGAGGTCGCCACCGCTTCGGCACCGATGCCGCCGCCTGCCCCTGCGCGGTTGTCGATGACCACGGCCTGGCCCAGTCGCTCGGCCAGCTTCTGGCCCATCGTGCGCGCCATGAGGTCGGTCGCGCCACCGGCGGGGAATGGCACGACGAGCCGGATCGGCTTGTCCGGATAACCCGCCGCACGGGCGGGCAGCCCCAGCGCCGATAGGCCGAGCGATGCGCCGGCCAGGAGCATCCGGCGTCGGGTCGGGTGCGACGTGCCCCGCGCGCGGCAGGGCATGCGCGAATCCGCGGCCGTCATGGCTCAGCGCCCCGTGAAGACCGGCGCGCGCTTCTCGGCGAATGCGCGCTGCGCCTCCTTCGCGTCGTCGGTCTTGCCGATCAGCGCCGTCATGTCCTGCTCGTAGCGATAGCCGTCGCGCAGGCTCATGTCCTCGATCACGTTCAGCGTGTGCTTGCCCATGCGCGTCGACACCGGGCTCTTGGACGCGATGGTCGCGGCGAGTTCGAGTGCCTTGGGCATCAGGTCCTCCGGCGTGGTGCACTCCTCGATGATGCCCAGGCGATAGAGCTCCGCCGCCGGCACGCGCATGCCGGTCAACATCATGCGACGCAGGCGGGAGTGGCTGAACAGGCGCATCGCGTGGCGGCAACCTCCGAGCAGTCCCACGTCGACTTCGGGCAAGCCCAGCGATGCCTTTTCCGATGCGATCAGGATGTCGCTGGAAGCGGCCATCGCCACGCCCGAGCCCAGTGCGGCGCCGTTGATCGCGCAGATCACCGGCTTGGCGCACTCGCGGATCGCATGGAAGCATTCACGCGTGCGGCGCGAATGCGCGGGCAGGTCGCCGGGGCCCTTGATGACCGAGGCACGGCCCTTGAGGTCGGCGCCGGCGCAGAACACCTTGCCCGCACCGGTCAGCACGACGACGCGGACCTCGTCCATCTCGGAAATGCGGTCGAGCGCGAGCGTGAGTTCGTCGTTGAGGGTGCGCGTGAGCGCGTTCACCGGCGGTGCGTTGAGCGTGAGGGTGGCGACGAAGTTGTCGAGCGCGTAGTCGAGTTGGGTCAGGTCGTTCATGGTCTCCGTTTCAGGCGCGAAGCGCGCTCGTCTTGTGGGGTGCGGCCAGTCTATTGAACGGGCTGCGGTGACGAAGCCATCGCGCCGGCAGAGCTGGTATGCGCTATCTGGCAAGTCTCGATTCGCCGGCTTCCGCCTCGACATCTCTTGGTGGCTAGTGTTTCCCAGGAGAGCGGTATGGCCCAAAGATGGTTCTGTGGAGAGCGATAAACGACAGTTCACTTGCGCGCCCTGTTTTTCGAGCACGAGGCGCTCGAGGAAGCGCGGTTGGTGCTGCGCCAAGGATCCCCAGCCTCCGGACTGGGAGGCTGCGATACCGAGTCATGCCTACCCCGATACGTTCGGGGTATCGGGCATTCGGCCCCAGCCTCCAGATCGCGCACAACCCTTCTCAACGAGCCACACCGACTGCCCCCGCGCGCAAATCGGCGAATATCGGCTTCTCCATCGGCCATCTCCGACATCGTCACCATGATCCATCAACTCGAATTGGTTTCCCGACTTCTTCTGGCGGCTGCTCTTGGAAGCGTGATCGGCTTCGAGCGGGAGCGCTTGTCCTGGGCGGCGGGCCTCAGAACCCATATGTTGGTCTGCGTGGGTTCCGCGCTCGTCATGATCGTCTCGGCGTACGGGTTCCAGGATGTCCTGAATTCGGATCATGTGTCTCTGGATCCGTCCCGGGTTGCCGCCCAAGTGGTCTCGGGCATCGGGTTCCTCGGTGCCGGCACCATCCTGTTGCGCGGCGAGGTCATCCGCGGGCTGACCACGGCGGCAAGCCTGTGGTCTGTCGCGGCGGTCGGCCTGGCCATCGGCGGCGGCCTGTACACGCCGGCGATAGCGGCCACGATCATCATTCTTGCCATCCTTGCGGGACTGAAGCCCTTCGAAGAAAAGTACTTCGCGGCCAAGAAGGGACGAGTCTTCCGGCTCGCTGCAGCGCGCGGCACCTTGACGATGACCCATGTCAACACAGCTCTCGGACCTCGCAGCCGGCTGGTGAGGCAGTTCATCGTCCAGAGCCACTCTGAACTGGGGGAGCAGGACGAGATCAGCATCGCGTTCACGCGGCTTTCGCCAGCCGATGTGCAGTTCGTCCGGGACAAGCTCCAGTCGCTCGAAGGCGTCTCTGAAGTCACGGATACCGAAGCGACGCTGCAGTAGAGAAGTGCTTTGGGCGCCACGCGCTCGGGCAGAAGTAGCCGCAAAGCCCGGTGTGCGCCTGAGCGCGCCGTCCTCACCGGCTTGCGCAAGGCAACAAGGCAACGCATGCCCGCATCGGCCGCGCGGTAGCGCACACGGTGCCCCGGCGCGCGTCCTCTCATCCCCCTCGGCGCATTTCCGTACACCGCCAGTGCCCGCGCCGGTGCACCATAAAGCCGTGCTCCACACCGACATCCCCGCCCGCCTCGACCGGCTCCCGTGGTCGCGCTGGCACTGGCGCGTCGTGATCGCGCTCGGCGTGGCCTGGGTGCTCGACGGCCTGGAGGTGACGCTGGTCGGCTCGGTGGGCAGCGTGCTGGAACGGCCGGACACCCTCGGCCTCACTGCCGCGCAGATCGGCGGGGCAGGCTCGCTCTACATCGGCGGCGCGGTCGTCGGCGCGCTGGTGTTCGGCCGGCTCGCCGACAAGCTCGGGCGCAAGCGGCTGTTCCTGGCCACGCTGGTCGTCTACACGCTGGCGACGCTCGCCACGGCCTTCTCGCCCAGCTTCGCCTTCTTCGCGGTGTGCCGCTTCGTCACCGGTCTGGGCATCGGCGGCGAATATGCGGCCATCAACTCGGCCATCGACGAACTGATCCCGGCGCGCGTGCGCGGCCGTGTCAACCTTGCGATCAATGGCAGCTTCTGGATCGGCGCGGCGCTGGGCGCGGGCGTGAGCCTGGTGCTGCTCGACCCGCGCGTGCTCGGCCCGGTGTGGGGCTGGCGTGGGGGCTTCGCGCTGGGCGCGCTACTGGCCATCGCGATCCTGCTGGTGCGGCGCGACGTGCCGGAAAGCCCGCGCTGGCTGATCTCGCACGGCCGCGCCGACGAGGCCGACGCGATCATGGCGCGCATCGAGACAGAGGTGTCGGCGCAACACGGCCCTCTGCCCGCCGTCACCACGCGGCTGAGCTTCGTGCAGCAGGCCGCGCCGACGATCCGGCAGGTCGCCGACGTGCTGTTTCATCGCTACCGCCGCCGCAGCGTGGTGGCGCTCTCGCTGATGATTTCGCAGGCCTTCTTCTACAACGCGATCTTCTTCACCTATGCGCTGGTGCTGACGCGCTTCCATGGCGTGCCGGAAGGCCGCGTGGCGCTCTACATCTTTCCGTTCGCATTGGGCAACGTGCTGGGGCCGCTGCTCCTCGGGCCGCTGTTCGACCGGGTCGGGCGGCGCCGGATGATCGGCGCGACCTATGTGCTCTCGGGCGTCGGGCTGGCGCTGACCGGTGCCGCGTTCATGGCCGGGTGGCTCGACGCGCTGAGCCAGGCGCTGTGCTGGTCCGCGGTGTTTTTCCTGGCGTCGGCGGCGGCGAGTTCGGCGTATCTCACGGTGAGCGAGGTGTTCCCGCTGGAGATGCGGGCATTGGCCATCTCGGTCTTCTTCGCGGTGGGCACCGGGGCCGGGGGCTTCGCGGCGCCGTGGTTGTTCGGCCTGCTGATCGAGACGGGCAGCCGGGGCGCGGTGGCCGTGGGCTATGGCATCGGCGCCGCGCTCGTGATCGCTGCCGGGCTGATCGCTTGGCGCTACGCGGTGGATGCCGAGCGGCGATCGCTGGAGGACATCGCGCCGCCGATGGGTTCCGGCGGTTGATTCAGCCCTACCCAAGCGGCACGCTCGCCTCCTTCAACACGCGCAGCACGAAGCTCGACTTGCTGTGCCGGATGCCGGGAATCTTGTAGAGCTTCTCGCGCAGCAGCCGCTCGTAGTCGCGCGTGTCGCGCACCGCGATGCGGATGTAGTAGTCGTAGTCGCCCGAGACCAGGTAGGCCTCCTGGATCTCGGGGATGGTGGCGAGCACGCGGCCGAACTCATAGAGCGTCTCGTCGGTATGGCTCTCGAGCGTGAGCTGCACGATGACGAAATCGTTGTAGCCGAGCTTGGCTGGATCGAGGTCCACCGTGTAGCGCTTGATGACGCCCTGCGCCTCCAGCTTCTTGATGCGCGTCCAGCAGCTGGTGGCCGACAGCCCCACCATCGCGCCGATCTCCTGCAAGGTGTGGCGCGAGTCATCGCGCAGCACGCGCAGGATGGCCAGGTCGATGGGGTCCGTGGATTCTTCGGCAGGAGTGAGTTCTTGGCGATTGTTTTTCATCATTCAGCCCAAATGGGACGGAAATATGAAGCCTATTCTGCGCCGAACGCAGAAAAATGAAGGCATGGAACTGCTCGCAACCGAAGGTCTTTCCCCGGCACAGCCGGCCCGCCTGCGCAATGGCGCCGTCGCCCTGCTCGACACCCTGGTCGAATGCGGCGTCGATACGATCTTCGGCTACCCGGGCGGCGCCGCGCTGCCGCTCTACGATGCGCTGCACGGCGAGCCGCGGCTGCGCCACGTGCTGGTGCGGCACGAGCAGGCCGCCGTGCATGCGGCCGAGGGCTATGCGCGCACCACGGGCCGCGTCGGCGTGGTGCTGGTCACCTCGGGGCCGGGCGTGGGCAACACCATCACCGGGCTCCTCGATGCGATGAGCGACTCGGTGCCGGTGCTGTGCATCAGCGGGCAGGTCGCCACCGCCGCCATCGGCACCAGCGCCTTCCAGGAGAGCGACGCGCTGGGCATGTCGAGGCCGGTGACGAAGTGGAACCACCAGCCGCGCGTGGCGGACGAGATCCCGAACGTGATCCACCGTGCGCTCGACATCGCGGCATCGGGCCGGCCCGGGCCCGTGCTGGTCGATGTGCCGAAGGATGTGCAGCTCGCGCCCTTGCGCAATGCGCCCCTCGCGGCCGTGAAGCGCTCGCGCGCGCCGCGTACCGCCATGCCGCCGGCCGCGATGCTGCAACGCGCGGCGGACCTGCTCTCCACCGCGCGGCGGCCGATCGTCTACGGTGGCGGCGGGCTCGTGAACTCAGGCCCTGCGGCCTGCGAGGCTTTCACGCGGCTGGTGAGAAAGCTCGATGCCCCTTGCACGCTCACCTTGATGGGGCTCGGCGCATTCCCCGCATCGGACCCGCGCTTCATCGGCATGCTGGGCATGCACGGCGCGCTAGAGGCCAACCTGGCCATGCACGAGTCCGACCTGGTGGTGTGCATCGGCGCACGCTTCGACGACCGTGTCACAGGCAAGCTCGACGAGTTCTGCCCGCGCGCGCGCAAGATCCACATCGACATCGATCCGAGCAGCATCAACAAGGTGGTGAAGGTCGACGTGCCGATGGTCGGCGACTGCGGCGCGGTGCTGGATGCCTTGCTTGCGATGCCGCAACTCGAAGGGCTCGCCCCGCAGAGACTCGCACCGTGGTGGCAGCGCATCGAGCGTTGGCGGGGCGAGCGCTGCTTCGCCTTTACGCCGCGTGCCGGCGAGATCCTGCCCCAGCAGTTGATGCGCGCGCTGCAGCAGGCCGTGCAGGACCGCGACGCCATCGTCTCCACCGACGTCGGCCAGCACCAGATGTGGGCCGCGCAGTACCTTCGCTTCGAGCGGCCCGGTCGTTGGCTCACCTCGGGCGGCGCCGGCACCATGGGCTACGGACTGCCGGCAGCCATCGGCGCGCAGATCGCGCACCCCGATGCACTGGTGGTCTGCGTGAGCGGCGATGCGTCGGTGCTCATGAACATCCAGGAGCTCTCGACCGCGGCGCAGCACCGCACGCCCGTCAAGCTCGTGCTGTCGAACAACGGCTACATGGGCATGGTTCGCCAGTGGCAGGAACTGAACCACGGCAATCGCCTGAGCCACAGCTGGAACGAAGCGCTGCCGGATTTCGTGGCGCTGGCGAAGGCCTTCGGCTGGGGTGCGCGCCGCGTGTCGGACCCGGCGGAGCTCGAGGATGCGCTGGCCGAGTGCCTGGCCCATGACGGCGCGTTCTTCCTCGACGTGCGGGTGTCCGCGCAGGAGAACTGCTTTCCGATGATGCCGTCCGGGCATGGCCACCACCGGGTGATGCTGGCCAAGGACCGTTGGTACCAGGTCGAGGACGGGGAGAGGGCCGATTGATGAGGGGGAATCGTGCTTGCTTCCCGCCCTGACTCGTGGCACAAGCTGACGTTTGACATGATCCTGATGAGGTGAACCAACCATGTGTGATCTGAATGACCAGGAAGAACTGAAGAAATACACGCGCCGCGACTTCGCTGCATGGACCGCATCCGCCGGCCTGCTGTCGACGCTGCCCAGCGTGGCCAATGCCGTCGCCGTGACCGAGCGCGAGGTGACTATCACCACGCCAGATGGCAGTTGCGACGCGTACTTTGTCGCACCCACGGCGGGCGCCGCACCCGGCGTGCTGGTGTGGCCCGACATCTTTGGACTTCGCCCAGCCTTCAGGCAGATGGGGCGGCGCCTGGCCGAATCGGGCTACAGCGTGCTGGTGGTGAACCCCTTCTACCGGCAGAAGAAGGCGCCTACCGCGGCGCAGGGCGGCAAGACGCCAATCCCCGAAGTGTTGCCGCTGATGCAGGCGCTGACGCCGGCCATGCATCTGAGCGACGGGAAGGCCTTCGTGGCCTGGCTCGATGCCCAACGCGAGGTGGACAAGGCGCGCAAATTGGGTACCACCGGCTATTGCATGGGCGGGCCGATGGCGGTGCGTACGGCCACCGTGGCGCCCAACCGCGTGGGCGCCGTTGGAACCTTCCACGGCGCCGCCATGGTGACCGCCGCGCCCGACAGCCCGCATCGCCTGGTCGCCCAGACACAGGCGCGTTACCTGATTGCAGTGGCCCAGAATGACGATGCAAAGGAGCCCGATGCCAAGGTTGCCCTGCGCACCGCGTTCGACAGCGCGAAGCTGGCGGCCGAGGTGGAGGTCTACCCCGCGGCCCACGGCTGGTGCCCACCCGACACGCAGGTCTACGATGCCGCCCAGGCCGAACGAGCCTGGACGCGCCTGCTGGCGACATTCAGCACGGCGCTGGCCTGATCGCAGCGATCGGCTGACGAACCCACCCGGGGCGCGCAGTGTCCCGGCCGACGTTCCGCGCGTCGAAAAACTACCTCGACGTGATCACTTCGGCGTGAGCCGATACAAGCCGCCGTCGTGGTCGTCCTCGATTGGGCCGCCGATGGAGCCCGGCAGTTGATTCAGTTCGCCAGCGCGTGGTCGATGCCCGCCAGCACCCAGCCATTGCCAGCCGCCACGGCCGCCGCACGAACCGCCTGCAGCCGGGCGATCGCCGCCGCGTCGTGGCCCGACTTCGCCGCCGCGATGATGGCGCGCGCCCGCTCCACCATCAACGCGACCCAGGGCAAGGGTTCGACCTGGAAGCGCTGCTCCAGCAGGTCCGCATAGTGCAGCGCACGCGGCCAGTCGCGGGCCGCGAGGCAGGCCTCCATCGCGCTGCGGTAGAACCAGAGGTAGTTGTGCGCGATCCCGGTTTGCAGCAGCAAGGCTTCGCCTTCGGCGAGGTGCGCGACCCGTTCTTCGGCGGAATCCGCAACGCGCGCCAATGCACCTTCGAGCGCGGCGCCAATGAAGCCGAGGCCGGTCTGGCGCGCAAGCTCCAGCGCCAGGTCCAGGTCGCGGCGGGCCTGCGCGCGGTCGCCCCGCCGCAGGCTGTGGTCGGCGGAGAAGGACAGCACGGTCGCCTCGTAGCGCCGTGAACCGGCCAGTCGTGCGAGTGCAAGCGACTTCTCGGCCGACGCGGTGGCTTCCTGCAGGCTGCCCGACTCGGTGAGCAACTGGGTCAGCGAGGCATGCGCGAAGACCAGCACGGAAACGATGCCGAAGCGTTGCGCGTCCTCGCAGACCGACCGGGCCTCGGCAACGGCGGCTGGCAACTGGTTGGCATACCAGAGGCAGTGGCCGATCATGCAGCGGTTGGGGCCGGTGGTGCGGATCTGATCCTCGTCGCACAGCGCGACACAGCGCCTGAAGTAATCGAGCGCACTGGACATGCGGCCCTGGGCATAGCGCGCATCGCCAAGGCCGCTCAGCGCCCGCGCCTGGCTCTCCGGGTCGGCGCATTGCTCGGCCAATTGCAGCGCCAGGAGATGCTCCGCGTCGCATTCGGCGATCCGGCCCTGGGAGAAATAGAGATTGCCCTGCGTGTGATGGATTCGCGAGCGCTCGATGGGCAGGTCGAGCCGTTCGGCGATCGGCCGGGCCTCGCCGAGCGCCTGCATCGCCGCCGAGAATTCGCCGGTTACGCGGTAGCCGGCGGCGATGCCCATCAAGGCACGGCAGCGCAGCCGGTCGTCGCCGGCCAGTTCAAGCGCACGCTGGAAGGCGGCGATCGATTCGGCCGAGCGTCCGATCTCGCGCAGCATCTCGCCGCACAGCAGGGCCAGCTCGCAGCCGACCGCGGCATTGCCCCGCGCCGGGTGCGCTGCCACCGTGCCACCGCGCTCGGCCAGCCGCAACGCGCTTTCGAAGCGCAGGCGCCCGGCCTCTTGCGTCGCGGCGCGCAGGTAGGCCGCCGCGGCCGTCGCGTCCTCGGCCCGGTCGAGATGCTCGGCCTGCAGCACCGGATCGTCGTTGCCGAACCAGCGCGCGGCGGCCAGGTGCAGTTCGCGCCGCCGGCTCTTGAGCGTCGAGGCGTAGACAGCCTCCTGGATCAGCGCATGCGCGAAGAGGAAATCCGCACCGTCGGGCCGCACGATGTCCGCCGCCACCAGCACGTCGCAACGCGCGTCCGGCACGCCCGCGACACCGCGCAGGTTGGCGAGCGAGAAGCGCTTGCCGATCACCGCGGCGGCCTGCAGCACGGTGCGGTCGGGCCCCGCAAGGCGGTCCATGCGCTCCAGCACCAGGCTCTGGATGGTCGGCGGCACGGAAGGCAGGAGGCCGGGCGTCTCGCCGGCACGCGCGGTCCGCAGCAGTTGTTCGAGGAACAGCGGGTTGCCCTCCGCGCGCTCGATGCACATCAGCGCGAAGCGGCTCGTCGCCTCCACCAGCCCACCAGCCAGCAGGCGGGCCTCCTGCGGCCGCAGCGGCGCGAGATCAATGGTCATGAAAGCGCTGCCATGGATCGATGCCCGCCAGGCCTTGTCGATCGGATCGCCCTCGATGCGCGAGGTGAGCAGCAGGATCATCGGCGAGCGCGCGGCCGCCAGGGTGATCGCCGCCACCAGCCGAAGCAGTTCCGGCGAGGCCCAATGCAGGTCCTCGATCAGCACCAGTTGAGGACGCGCCGCGGCGGCCCGCTGCAGCAAGGCGCCCAGCGCCTCGCCCGCGCGCCGCTGGCGGGTGGCGTTGTCCATCGCCTCGAAGATCGCCTCCAGCGGCTTCGGTTGCGGCAGGCCGAGCCACTCGTTGACGAACATCACTTCGGCATCCGTCACCAGGCCGCGCGCAATGGCTGCCTGCAGCGCCGCGCTGCGCCGGCCCTCGTCGTCGGGCGCGCCCACCTGCAGCATCGCCTTCAGCAGGGTCGAGATGGCGTCCTGCCCCTTGCCCACGCCGAAGTCCAGCACCTGGCCCGAGGGCGTGTCGAAACCCATGTCGCGCGCACGCGCCTGGAACTCCTCCACCAGGCGCGACTTGCCGATGCCCGCATCGCCACGCACCAACACGGTCGCGCCGGCGCCCGTCTCGCGCACGGCATCCAGCGCACCGACGAGTTGCCCCAACTCGGCATGGCGTCCGACGAAGGGCATGCGTTCGCCGCGCGCCTGGCGCAGGCGGAGTACGCGCCACAGCTCCATCGGCGCGCCGAAGCCCTTCACCACCTGGCTGCCTGCGGCCTCCACCTCGACGCTGGCGGCGACCTCGCGGTACAGCGCATCGGAGATCAGCGTCTCGCCCGCCTGGGCCAGCGCGTCGAGCCGGGCGGCCAGGTTGACCGCGTCGCCGGTGACCGAATACTTGGCCTTGCCGCCGCCGCTGATCACCGCGGCCACCACCTCGCCCTTGGCGATGCCGATGTGCAGCCGCAGCGGCACGCCGTGGCAGTCCGGAACACCGGCAGCCGCGCCGTGCATCGCCAACGCGGCATGCAGCGCGCGCTGCGCATCGTTGCCATGCGCGACCGGTGCGCCGAAGACCGCCATGACGGCGTCGCCGGCCCGGTCGAGGACGCGGCCGCCGTGCGATTCAACGACGCCGTCCATGGCATCGAAAAAGCGCCCGAGCATGTCCTGGATCTGCTCCGGATCGGCGCTGGCGCACAGCGCGGTGTAGCCGGTGATGTCGGCGAAGAGCACGGCGGCCTGGCGCCGGTCCGCGGTGGCCGTGTCGGGCGCCGCCCAGACGTTGCGCGCGGGCTGCTGCGGCGGTTGCGCCGGGGCGAGTGCGGGCGGGACGACTGCTGGTGCGGCGACCGCTGGTGCAGCGCCCTGCGTCGGCGTGCCGCATTCGCTGCAGAACTTCGCCAAGGCCGCCAGCGCGTGGCCACAGTTCGCGCAATGGCGCGGCAGGGCCGTGCCGCATTCCGCGCAGAACTTGGCGCCCTGCGCATGCGGATGGCGACACTGTGGGCACTGCATCCGGCGAGTGTCATCCCTGTCGCGCGCCGTGTCGAGGGACGCGGGCCAATCTTCAGGGAGTCGAAGCCAAGCCCGCTGAACTTGGCACTTTGCCGGTTGTCAAACGCATGTCGCCGCGAACCGGTTCTTGATGCGACGACAGGAGGTAAACACCATGAAGCACGTGAAGCATTGGCAGGATCCCCTGAACGCCGCGCTCGGCATTTGGCTGATCCTCTCGCCCTGGCTGGTGGGCTTTCAGGACCAGTCGACTCCGACGATGAATGCGGTGGCGGTCGGGATCCTGCTGGGCGCAGCTGCACTGGGCGCGACCTTCGTGCCCCGTGCATGGGAAGAATGGACCGAAGGTGCATTGGGCTTGTGGATGCTCATCTCGCCCTGGGCGCTCGGCTTCGCGGCGATGCGCGATCCGATGATGAACGCCGTGGTCACGGGCATTGCCGTGGTGGTGCTGGCCGCGTGGGTGCTGGCGACCGACAAGGACTATGTCCACTGGCGCAGGCCGGCGCATTGACCGATTCGACAGGTTTCCAGCGCCAGTAGAACTGGCGTGCCGAGGCGTCAGCATCGGGCATACCGTGCGACAGCGATCGTCCTGAAGCCCGGTTCGTCGCACCCGGCTGCGGATGATGCGGGTGCCGGCCACCGACTGCGCTTGCAAGCGCGCCGGGGCCGCCCTATAAGAGTCGGCCGCAGTTCGACCGAAGGAGCACCTATGTCAGACGACCTGAGCCACTTCAAGCCCCTCGACCCGGGCCGCGTCAACGGCCACGATCCGGTGGAGATGCAGTACTGGTGCCAGCAGCTCCATTGCACGGAGGCGCAGTTGAAAGACGCGTTGACGAAGGTCGGCGACCACGTGACCGCGGTGCGCAATCAACTGGCCTCGAAGTGACGGCGCTTGCGTAGTTGGGTTGGACAGCTACAGCGCCGTCGATGGCCGCTGCGCCATGGCCGTCCGCCAGCGCTGCAGGTGCGGGTGCCCTTCCCCCGGCTTGACCTTCACGATGCGTGCGAAATCGACGGCCACCACCGCGGTGATGTCGGCAATGCTGAATCGATCCGAGGCAATGAAGTCGCGCCCGGCCAGGCGGTCGTTCAGCGTCACGAAGAACTGCTGCACCCTGGCCAGGCCGCGCTGGGCCAGTTCGGGAATCTGGCCATAGTCCACCGGCCCCGGCAGCGCGCGATTGGCCATGGCGGGCACGCTGTTGCGCAAGGCCTCGGCAATGGCGACCAGGCCCTCGAACTCCACGCGCCAGTTCCAGCTCGCGATCTCGGCCTTTTCAGCCGGCGTGCTGCCCAGCAGCGGCGGCTCCGGAAAGCGCGCCTCCAGCCAGGCAGTGATCGATGCGTTGTCGGTGAGAAGCAAGCCGTCGTCGGTCTGCAGCACGGGCACGGTGCACTGCGGATTCAACTTGCGGAAGGCCTCGCCGAGTTGCTCCCCGCTCCTCAGGTCCACCTGGACCGTTTCATGCGCCACGCCTTTTTCGGCGAGCAGGATGCGGGCGCGACGCGGGCTCGGCGCCGTGGCGCAGTCGTAGAGGGTGATCATGGTGTGGATGTCTCGTCCTGGTGGTTTTCGTTCTGGGAGGGAGTACGGCGTCAGCTCGCCGGTGCGAGCTTGTCCTGGGTCTGCGTGTCGAAGTCGGAGGCCTCATGGCGCTCGTGCAACTGGCTGGCAGGCTGGCCCCAGGTGCGGTTGACCATGCGTCCGCGCTGCACCGCCGGCCGCTTGGCGATCTGGTCGGTCCAGCGCAGCACGTTCGTGTATTCCTGCACCTGGAGGAACTCGCCCGACTCGTAGAGCTGGCCCTTGACGAGCGTGCCGTACCAGGGCCAGACGGCCATGTCGGCGATCGTGTAGTCATCGCCGGCCAGGTACGGGCTTTCCGCAAGGCGACGGTCCAGCACGTCGAGCTGGCGCTTGGTCTCCATCGCGAAGCGGTCGATCGCGTATTCGATCTTGCTCGGCGCATACGCGTAGAAGTGGCCGAAGCCACCGCCAAGGTAGGGCGCGGCACCCATCTGCCAGAACACCCACGACAGGCATTCGGCACGCGCGGCGCCACCAGCCGGCATGAAGGCGCCGCCGAATTTCTCGGCCAGGTACATCAGGATCGCGCCGGACTCGAACACGCGCACCGGCGCCGGCCCGCTGCGGTCCAGCAGCGCCGGGATCTTGGAGTTCGGGTTGACAGCCACGAAGCCGCTGCCGAACTGCTGGCCCTCGTTGATGCGGATCAGCCAGGCGTCGTACTCCGCGCCCTGGTGGCCCAGCGCCAGCAGCTCCTCCAGCATGACCGTGACCTTGACGCCGTTGGGCGTGGCCAGCGAATACAGCTGGAGCGGATGGCGACCGACCGGCAAATCCTTGTCATGCGTCGCACCGGCGATCGGGCGATTGATGTTGGCGAAGCGGCCGCCGCTGTCCTTGTTCCAGGACCAGACGGAGGGAGGCGTGTAGGGGGCATTCATGCGTTGGTCTTTTCAGGAGAGGAATTCAGGGTGCCGTGGCGCAGCCTTCGGGCTTGAACACGCGCGTGGTCGAAGCCGGGAACTTCGCGACCTTGTCGGCCGCCCGGCGAGGCCGCGGCAGCAACTCGCCGCCGCAGTTGGGACAACGTCCGGCCAGGCGCGTCTCGGCGCAGTCGCTGCAGAAGGTGCACTCGAAGGAGCAAATGCGGGCGGCTGCGTCGTCGGGTGGCAGGTCGCGGTCGCAGCATTCGCAACCTGGGCGCATTTGAAGCATGGCAGGAACCTCGGTCAGTTGGGTCGCTGCATTCTGCCTTTGGCTCGCGGATGGTGCCCGGGCTCTTGGCAAAGCCGCCCGTGGCTGCTACACAAGCCGCATGGCCACCTTCGAATGGATCATCGTGCTGCTGCTCGGCGCCGCGCTCCTTGCCGCGCTGGCGCGCAAGCTCGGCGCACCCTACCCCACCTTCCTCGCGCTGGGCGGCACGCTGCTCGCGTTCGTGCCCTCGAGCCCGAACTGGACGCTCGACCCGCATCTTGCATTGACGCTGTTCGTCGCGCCGGTGCTGGTCGACGCGGCCTACGACACCTCCTTGCGCGACCTGCGCCTGAACTGGCGGCCGGTGGCGGGCCTGGTCATCGCGGCGGTCGGCACCACCGTCCTCGCCGTCGCCTTCGTGGCCCGCTGGCTGGTGCCCGACATGCCGTGGCCCGTGGCGATCGCGCTGGGCGCCATCGTCGCCCCGCCTGATGCGGCCGCGGCCACCGCGGTGATGCGTCAGGTGAAGCTGCCGCACAAGCTGCTGAAGATCCTCGAGGGCGAAAGCCTGTTGAACGATGCGAGTGCGTTGCTCGTCTACCGGCTCGCCATCATGACGATGATGGCCGGGCACCTCGGCGTCGGCAGCGTTGCGCCGGTGTTCCTGTTGACGCTGTTCGGGAGCCTCGCGGCCGGCGTGGGCTGCGCCTATGTGCTGCGGCCGATGATGGGCGCGATCCACGACGTGCCGATCGCGCTGATCGTGCAGTTCGCGCTGGTCTTCGGCGTGTGGATCGCGGCCGAGGCGATCGGCCTCTCCGGCATCCTGACCCTGGTCGCCTACGCGATGGCGGTCGCGCGGAGCGGCTCGCAGATGGCCGCGCGCATGCGGGTGCCGATCTTCGCGGTGTGGGAGTCGGTGGTCTTCGTGCTGAATGCCTTCGCCTTCGTGCTCATCGGCATGCAGTTGCGGCCGATATGGACGCGACTCGAAGCCGGCGGCGGACAGGCGCACGCGCTGGTCACCGCGGCGGTGGTGCTTGTCGTCACGATCGCGGCGCGCTTTGCGTGGGTGATGGTCTATTACGCATTCAAGCGCCGGCGGGCCGATGCTTCGGCCGACCCATTGCGGCCGCGGCCGACCGTCGGCGGCGGCATCGTGCTGTCATGGGCGGGCATGCGCGGCATCGTCACGCTGGCCGCGGCCTTCGCGATTCCGGAGACGCTGCCCGACGGCACGCCCTTCCCCTTCCGCGACCTGGTGCTGCTGTGCGCCTTCGCGGTCGTGCTCGGCACGCTGGTGCTGCAGGGCCTGACGATGGCGCCGCTGATTCGTGCCATGGGCCTGACCGATGACGACCCGGTCGGACGCGAGATCCGGCTCGGGCGCACGCATGCGTACAGCACGCTGCTCGACGCGATCAAGGACGACGACACGCTGTCAGGCAAGCTGCTGCGCAAGGAATACGGCGCGGTGGTCGAGCTGAATTCGAGCCCTGCCGCGGATGCGCCGGTCGATGACGTCCCCGGCGGGCCGCTCCGGCGTCGTGCGATCGCGGTGGCACGGCAGCGTGCGTTCGAATTGAGGCGCGACGACGTGATCGGCGACGACGCCTACCGGGTGCTGGTGCAGGAGCTGGATTGGGCGGAACTGAGCGCGGGCGGCGGCAGGCAGGGCTGACACGGAACAGACGCCGCCACCAGCGCTCGCCGCGCCGCAGCGGCAATCGCCATCAACCCGCCGACGCTTCCCTTACCACCGTCGCCGGCGGCCTTGCCGCGGCCCGCGCGCTCGCGATCGACCACCCGAAGATGCCCATGCCGACCACGGCGAGCAAGGCGCCGACCCAGCCGGTCGAAGTCCAGCCCAGGCCGGCGCTGATCGCCAGCCCGCCCAGCCACGCACCGAGCGCGTTGGCCGTGTTGAAGGCCGAATGGTTCAGCGCCGCGGCCAGCGTCTGCGCGTCGCCGGCCACATCCATCAGGCGGATCTGCAGGGCCGGCCCGATCGCCACCGTGGTGCCGATCAGGAACACGCAGAGGCCCGCCGTGACCACGTGGTGCGCGGCAAAGGTGAAGGCCACGAGCACGAAGAAGGCATACACGAGCAGTCCGCCGATGGTCGTCGTCAGCGACTTGTCCGCCAGCCGCGCGCCGACCAGGTTGCCCGTGACCATGCCCAACCCGAACAGCGCCAGCACGAAGGGCACCCCGGCCACCGACATGCCGGCCACTTCGGTCAGCGTCGGCTTGATGTAGCTGAACACCGAGAACATGCCGCCGAAGCCGATCGCGCCGATGCCGAGCGTGAACCAGACCTGCTTGCGCTTCAATGCGCCAAGCTCTCGCCAAGGACTCGCACCGATGGCCGGCTGGATATCGGGAATGTCGCGCCGCAGCAGCGCCACCGCGATCAACGCGACGATGCCGACGAAGACGAAGGCCGCGCGCCAGCCGAACACCTGGCCGAGCCAGGCCGCGATCGGCACGCCGACCAGCGTGGCGCCGGTGAGCCCCAGCATGACCAGCCCCACCGCACGCGCACGCCGGCCGGGCGGCGCCAGCGCCGCGGCCACCAGCGCTGCCACGCCGAAGTAGGTACCGTGCGGCAACCCGGAGGCAAAGCGCAGCAGGTTGAGCGAGAAGTACCCCGGCGCCACCGCGCTCGCGAAATTGCCGAGTGCGAAGAAGGCCATCAGCGCGATCAGCAGCGTGCGCCGGTGCCAGCTCGCTGCGGCCACGGCCAGCACCGGCGCGCCGATCACGACGCCGAGCGCGTAGGCGCTGATCACATGGCCGGCCTGCGGGATGCTCACGCCGATGTCGCGCGCCACTTCGGGCAGCAGGCCCATGATGACGAACTCGCCCGTGCCGATGGCGAAGCCGCCGACGCCGAGCGCGAGGATCGCGCGCAGGAAGTTGACCTTGTCGGGATCGATGGACGGGGAATCCATGCCGTCGGGCATGGGAGTGGCAGCGTTCAAGACCGGTTCCTCCTGGGAGGCCCGGCGAAGACTGCGGGCCAGGCCGCGATTTTAGGGAAAACCCCTAAACCTTTGCTTCTCGTCGGAATCGGCCCGGGCTCTGCCCGGTCGCCCGCTCGTGTCGTGGCTGGCGCTGCGCCTTGGCGCCGATGCCCGCATCAGGTCGATGCCACCTGCACACCCGGCGCACCCGGCTCGACCGTGAAGCGCGCGATGCGAGTCACCGGCGAAGTCGCCAGCTTCACGTCGTCGACCGCCTGGAAGTCCACCGTGCAGCCGCGCACATCGAGCGACATCAGGGCATAGCCGCGAACGTCACCACGGCCGTAGCGCAGGTGCGGGTTCTTCGCGAGCAGGTTGGCGACTTTCGAAGGGCTCGGCCCTTCGGAGGTGATGGAGCCGCCCACGAACTCGGTGGCCACGGGCCTGCCGTCCGGCGTGCGCTTCAGGTCCGCCGCGAAGAAGGCGTGCACGTCGCCGCTGATCACCAGCGGGTTGCGGCGCGGGTCGGCGGCCAGTGCATCGAGCAGCCGGCCGCGAGCGGCGGCATAGCCGTCCCATCCGTCCATCCAGTAGCCGTGCTCCGGGCCGCTCTTGCGGTCGGCCTCGGCCATCAAGGTCTGTTGCGCGATGACGGTCCATCGGGTGGGCGGAAGTTGCAGTTCCTGCGCAAGCCAGGACTCTTGCGCCTTGCCGAAAAAGGAGCGCTCCGGCGCGAGCCGATCGGCGCAATCGGTCAGCGGCGAGGCGCTTCGCTTGATCAGGCAGGCGTGATGCGAGCGGTACTGGCGCCCGTCCATCAGCAGCACGTCGAGCATCTGGCCGAAGCGGTAGCGGCCGTAGATGGTCGTCGACGGGCCGCGCGGCCGCATGCGCATCGGAACGGGCATGTGCTCGAACCATGCCTGGTATGCGGCGGCGCGCATGGCCAGGAACTCGTCGGGGTCGACGCTGCGCGGCGATACGTCGTCGGTGTAGTCGTTGGCGACCTCGTGGTCGTCCCAGGTCACGAGCCACGGATGCGCGGCGTGGGCGGCCTGCAGGTCGGCGTCGGTCTTGTAGAGCGCATGGCGCGTGCGGAATCCGGGCAGGTCGGTCGGGATGCCGCCGGCGTGCTTGCGCACATGGCGCGAGCTCCAGGAGCTTTCGTAGATGTAGTCGCCGAGGTGCACCACCAGGTCGAGCGATTGGGCGGCGATGTCGCGATAGGCCGCGTAGAAGCCTTGCTCGAACTGCTGGCAGGAGGCGAACGCGAAGCGCGCGGGCGTGGCGGTGTCGTCCTCGGCGGGCGCAGTGCGCGTGCGGCCGACAGGGCTGCGCGCATTGCCCGCGGTGAAGCGGTACCAGTAGAAGCGCGCGGGCGCCAGGCCCTGCAATTCCACGCGCACCGAATGTGCCAGTTCCGCGGTGGCGCGCACCGTACCGCGTTGCACGATGCGCAGGAAGCGCTCGTCCTCCGCCAGTTCCCAGGCCACGTCCACCGGCGCATCGTCCATGCCGCCGGTTGGCTGGAGCGGATCGGGCGCGAGGCGGGTCCACAGCACCATGCCGTCCGGTCGCGGGCAGCCCGAAGCCACGCCGAGCGTGAAGGGGTCGCGCCCGCGCCAGGCCTGCGCATGCAGTTGCAGGAAGGGCTGGCCGAGCGATGCGGTCGCCAGGGCGCCGCCGAGAATGCGTCGGCGCGAGAGCGTGGGGAATGAAGTCGTCATGGCGAATCACACCGGCGGGATGCCGGCACGGCGCCAGTGTATTGAGGGAGGCGCTGATCAAGTCCTCCGCTGACCGCGCGCCGTGGCGGCAGCCTTGCCCGGAATCTCCTTACTGCGGCGCCATCGCCGTGCGAGCGCGTATCAGGTCGACGAAGCTTTGGAGCTCGGCGGGGTCGACATCCGAGATGGCCCAGGCGTTCATGCCGGCCGCGGACCAATGGACCAGGTTGTAGCCCTGGCGCGTCAGCCGTTGCGGGGGCTGGTCGCGCTGACCCGGCGCGGCCGGCCAGGTGAAGAGGTTGATGACATGCGAGCCATGCCCGTAGACCATCGCGGCCACGGTGCGGCCATCGATGTAGTCCAGCCTGCCTCCCGACATCGGAAAGCCCTGTTCGGCCAGGTCGATGACGGGCGGCGAGAAATCGATCTTGCCGGCGAACCAGGGCTTGACCGTGTGGTGGTTGGTCGCGCGGATGTCGGCCAGGTGATCGGCCAGCAGCGAGCGCACGTGGCTGGCGGTGACTTCGTCCTGGATGTCGTTCGTGGGCGGCGCCACGAGCAGGATGCTGGCGGCGATCCACGCGGTGGCGAGGCCGGCGCCAAAGAGCGCCAGCGATTCGAGCGCACGGCGCCAGCGCGCGGGCAAGCCGGCCCGAGCCTGCAGCGCCTGCGTCGTCTGCATCGTCTGCGGCATGCCCGCGCGAATGCGCTGGGCCAGCGCCTCCGGCGGCGCATGGCGCACCGCATGCTGGCGAAGCAGTTGCGACAGGGCGGTGTCTTCGGCGTTTTCCATGGTCTTCAGGCTTTCATTTCGCGCAGCGCGGCCGGGCTTGCAGTCGTTGTCGCCGTCGTCGCGGGTCGCTCGCCCTGCAAGGACTTTCGCAGCATCGCCCGGGCCCGGGAGAGGCGCGACATGACGGTGCCCACCGGCACGCCGGCCACGCGGGCGATGTCCTCGTAGCTCATCTCCTCCAGCTCGCGCAGCACGATGACTTCGCGGAAGGCAGGGGCCAGGTCCGCGATGGCCTGGTTGACGCGCGCGGCCTGGTCGCGGTGGTCGAGCAGGATGAGCGGGTCCGCATGGCTCGCGTCCGCCTGCGCCATGATCGCGTCGCTGTCGCGCACCTCGTCGAACTCGACCTGGTCGTCGAGATGACGGTTCTGCCGCAGCCAGTCATGGCAGGCATTGCGGACGATGCCCAGCAGCCATGGCCGCACGTCCTCGCCGCGCACGTCCTTGAAGAAACGGAAGGCGCGCAGGTAGGCCTCCTGCACCGCATCCTCTGCGCTGCGGTCGTCGCGCAGCAACCAGCGCGCAAGGTTGTACGCGGCATGCAGGTGCGGCATGACGGTGGCGTCGAAGGTTCTGGCGGTCGGGGTCAACGGCTGCTCTTGATCAGGGGACGGGGCGCAGGCCGGTTTTATTCCAATCCCGACCGACATGCACGGGCTTTGCGCGCACCGGGAATGCGGCGCGCTGGCGGCGCGTCATGCATGGGTCCATCCAACGAGGTTCGCCCATGCGTTTCATCCAACTTCCCTCCGTCCTGCTGCGCGGCGCCGTCGCCGCGGGCATCGCCATGTTGACAGCAACTGCCCTTGCCGCCGGGCCCAGGGTCTACGTCGGCAACTTCAAGGACAACACGGTCAGCGTCGTGGACATCGATGCGGCCAAGGTCGTCGCGACCGTGCCGGTGGCGGCGGGCCCCGACGGCATCGTGGTCAGCGCCGACGGCAAGAGCGTGTTCGTGAGCGGGTCCGGCGCCTCGTCGCTCAGCGTGATCGATGCGGGCAAGGACAGCGTCGGCAAGACCATCGAGGTCGGCAGCGGGCCGCAAGGGCTGGCGCTCGGGCCCGACGGCAAGCAGGTGCTGGTGGCAGTCAACGGCGCCGACCGTGTCGCGTTCGTCGACGTGGCATCCGGTGCGGTCGCCGATACGGTGCCCGTGCCGAAGCCCCACACCATCGCGATCAAGCCCGATGGCAGCCAGGCGTACGTGTCGTCGCAGCAGCCGGGCAGCTTTGCCGTGGCCATCGTCGACATGGCGACGCACAAGGTGAGCGGCGCCATCGCGCTCGACAAGCCGCCGCGCGACCTGGAGTTCTCCCCCGACGGCAAGCTGCTCTACCTCACGCTGGCCGGCGCGCCCGCGGTCCAGGTGGTCGATGCCGTCGCGAACAAGATCGTGGCGCAGATTGCCACCGGCGTCTCGCCGCACATCGCGCAGCACTTCGCTTCGCTGGCGCAAGGCGTGGTCGTGGTGCAGGGCCCGGGCGAACTCCAGTTCTTCGACCCCGCAACGAATGCGGTGGCACGCAGCATCGCGGTCGGCAAGCAGCCGCACTGGGTCGACATCACGCCGGACGGCAAGCGCCTCGTGGTCAGCAACGAAGGCGGCAATTCGATCAGCATCGTCGACCCCGCGTCTGGCCAGTCGCAGACGGTGGATGTCGGCAATGCGCCGCGCAAGGTCGCAATGCAGCATGCGTCCGCTGCCGGTCATGCCGACATGGGCGGCGGCGCCAAGGTATCGATCGCCAACTTCGCCTTCGTGCCGGGGCCGACGACCATCACCGCCGGCCAGAGCGTGACCTGGCGCAACGACGACGGCGCGCCGCATGGCGTCGCCTTCCAGGACAAGGCGCCCGGCGCGCCGCTGCTGCTGCCCGGCGAACAGTTCAGCCGCCGCTTCGACAAGCCCGGCAGCTACGAGTACGTGTGCTCCGTGCACGCGTACATGACGGGCGTGGTGGTGGTCAAGCCGGAGCCGGCGCGTCAGCTTTGAACATGAGCTTGATGCCGCGCACCGCCTGGCGGATGCGCGCCTCGTTCTCGATCAACGCAAAGCGCACATGCCCATCGCCATGGTCGCCGAAGCCGATGCCGGGCGACACACAGACCTTTGCTTCTTCCAGCAGCTTGCGCGAGAAAGCCAGCGAGCCCATGTCGCGGTACTGCGGCGGAATGCGCGCCCAGATGTACATCGAGGCCTTCGGCAGGTCGACCTCCCAGCCGGCTTCGGTCAGGCCCTTGTGGAGCACGTCGCGCCGGCGCTGGTACTGCGCGGCAATGTCCTTCACGCATTGCTGGTCGCCTTCCAGCGCCGCGATGGCCGCGACCTGCAAGGGCGTGAAAGTGCCGTAGTCGTGGTAGCTCTTGATGCGCGCGAGCGCGGCCACGAGGTCCGGGTTGCCGACCATGAAACCGATGCGCCAGCCCGCCATGTTGTAGCTCTTGGAGAGCGTGAAGAACTCGACCGCGACGTCCTTTGCGCCCGGCACCTGCATGATCGACGGCGCCTTCCAGCCGTCGAACACGATGTCGGCATAGGCCAGATCATGCACCACGAAGATGTCGTGCTTCTTCGCGAGCGCGACGACACGTTCGAAGAAGCCGAGCTCCACGCACTGCGCCGTCGGGTTCGACGGAAAGCCCAGCACGATCATCTTCGGCTTGGGGTAGCTGCCGCGGATGGCCTTCTCGAGTTCGGCGAAGAAGTCGACGTCTGGCGACACCGGCACCGAGCGGATGTCGGCGCCGGCGATGACGGCGCCGTAGATGTGGATCGGGTAGCTCGGGTCGGGCACCAGCACGGTGTCGCCGCGGTCCAGCGTGGCGAGCATCAGGTGCGCCAGGCCTTCCTTGGAGCCGATCGTGACGATGGCTTCGCTGTCGGGGTCGATGTCGACGGCGTAGCGGTCCTTGTACCAATGCGTGATGGCGCGGCGCAGTCGCGGGATGCCCTTGCTGGCCGAGTAGCCGTGCGTGTCGGGCCGCTTCGCGACTTCCGTGAGCTTGGCCACGATGTGCGCGGGCGTCGCGCCGTCGGGGTTGCCCATGCTCATGTCGATGATGTCTTCGCCCCGTTGCCGCGCCGCGAGCTTGAGCTCGGCCGTGATGTTGAAGACGTAGGGAGGAAGGCGGTCGATGCGCGCAAAGCGGCGCCTGCCTGACGAAGCGGAAGTCATGTGTGGAACTCTCACGTAAGCGCCCGGAACCGTCCGAGCGACGTGGCCTGCCGTGAGGGCGGGCCCGCGACGATCTTAGCGGGTTCAACCTGGAAAAAGCAGTTGGATGCGCCCGAGTGCGCCGTGATCGGCGCGCCAGGCAAGGCGCGAGAACGCGGCGGGCTGATGCCCGCAAGGCCGAGCAACGCCGCATGGCGCGTCGAGCGCGGTGCAATCGGGTGCATAGCGCTTTCACCTCATCGGTGAACGTGATCGAAGCCGGGAACGTCAAGGACCATGCTGCGTGTCTGAGGGTTCAGCGCGGTCAACTGCTTTTTCCAGGTTCAATGATCCGGCAGGCGAATTTCGGCCCACGCTTCGTCTTGCGGTGGGCCGCCATCTCCAAGCGGACCCGGATCCCAGGCAAGGCCTTCCTGCGAAATACCTGCCGCGCTGGCAGCGCTCCTGGAGACCAGGAAGCTGCCGCTCGCAGCTGTCAGTCTGCTGCGGATGCATTCGAGATCCTCGACCGGTCCGCCGACGATCGCCATCGTCGCGGCGCCGAGGGTCCCGACCACGACCCTGCCGCCGTGCATGGCCAACGACGAGCTTGCGTGCAGTCCCAGGTCCCGGGCGAGTTCGTGGCACAGGCTGGCCGCATCGGTGTCGATCCTGCGAGACACCGACAGCGCGCTGGCCGAAGCCGCCCGCGGGTCGTCGCCGCAGCGGAACAGGAGGATCCAGCTCGACGCTGCGTGCCTGAAGACTTCGGCGCGCGAGACGGCCGCTGCTTCGGCGATGGCCTGGAAGTGGCTGAGCGCATAGATCGCGTCATGCGCGGCTGCGCTCGGCGCGACCGAGCCGGTGTCGAGCCTGGCATCCAGCAGAAGCAGCACCGCCTCGAACTCCGTCGCACCGGATGACGGCTGTATCGCGGGCCGTCCCGCGCGCGCGCCGGACAGGATCGGCACGACTTCCACATTGCCCACGGGCCGCAACTGGCACGCGAGCCGGATCGTTCCCTTCGTCGCGGCAAGACGGTGCAGGGCCCGTGCCTCGTCCACCTGCGGATCGGGGCAGTGCGACACGCCTTCGATGACGCGGACCCGGCATGTCGTGCACCGGGCGCGCCCGCCGCACAGCGCCTGATGGGGAATGCCGAAGCTTCGGCTCGCCTCCAGCACCGACCAGCCGCGCGGCACGCTGACGGTCCGGTCCGGATAGGAGATCCAGACCACCGACTTGCGCCGCCGCTCGTTGAGGCTGCGCGCCATGCGGCCGACCACGATCAGCAGCAGCAATGCAAGGTAGGTCCAGTGCGCGTCACCGCCAGACTGGTCCAGGCGGGCTTCCTGCGCGGCGTCTCCGTACGGCGCCGGGATGACACGCCCGGACGACGGGGCGGACAGTTCCCTGCCCATGTTGACGAATCCCAGCGCGGCCAGCACCGGCAGCAGCAGCGCCGCACCGAACAGCGCGAGCTTGACGCGCTGCGATGAGACGCGGTGGCCGAATGCGAACCGGAGCCCCAGGCATCCGTGGATCCAGCCGGGCGCCAGCAGCCCGAGCGCCAGGCCCGATGCGCCGCCGGCCCAGAGTCCTGCTGCGACGCGCGCGTATTCCGCGGAAAGGCCGAACCTGTCGTGCGCATAGCGAGTGACGATGAAATGCGCGATCAACCCGATCGGCATCACGAGTCCCAGGATGATGCGGATGCCCTGGACCGGCGGCATGCGAAAGGTCCGCCGCTCGTAGACGGCGAACAGCGCCAAAGAGATATGGGTGGCCGCCGCGGCGTACAGGAGCACCGTGCCGGGCAGGCTGTGCCAGAAGCGCACGGTGAGCCGCAGCGCTTCCTCCGCGGTGTCCAGCGACACCAGTCCCAGTGCATGACAGGAAAGATGCACGGCCACGTAACTGAACAGCACCAGCCCGCTGGCCAGGCGCAGGTCGCGGCGGCTATGCGGAATGAAGCGCAGGACTCGTTGTGAGAGATCCACCAGATGTTGCCCGCAGGGTGAGTGAAGAGATGCAGAGGCCGGCCTGCGCAAAGCCGGTGGCTTCACGCGATGCGAGCGAGTATTTCGCGGATCCGGATCACGGCGCAAGTCGTGCCGCAAGGCAGCGGTCCGCAACAATGCCGGACCATCACGGGGGAATTGTCCAGATGAGAAACACCGCATCGAACCCAGAACTGCGAATCCGCGACGGGAGCGGCGAAGAGCTTCTCCAACTGGGGCAGCTCCTGGTCCGTGTCTATTCCAGCCTCCCCGGCTTTCCCTCGCCCACCGAGCAACCCGGCTACTACGAGATGCTGGCCAACATCGGTCGCTTCGCGGAGAAGCCCGGGGCCAAGGTGCTGGTGGCGCTGTCGCCTTCGGACGGGCTCGTGGGCGGCGTCGTGTACTTCGGCGACATGGCGCATTACGGCTCCGCCGGTACGGCAACGATTCCTTCCAGCAGGCGTTGCAGGTATTCGGATTCCGCCTGAAGTTCGGGTAATTCAACGTTGCCGCCCCACGACCTGCACGGTACGAATCCTGCAAGTTCTGCAACTGCAAGTACTCACTCTCCCCTGAGGGCTACACACTTGGTTGCGAGTCGGCGACGAGCGCACCGGGCCACGGGAGTTTTTGGGCTTCAATGAACCTCCGCTGCGGTTTCATCAACCCTTCTTCGAGAGGCTCTTATGCTCGACCGACGCACTCTTGCGGCCTGCCTTGTGCTTGCCGCCCCGTATGCTGCCTGCCTGGCGCAGAACACCTTCACGGCGGACACGTACTTTGACAACCGCTGGTACATCACGCCCTTCGGCGCGTACGTCCATCCGGACAGCAATCGCAATGCCGAAAACGGGTGGGGCGGAGGACTGGCCGTTGGCAAGCCGATCAACCCGTACTGGAATATCGAGCTGCGCACCCAGTACGAGCAGCTCGATGGCAGGCTTGACACCACCCGTGGCATCTTCGACACCCAGAACAAATACAAGAACTGGAGCGGCACGATCGACGCGCAGTGGTTCTTCCTGGGCCGGCAGGGGCTGAGCAAATGGCAGCTGAAGAGCGTGCAACCCTATCTGGTGGCCGGCATCGGTGCGATCGACAACAAGACGGAGACGGCATTCGCCGCCAACAGCAGCCATACGAGCTTCATGGCCAATGCGGGCATCGGTATCGTCTGGCCGTTTGCCAACTGGGGCCGCCTGGTGAGCGATGTGCGCTACCGCTATGTCGACAACGCCAACAACACCAGGCTGGCGAGCCGGAGCAGTTCGAACGACTGGCTGTTCACGGTGGGCCTGCAAATCCCCATCGGGGCCCCGCCGATGGTGGCGGCGGCGTCGGTCCCACCCCCGCCGATGGCGGTGGCCCCACCCCCACCGCCGCCTCCGCCAGCGCCAGTGCGCAACTTCAACCTGGCCGCCGACGGCACCTTCGAGTTCGACAAGGCCGTGCTGACACCGACAGGCCGCAGCCGCATCGACGCCATGCTGCAGGAACTCCGGTCCGCCGGTTTCCGGGCGCGCTCGATCGTCATCGTCGGCTACACCGACCCGCTCGGCGGCGTCGAGTACAACCAGCGCCTGTCCGTGGCGCGGGCCAATGCCGTGCGCGACTACATGTCGGCCCAGGGCGTACCTGCCGGTGTGATTCAGACCGAAGGCCGCGGCAAGACGGAGCTCAAGGTCACTGAAGCCGATTGCAAGGCACAGGGCAAGGCGAAAAAGCGCAGTGATCTCATCGCCTGCCTGCAACCGGACCGTCGCGTGGAGATCCACGCCACGGGCGAACAGGCCGGGCCCTGAGCTACGCCAGTCAACCTTGAAGACCCGTCCTGCCATCGGGAGAGACCGATGAAGGACGGATAGCCGGCAGGACCCGACCGGCCCCGGACGCCCGATGACAAGCCCATCGGGCGTTTTTCATTGGCGTCCCGCACGCGATGCCGCACGGCCGACCCGGCGCAACGGCCACGTGAACGCGCATTGCAACCGTTGATTTGTGTATTCCCGCGTAACCAACCGGCGCCGGCAATCGAATAATCCGTGCAGACCAATGCAACCGGCCTGTTTCCAGGGCGGCGCCATCCGACGGTTGGCGAAGCAGATCGATGAATTGGCCTCGCTGTTGTTCGATTGGAATCCGGCGCGCGCATGGGCCTTCATTGCGGACCGCCATGCATCGCCACACCAACATGAGGAGTGAAGCCATGCAGATCGATGAAGACAAGCTCAATGCCCTGATGGGCAGGATGGTCGCGGAGTTCGGTGCGCTGGCCGGCGCGCCACTGGTCATCCTCGGTGACCGGCTCGGGCTGTACAAGGCGATGGCCGGCGCCGGGCCGATGACGCTCGACCAGTTCAGCGACAAGACGGGCCTGCGATTGCGCTATGCGCAGGAGTGGCTCAGCGCACAGGCCGCGAGCGGCTTCGTCGATTACGACCCCAAGGCGCAGACCTTCGCGCTCTCGCCCGAGACGGCGCTGGTACTTGCCGACGACAACAGCCCGGCCTTCATGGTGGGTGGTTTCGAAGTCCTGATGTCGATGTTCAATGACATCGACAAGATCCAGAAGGCCTTTCGCGACGGCACCGGCCTCGGCTGGCATGAACACCATCCCGCCCTGTTCAGCGGCACCGAACGCTTCTTCCGGGCCGGCTACAACGCCAACCTGGAGCCGAGCTGGATTCCGTCGCTCGACGGCATGCGCGAACGACTGCAGGCCGGCGCACGCGTGGCCGATGTCGGCTGCGGCTTCGGCGCCTCGACCATCGTGCTAGCGCAGGCGTATCCGCAGTCGACCTTCGTCGGCTATGACTATCACGAGCCTTCGGTCAACGCCGCGCGCGAGCGCGCCGCTGCGGCGGGTGTCGGCGACCGGGTGCGCTTCGAGGTGGCGGGGGCGAAGACCTATCCGGGCAAGGACTTCGACCTGGTGGCTTTCTTCGACTGCCTGCACGACATGGGCGACCCGGTGGGGGCGGCGCGCCATGTGCGCGAGACGCTGGCGCCGGACGGCATCTGGATGATCGTCGAGCCCTTCGCCAACGATCGCCTGGAGGACAACCTGAATCCGGTCGGGCGCATCTTCTATTCCGCCTCGACGATGGTCTGCACGCCCTGCTCCCTGTCGCAGGAAGTGGGGCGCGGGCTGGGCGCGCAGGCTGGCGAGGAGCGCCTGCGCGAGGTGGTGGTGAAGGAAGGCGGCTTCACGCGCTTCCGGCGTGCGGCGCAGACGCCGTTCAACCTGGTGTTCGAGGCGCGGCCGTAGCCAGGCTGGCTATCGCGCGGCCGGCAGGAAGCTGCCCACCAGCCCCACGGTCGTCGCCGTGCTCTCTTCCATCAACCAATGCCCCGCGCCCGGCACCACTTCCTGCTGGACGTTGGTGGCGGCATTGCGCATGACGATCGCCATGTTCGCGCCAAATGACTTCTCGCCGCCGATGGCCAGCACCGGCATCGGAAGCTTGTTCTTCGAGAACGCAATGTTGTCGGCCACGTCCTTGGTCGCGATGGTGTTGAACTGCGCGAAGGCGGCGCGCATCGCGCCGGGTTGCGCGTACAGCTTCGTGTAGTGCCGCCGCGTCGCCTCGTCGATCTTCGACGGGGTGCCGGCGAACTCGTTCCAGAAGCGGTCGAGGTAGATGCGCTCGCGGCCCGCCACCAGTCGCTCGGCATTGGGGCCGCCGAAATTGAAGTGCCACAGCGCCGGCCACAGGATGATCTGGTCCCACGGCGCGATGCCCGGCACGGGCGCGTCCATCACGACCAGCTTGTCGACCTTGTCGGGGTAGCTGGCCGCATAGGCATACGCGACCATCGTGCCGATGTCATGGCCAACGACGTCGGTGTGGTCCTGCTGGAACGCCGTCACGACGGTGCGGATGTCGACGGCCTGCGACTTCTTGTCGTAGCCGCTCGTCGCCTTCGACGATTTGCCCATGCCACGCAGGTCGGGCACGATGACCAAGTGCGTCTTCGCCAGTTCCTGCGCCAGCGGCGCCCACATGTCGCCGGTGTCGCCAAAGCCATGAATGAGCACAACGGCCGGGCC
Organism: Variovorax sp. dw_954; assembly: GCF_018449755.1. NCBI lineage: Bacteria > Pseudomonadati > Pseudomonadota > Betaproteobacteria > Burkholderiales > Comamonadaceae > Variovorax > Variovorax sp. dw_954. The sequence goes on along the minus strand of NZ_JAAVVD010000007.1, from coordinate 145,872 downwards.
GCTGCCCCCGGAGCGCACGAAGATCGTCGCGCCATCCGCCATGGCGACGGTCCGGTTCTTGAAGCTGCCGGGGAACGCAGGCTCGGCGCTGGCATTGCCGATGCAGAGTGCAGCAATCAACAGCGCCAGGAACGGCACGACGCGAATCTTCATGAGGGAACTCCAGTGGTGGCGACGAAATGGTCCGACGCAGTGTGATGGCTCGCGACGCCGCGCGCCAGCCATATTCGAAGTAGGTCGTCCAGGCTCGCCTCTCCACTTGGCGGGGTTCAGCGCACAGGTTCAGATCGCGACGAGTTGCCGCACGCCCTGCGCCTCCATGTCCTTGCCGAGGCCGCGCGCAATCACTTCGCCGCGCTCCATCACCATGTAGTCGTCGGCCAGTTCCTGCGCGAAGTCGTAGTACTGCTCGCACAGCACGATGGCCATGTCGCCACGATCGGCCAGCATGCGGATGACGCGCCCGATGTCCTTGATGATGCTGGGCTGGATGCCTTCGGTGGGCTCGTCGAGGATCAGCAGCTTGGGCTTGGGCGCGAGCGCGCGCGCGATGGCCAACTGCTGCTGCTGCCCGCCGGAGAGGTCACCGCCGCGGCGGTTGATCATCTGCTTGAGCACGGGGAACAGGTCGAACAGTTCCGACGGAATGGGCGTGCTTCCGCTCTTGTAGGCGAGGCCCATGCGCAGGTTCTCTTCCACGGTGAGCCGCGCAAAGATCTCGCGCCCTTGCGGCACGAAACCCATGCCGGCGCGCGCACGTTCGTAGGGGGTCTTCTTCTGGATTTGCTGGCCGTCGAACTCGATGCTGCCGCTCTTGATCGGCACCAGGCCCATGAGCGACTTGAGCAGCGTGGTCTTGCCGACGCCGTTGCGGCCGAGCAGCACCGTGACCTTGCCGAGCGTCGCGGTGAAGCTCACGTCGCGCAGGATGTGGGAGCCGCCGTAGTACTGGTGGACGTTCTTGACTGTGAGCATGGTTGTGTTCTCTTCGTGAGTCGTCGAATGCGATTGCGCTATGACGAGCGCCCGGTACGCGGTACGGGCCGTGCGACCCTGCTGCGCCGGCCGCTTCGCGGCTGCCCTGCGCTGCTCGCGTTTCGCGGGGTCCACATGAACTCGCTTCGCTCAAACAGCATGTGGCCCTGATCCGCGAAACACTGCGCTGCTCGGCGGCGCAGAAGGGATCGCCCAACCCTTACCGCGCACCGGGCTTGGGGGTGGCTCGGACGACATGCCCGTTTTTGGGGGCGGCAGCCCTCACCCCGGCCCTCTCCCAGAGGGAGAGGGAGGAAGACCGGGAGCCCGTCCACGGCGACGAATGATCGGAGGAAGGTCAAGGCGCTGTCCACCGCGGAGGCCGAGCGCGACACCAGCGCGTCCACGTCGGCGGGCGGTATGCGGTGCGGGTTGGTCGATCCCTTCTGCGCTGCCGAAGCGCGCAGCGTTTGGCGGATCAGAGCCACATGCTGTCTGAGCGAAGCGAGTTCATGTGGACCCCGCCGAACGCGAGCACTGCAGGGGAGTCGCGCAGCGACCAGCGCAGTAGGGTCGGCCGGCCCGTACCGCATGCCGACCGCCGACGCACCCCTAACCGACGCACCCCAGGCCGCCGCGCGCACCGCCCCCACACGCCTGTCAATGAACGACAAGTCAGCGCCCAAGATAAACCTCGATCACCCGCTCGTCGGACTGCACCTCGTCAAGCGTGCCTTGCGCAAGAACAGACCCATCGCAAAGCACCGTCACGATCTCCGAGATGGTCCGGATGAAGCTCATGTCGTGCTCCACCACCATCAGCGAATGCTTGCCCTTCAGCGTCAGGAACAGCTCCGCCGTGCGCGCCGTTTCTTCGTCGGTCATGCCCGCAACGGGCTCGTCGAGCAGCAGCAGCTTCGGGTCCTGCATCAGCAGCATCCCGATCTCCAGCCACTGCTTCTGCCCGTGGCTCAGGTTGCCGGCCATGCGCGCCACGCTGTCGCGCAGGTGGATTGTCTCCAGCACCTCCGCGAGTCGATCGCTCTGCTCCGAATCGAGCTTGAACAGCATCGAATGCTTCACGCCCTTGTTCGTCTTCAGCGCCAGCTCCAGGTTCTCGAACACCGTCAGTTGCTCGAACACCGTCGGCTTCTGGAACTTGCGCCCGATCCCCAGTTGCGCAATGTCGGCCTCGCGATGCCGCAGCAGGTCGATCGTGCTGCCGAAGAACACCGTGCCCGAGTCCGGCCGCGTCTTGCCCGTGATGATGTCCATCATGGTCGTCTTGCCGGCGCCGTTGGGGCCGATGATGCAGCGCAGCTCACCCGGCGCGATATCGAGCGACAGCTTGTTGATCGCCTTGAAGCCGTCGAAGCTCACGCTCACGTCCTCGAGGTACAAGATGCGGCCGTGCGTCACGTCCACTTCGCCTTCGGTCACGTGCCGGCCGAAGCCGGCCTCGCGGCCGCCCGATTCCGTCATGCCTTCGATGTCGATGCCTTCGTGGCGGGCGATGCGCAGCGCGCCCTCTTCCATCAGGTCCGGGGTCATGCGCGTGCTCCTTCGGGTTGGGCGGCGATCGACGACAAGGCCGCGGGCTCGACGCCTTCGGAAGTCGCGAGCGAGCGCTGTGCCTCCAGCCGCCCTTCGCTTAGTTCGGGGGCCGCGTCCTTCGGCGCCTTCATGCGCGCGATCCACTTCTTCACCAGGCCCACCACACCATCCGGCAGGAACAGCGTCACCGCGATGAACAGCGCGCCCAGGAAGTACAGCCAGTACTCCGGCGCCACCACCGTCAGCCAGCTCTTCGCGCCGTTCACGATGAAGGCGCCGATGATCGGCCCGATCAGCGTGGCACGCCCACCCACCGCGGCCCAGATCGCAATCTCGATCGAGTTGGCCGCGCTCATCTCGCCGGGGTTGATGATGCCGACCTGCGGCACGTACAACGCCCCCGCGACGCCGCACATGATGGCCGAGATGACCCAGATCGTGAGCTTGTAGGGCAGCGGGTTGTAACCCGAGAACATCACGCGCGTCTCGGCATCGCGGATGGCCTGTAGCACGCGGCCGAACTTGCTGCCGATCAGCCACTTGCCGAACAGGAAGAAGCCCAGCAAGGTGCAGCCGGTCAACACGAACAGCGTCATGCGCATGCTCTGCGTGGCGATCGGGATGCCCAGGATGCGCTTGAAATCCGTGAAGCCGTTGTTGCCGCCGAAGCCCGTCTCGTTGCGGAAGAACAGCAGCATCGCCGCGAAGGTCATGGCCTGCGTGATGATCGAGAAGTACACGCCCTTGATGCGCGAGCGGAAGGCGAAGAAGCCGAACACGAAGGCGATCAGGCCCGGCACCGCGACGATCAGGATCAGCGTCATCACGAAGCTGCCGCTGAAGGTCCAGTGCCAGGGCAGCGCCTTCCAGTCGAGGAACACCATGAAGTCCGGCAGGTCGCTCTTGTAGTTGCCGTCGCGGCCGATCTGGCGCATGAGGTACATGCCCATCATGTAGCCGCCGAGCGCGAAGAACATGCCATGGCCCAGCGACAGGATGCCGGTGTAGCCCCAGATCAGGTCCATCGCCAGCGCGCAGATCGCGTAGCACATGATCTTGCCGAGCAGCGCCACCGCGTAGTCGCTCATATAGAACATGCTCTCGTGCGGCACCCAGAGGTTCAGCACCGGCGCCACGGCGCACACGGCAATCAGCGCGATGCAGAAGGCCGTCCAGCCCTTGCCGCTCAGCAGCGGACCTTTGGGGGGTAGTGCAATCTTGCTCATGCTTCTGCGCTCCGGCCCTTCATGGCAAAGATCCCTTGGGGTCTCTTCTGGATGAAGATGATGATGAAGACCAGCACCGCGATCTTCGCGAGCACCGCGCCGGCCCAGCCCTCGATGAACTTGTTCAGGATGCCCAGGCCCATCGCGGCGTAGACGGTACCGGCCAGTTGCCCGACGCCGCCCATCACCACCACCATGAACGAATCCACGATGTAGTTCTGGCCAAGGTCCGGGCCGACGTTGCCGATCTGGCTCAACGCGCAACCCGCCAGGCCCGCGATACCGGAACCCAGCGCGAAGGCGTAGGTGTCGATGCGCGCCGTGTTCACGCCCATGCACGATGCGATCGGCCGGTTCTGCGTCACGCCGCGCACGAACAGGCCCAGCCGCGTCTTGCCGATCAGCCATCCCATCGCCAGCAGCACCAGCCCCGCGAAGATGATGATGCAGATGCGGTTCCACGGCAGCGTGACGTTGCTCAGCATCGTGAAGCCGCCGCTCATCCAGGCGGGGTTCTCCACGCCGACGTTCTGAGCGCCGAAGAAGGTGCGCACCAGTTGCTGAAGCATCAGGCTGATGCCCCAGGTGGCCAGCAGCGTCTCCAGCGGCCGGCCGTAGAGGAAGCGGATCACGCCGCGCTCCAGGATCGCGCCAACCAGCGCGGACGCCAGGAACGACACCGGGATCGCCGCCACCAGGTACAGGCCGAAGGCGGACTCCGGCAGGTACTTCTGGAAGATGCCCTGCATCACGTAGGTTGCGTAGGCGCCGATCATCATCAGTTCCCCGTGCGCCATGTTGATCACGCCCATCAGACCGTAGGTGATGGCCAGGCCGAGGGCGGCCAGCAGCAGCACCGAGCCCAGGCTGATGCCGCTGAAAATGGCATTGATGCGGTCGCCCCAGACCAGTGCGCCGTCGATGTTGGCAATGGCTTTCTGGAGCGCAGCCTTGACGTCGGGCTCGGTCTCGTCGGTCAAGCGCTCGTTCAGCAGCAGCTTGGTTTCCGGGCTCTTGCTTTCGCCGAGCGCGGTGGCCGCCGCGATCCGCTTGGTCTTGTCGGTGCTGTTCAGCAGCGATGCGGCACGCACCAGTTCGAGCTTGGCCTTGATGTTGTCGTTGGTCTCGATCGACAGCACTTTCTCCACCATCGGGATGCGCGATTCGTCAGGGTTCTTCAGCAGCGCATTGGCGGCTTCGAGGCGCACCGCCTCGTCCTTGCTGTTGACCAGCTTCAGCACCGATTGCGCCGCGTCGAAGGCGCCGCGCATGAGGTTGTTGTTCACCACGTCCTCGGCGTCGTCGGGCACCTTCAGTTCCGCGCCGGTCACGGGGTCGTAGCCCTTGTCGCCCTTCATCAGGAAGACCTTGTCGGCGGTGAACTTGACCGAATCGTCAGCCATCGCCTGGATGAAGGCCGAGGTCTTGTCGTCGGCCGTGGCAACGGCCTTGTTCAGCGCCGCGACGCGCTCCTCGGTCTCGCCGGAGGCGATCGCCTTCGCCTCTTCCGCGGTCAACGCATGGGCCGCGCCGGCCACCAGCAGCATGGCCGCGACTGCGCCCTCGAGAAATCGCCGGTACATGGCATTTGAGTGCATGGTTCCATCCAAAAAGAAGGCCCGCCCTTGCGGCAGGGAACGCAGCAAGGAACGGGCCAGAGGCTCCGCAATGCGCCCCGGTAAAGAGGCGCTTGGGCGAAGGCTTCTTACATCGACTTGCCAGCCGGGTAGTCAGGCTTCTTGTCGTTGCCTTCGATGTACGGGCTCCACGGCTTGGCCTTGACCGGACCCGGCGTCTTCCAGACCACGTTGAACTGGCCGTCGGCCTTGATCTCGCCGATGAACACGCTCTTGTGCAGGTGATGGTTCTTCTCATCCATCTTCGACACGATGCCCGAGGGCGCCGTGAAGGTCTGGCCCGCCATCGCGGCGACGACCTTGTCGGTGTCGGTCGACTTGGCCTTCTCGACGGCCTGCTTCCACATGTGGATGCCGATCCAGGTGGCTTCCATCGGGTCGTTGGTGAGCGGCTTGTCCATCTGGCCGGGGATCTTCTTTTCCTTGGCGTAGTCGCTCCACTGCTTGATCCAGGCCGCGTTGGTCGGGTTCTTGATCGACATGAAGTAGTTCCATGCGGCCAGGTGCCCAACCAGCGGCTTGGTGTCCACGCCGCGCAGTTCTTCCTCGCCCACCGAGAAGGCGACGACCGGCACGTCCTTGGCCTTCAGGCCGGCATTGCCCAGTTCCTTGTAGAAGGGCACGTTGGAGTCGCCATTGATGGTCGATACCACCGCCGTCTTGCCGCCTGCCGAGAACTTCTTGATGTCGGCCACGATGGTCTGGTAGTCGCTGTGGCCGAACGGGGTGTACTTCTCGTCGATGTCGGTGTCCTTCACGCCCTTGCTCTTCAGGTAGGCACGCAGGATCTTGTTGGTGGTGCGGGGATACACGTAGTCCGTGCCCAGCAGCACCCAGCGCTTGGCGCCGCCGCCTTCCTTGCTCATCAGGTAGTCGACAGCCGGGATGGCTTGCTGGTTGGGCGCGGCACCCGTGTAGAACACGTTCTTGCTCAGCTCTTCACCCTCGTACTGCACGGGGTAGAACAGCAGGCCGTTCATTTCTTCCAGCACCGGCAGCACCGACTTGCGCGACACCGAGGTCCAGCAGCCGAAGATGACGGCGACCTTGTCCTGGCCCAGCAGCTGCTTGGTCTTCTCGGCGAAGAGCGGCCAGTTCGAAGCCGGATCGACGACCACGGGCTCGAGTTGCTTGCCCATCACGCCGCCATGCTTGTTGATGTCGTCGATCGACATCAGCACCATGTCCTTGAGCGCGGTTTCCGAGATCGCCATCGTGCCCGACAGCGAGTGCAGGATGCCGACCTTGATGGTGTCGGCAGCGAATGCGGGCGCAGCGCCAAGGGCGGCAAGCGCGACGCTGGCGGTGAGCGCCTTGAGAGTGAATCGACGTTGCATGAGCATCCTTCTCCGGTGGTGGTTGAGTTTTTTCGCCAGCGCTTTGCTGACGATGGACGGAGTTTGCGGATGACATGGGTTGCCAGAAATACGCCGGGTGGCGTACAGGGCGGCTCGCGTAGCATGCCGCACCCGTTTCCTCCTGCCCCACATGACTTACGACCCATCGCTACCAAATTGGCAACTCGTGCTGCAGGCCATCGAAGCTCTTGGGGGACGAGCGACCGTCCCCGAACTCGAGGCTTACTTTCGCGAGAACTTTCCAGACCGGAATGTCATCAATGTGCGGCCCGACACGACGCTGCTCACGGTGAATGCAAACACGCGCGTCCACTACAGCGGTGGCAAGCTGCCGAGGCGAACCGACGCTGGGAACAAGTACGACAAGCTCTTTCGCCGGGCAGATGGCTCGTATGAGCTTTACGACCCCAAGATTCACGGGGTTTGGGAAATTGCACAGGACGCAAGCGGCACACGGAGCGTGCGGCAAGCCACAGACGTCCCGGCTGCTGGGCGCGCCGAACAAGTGGTCGCGCCGGTGGACGCGCCAGCGACGGAATCTTCGGCTGACGGCGGCGGCCGATTTGCCCTTGAAGCTCACCTTCGTGACTATCTCGCGCAAAACCTCGCGACCGTCCCCGATCTGCCCTCCCGGCTCACTCTCTTCGTCGATGAATCTGGCGTTCCAGGGGTGGAGTACCGAACCGAAGTCGGGGTCGTAGATATCCTCGCACGCGGCGATGACGGCGCGTTCTATGTACTTGAATTGAAGCTTGGCCGTGGACCGGATGCAGCACTCGGCCAGACGCTTCGCTATATGGGGTGGGTCAGACACCGGCTTGCCGGTGATCACGCCGTCTACGGAGTGGTCATCGCTGCCGAGATCTCGGACAAGCTCCGTTACGCGGCTTCTGTTGCAACGGGAATTTTCCTGATGGAGTACGACCTCAAGGTCGCGCTGCGAATCTCGAAGCCTGTGGGTGCCTGAGTCTCGATACAGGCAAGCAAGCCCCAAATCAGGACTTTGAAGGCGGGAGCATCCGGAACGCCCGCGCCACGAACGCCCACACCAGCTTCGACGCATCCGGCCCGCCCGCATCGCTGAACGCCAGCCGCGACGCGCCGCCACTCCAGGCATGCCCCAGCGACTCGACCTGGTACAGCGTGACGCAGACGCGCCCGCTGCGCCTGAAGTCCGTGACCCGCGCGGGATAGCGCTTGCCCCGCTGCAACAACCGCTCGGCGGCGGGGCGCGCGCCGCAAGCAGTCGCCCAAACCGCTGCCGCGTTCGTGGCGTTGCTGGCCGCAACGACCGCATCGCGGTCCCCGTGCAGCACCAGCATCGGCGGCAGGCTGGCGCCGACCACCGCCGCGCCGAAGGCCTTGCCCACGGCCACGGCCGGCACCAGCGGCACGCGCCGGCCGCTCATCGCGCCGATGGCCGTCGCGCTCGACCGCGCCGCACCCGGCGCCACGCCCGAATGCATGGCCACCGCCTTGAAGCGCGTCGGATACCGCGTGGCCAGCAGCGCCGCCATGCCCGCGCCGGCCGAGAGCCCCGCCACCGCCACGCGTTCGCGGTCGATCGGGTAAAGCAGGCTGACCTGGTCCACCGCCGTCATCAAGGTCGCGGCCTCGCGGTCCGCATGGCCGGAGCGCGTGTCATACCAGTTCCAGCAGCCCTGCGGATGGTGCAGCCTGTCCTGCTCGGGGTAGAGAACCATGAAGCCTTCGCGTGCGGCGATGCGGTTCATGCGGGTGCTTGCGGCAAAGTCGCGGCCGGTCTGGCCGCAGCCGTGCAGCATCACCATCAGCGGCATCTTTTCACCAGCGGCGAGTTCGACGTGCGGCCTGAACAGGTGGTAGCCGCGCGTGCCGCCCGGCCCCATCGCCATGCCGGTGAGCCAGTCTCCGTTGCCGGGCGGCGGCTTGCGCTGCTGCGCGGCCGCGCGCGCCACTTGCTTGCCCACCTGCTTCGCCAGGCGCTTGCTGGTGCCCACCGCAACCTTGGTGAGCGCCTTCAGGTTGCGCTGATACGCACGCGTGAGCGTGGAGGAAGAAGATCGACGTGCCACATGCCAACCGTAGCAGCTTCCGCGCCTCAGCGCGGTTCCGCTATGGTTCCAATAGCACGTGGGTCCCGGTGCCCGGGCGCGTGCCGTCGATTTCGTGGTGCCGGGTCGCTCAATAGATGTCCGGCACGTACATGTCCGCCGGCACCGGCTGGCGCAGGTAGTCCGCATTGCGCACCCGCGGCGGGAGCACCACCGGCGCATGCGGCACTTCCTCGTACGGAAACTGCCCCAGCAGGTGCGTGATGCAGTTGAGCCGCGCGGCCTTCTTGTCGACCGCCTGCACCACCCACCACGGCGCCTCGGGGATGTGCGTGCGCTCCAGCATGATCTCCTTCGCCTTGGTGTATTCCTCCCAGCGGCGGCGGCTTTCCAGGTCCATCGGGCTCAGCTTCCACTGCTTGAGCGGATCGTGGATGCGGCCGAGGAAACGCATGTGCTGTTCTTCGTCGGTGATGGAGAACCAGTACTTGATCACCTTGATGCCAGAGCGCACCAGCATGCGCTCGAACTCCGGCACCGAGCGGAAGAACTCCTCGTACTCGGCGTCGGAGCAGAAGCCCATCACGCGCTCCACGCCGGCGCGGTTGTACCAGCTGCGGTCGAACAGCACCATCTCGCCGGCGGCCGGCAGGTGCGTCACGTAGCGCTGGAAGTACCACTGCGTGCGCTCGCGGTCGTTCGGCGCAGGCAGTGCCGCGACGCGGGCCACGCGCGGATTGAGGCGCTGCGTGATGCGCTTGATCACGCCGCCCTTGCCGGCCGCGTCGCGCCCCTCGAACAGGATCACCACCTTCTGCCGGGTGTGCTGGACCCAGTCCTGCAGCTTCACCAGTTCGCCCTGCAGCCGGAACAGCTCCTTGAAGTAGTGCTGGCGCGCGGCCTTGTCGGCGCCGACGGGCGCGCCGTCCGCGTCGATCTCGCGGTCCTCGATCTCCAGTTCCAGCTCTTCGTCATAGCTGTCGATCAGGTCGCGCGCGATGCGATCCATCAGGGCGTCGTGGTCTTGCAGTGTGGCGGGCATCGTCGTCATGGCAGGTTCCTCCGGGAAAAGCGGCGAACTCCCGATGCTGACGCCGCCCCATGACTGATCCGTGACAGACAAGGCCGCGATCGCCGGCCGTCACACCACTGTCATGCAGCGGCGAGACGATGCCCACAACTTTTTTCAGGGAAACCGCCATGGCTTCGCTCGCCGACAACGCCCCGCTTTCGATCCACCCGCCCGCGACAGCGCGCCTCTCGCTCGACACCAGGCCCAGCCCGGTGACCTTGGTCGTGTTCGTCGGCCTGCTGGCCGCCGGGCTGCTCTACACGGCATGGAGCCTGGTCGAGGACGTGAGCGCCTCCGGCGCGCCGATGACGACCTGGGTGCCTTACCTGCTGCTGGGCGTGGCGTTGCTCATCGCGCTGGGCTTCGAATTCGTCAATGGCTTCCACGACACGGCCAACGCGGTCGCCACCGTGATCTACACCCACTCGTTGCCCCCCAATTTCGCGGTCGTTTGGTCGGGCTTCTTCAACTTCCTGGGCGTGCTGGTGTCGAGCGGCGCGGTGGCCTTCGGCATCATCTCGCTGCTGCCGGTGGAACTGATCCTGCAGGTCGGCTCCAGCGCCGGCTTCGCGATGGTGTTCGCGCTGCTGATCGCCGCGATCATCTGGAACCTCGGCACCTGGTGGCTCGGCCTGCCGGCGTCGTCGTCGCACACGCTGATCGGCTCCATCATCGGCGTCGGCATCGCCAACGCGCTGATGCACGGCCGCGACGGCACCAGCGGTGTCGACTGGTCGCAGGCCACCAAGGTCGGCTATTCGCTGCTGCTGTCGCCGCTGGTCGGCTTCGGCTGTGCCGCCCTGCTGCTGCTGGCGCTGCGCGCCTTCGTCAAGAACCGCGCGCTCTACGAGGAGCCGCGCGGCAACGCGCCGCCGCCGTGGTGGATCCGCGGCCTGCTGGTGCTGACCTGCACCGGCGTCTCCTTCGCCCACGGCTCCAACGACGGCCAGAAGGGCATGGGCCTGATCATGCTGATCCTGGTCGGCACCGTGCCGATGGCCTATGCGCTGAACCGCGCAATGCCGGCCGACAAGACCGTGCAGTTCGTGGCCGTGGCCGAACTGGCGCAAGGTGCAATGAACCGCACCGTTCCCACGTCGCTGCCGGCCGCCGGCGTGCCCGCCGCACGCGAGACGCTGTCGACCTACCTGCGCACCCGCGAATACGGCCCGACCGTGGTGCCCGCCATCTCCCAGCTCACCGGCAGCATCGCCGCCCAGGTGCGCGAGAACGGCTCGCTGGCCCAGTTGCCGGCCAGCGCCGTGGCCAACGTGCGCAACGACATGTACCTCAGCTCCGAATCGATCCGCCTGCTGGACAAGTCCGGCGCCGTGAAGTTCGAGGGCGACGCCAGGGCCGCCCTGACCGCCTACCGCCAGGAACTCGACGACGCGACCCGCTTCATCCCGCTGTGGGTGAAGGTGGCGGTCGCGATCGCGCTGGGCCTGGGCACCATGATCGGCTGGAAGCGCATCGTCGTCACCGTCGGCGAGAAGATCGGCAAGACGCATCTCACCTACGCGCAAGGCGCCTCGGCGGAACTGGTCGCGATGCTGACGATCGGCGCGGCGGACATCTACGGCCTGCCGGTGTCGACCACGCACGTGCTCTCCTCGGGCGTCGCGGGCACGATGGCGGCCAATCGCTCCGGCCTGCAATGGGGCACCTTGCGCAGCCTCGCCATGGCCTGGGTGCTGACGCTGCCGGTGGCGATGCTGCTGTCGGGCTCGCTGTACTGGCTGTTCACCAAGTTGTTCTGATCCTTGCCCTTGTTCCATGAACTCGCCGCCGCCAACTACGGCGGCGACGAAGCCGGCCTGATCTGCGGCTACCTGTTCGACCCGGCTGCGGCCGAGCCCTCGCGCGAGCTCGACTCGGCGCAGGCCGCGCAGTGGCTCGGCGCCGCGGCGCAGGCTCCAACCGGCGCCTACCTCTGGCTGCACTTCAACCTGAGCCACGCCCAGGCCGAGCGCTGGCTCATCCGCCATGCAGCCCTGCCCGACACCTTCTACGAAGCGCTGCGCGACGGCCTGCATTCAACCCGCATCGAGCGCGCCGACGATGCGCTGGTCGCCGTCATCAACGACGTGCATTTCGAGTTCGGCTTCGAGCCCTCGGACATCTCGACCCTGTGGATCAGCGTCGGCCCGCGCCTCGTGGTCACCGCGCGCACCAAGCCCCTGCGCTCCGTCGACGCGCTGCGCACGGCGGTCAAGGCGGGCGACGCCCCGCGCAGCAGCACCGAACTGCTCGAGCACCTGCTGCGCACCCAGGCCGAGGTGCTGATGAACATCGTGCGCGACGTCACCACGCGCATCGACGAGATCGAAGACAAGCAACTCGCCGGCCGCCTCGAACACAAGCGCGTGCGCCTCGGCGCGCAACGCCGCCTGCTGGTGCGGCTGCAGCGGCTGCTCGCACCCGAGCCGGCGGCGCTGTTCCGCCTGCTGCAGCGCCCGCCCCGCTGGATGGCCCATGCCGACGCCGACGAACTGCGCAGCGCCACCGAGGAGTTCTCGCTGGTGCTGCACGACATGCAGGCGCTGCAGGAGCGCATCAAGCTGCTGCAGGAGGAGATCGCCGCCAACGTCAACGAGGACAACAACCGCAGCCTGTTCGTGCTGACCGTGGTCACCGTGCTGGCACTGCCGATCAACATCGTCGCCGGCCTGCTCGGCATGAACGTCGGCGGCGTGCCGCTGGCCGAACACAAGCAGGGCTTCTGGATCGTGGTGGCCATCATCGCCACCTTCACCGGCCTCGCGGCCTGGCTGGCGCTGCGCAAGAAACGCTGAAAACACCAGTGCACGGCCCTTCGTTGCTATATTTTTCATAGCGTTTGGAATAGCGGCCATGCGCCCTGCACGCTCATTCGATCCGAAATAGAATCGAGGCGTGCCCTCCATCCTCAACGCCGATCTTCACTGCCACTCCGTGGTATCCGACGGCACCCTGACCCCCGAAGCGCTTGCCGAGCGCGCCGCGGCCAACGGTGTCGAACTCTGGGCCCTGACGGACCATGACGAGATCGGCGGCCAGCACCGCGCCGCCGCCGCGGCCCATGCCAACGGCATGAAGTACCTCACCGGCACCGAGATCTCCGTCACCTTCGCGAATGAAACCGTGCACATCGTCGGCCTGGGCTTCGACCCCGACGACGAAGGCATGAAGAAGGGCCTGGTCGCGACGCGCGGCGGCCGCGGCGTGCGGGCGCAGGAAATGTCGGAGGGCCTGGCCAAGGTCGGCATCCATGGGGCATACGACGGCGCGCTGAAGTTCGTCGGCAACCCGGAACTGATCTCGCGTACCCACTTTGCGCGCTTCCTGGTCGAGAGCGGCCACTGCAAGGACACGCACGAGGTGTTCCGCAAGTTCCTCACCGAGGGCAAGCCCGGCTACGTGCCGCACCGCTGGGCTAGCCTGAAAGATGCGGTGCACTGGATCACCGCCGCCAAGGGCGTCGCCGTCATCGCGCATCCCGGCCGCTACAAGTTCACCGCCAACGAGGAATACGCGCTGTTCCTCGAATTCAAGACGCACGGCGGCCAGGCGGTCGAGGTCGTCACCGGCAGCCACACGGCGGCCGAGTACGTCGAGTACGCCGACAAGGCGCTCGAATTCGGCTTCGCGGCCTCGCGCGGCAGCGACTTCCACAGCCCCGACGAAAGTCACATCGACCTCGGCAAGCTCCCACTGCTGCCCGGCAAGCTCACGCCGGTCTGGGAACTGCTCGAAGACCGAATCCAGTGAGCGCCCCCGAGCGCACGGCAACCGCCACGTCGCGGCTGCTCCAGGGCACTGCGCCGTTCGAAGGTGGCGAGGTCGGGGGCGAAGTGGTCAGCCTGCCAACACCCACCCCACGCGTCTCGAGCCCCGAGCGCGACCGCGAGTCGGAGCGAATCCTCGGGGCCATCGGCCTGGTGCTGCTGGCCATCGCCTGCTTTGCCACGCTCGACACCGCCACCAAGATTTCCGTCACCGCCGTTCCGGTACTGATGGGCGTGTGGTTCCGCTATGCGTTCCAGGCGGTCGCCACCACCGCCGTGCTGTTGCCGCTGCATGGCACGTCGCTGCTGCGTACGGCCCACCCCGGCTACCAGGTGCTGCGCGGTGCACTGCTGCTGGTCACCAGCGTGCTCGCCTTCCTGAGCCTGCGCTACATGCCGCTGGCCGAATTCACCGCCATCGTGCTGATCGCGCCGCTGGCGGTCACGCTGCTGGCCGCCACCACGCTCAAGGAGCATGTGTCGCCGCTGCGCTGGGCGCTGGTCGCGGGCGGCTTCGCCGGCACGCTGGTCATCCTGCGGCCGGGCGGCGGCACCTTCAGCTGGGCCATCCTGCTGCCGATCGGCCTGGTGCTGACCAACGCCTGCTTCCAGGTGCTGACCAGCAAGCTCGCGCGCACCGAGAACCCGCTGACCATGCACTTCTACACCGGCTGGGTCGGCACGCTGATCGCATCGGTCCCGCTGCCCTTCGTCTGGACCGCGCTGCCCTCCTGGCAATGGTGGGCGCTGCTGCTCATGATGGGCGCAGGCGGCACCATCGGCCACTTCTTCCTGATCCTGGCGTACCAGCGCGCGCCGGCCTCCACGCTCACGCCCTACCTCTACGCGCAGATCGCCTTCGCCATGCTGGGCGGCTGGGTCATGTTCTCGCACATCCCCGACCATGTCTCGCTGATCGGCATGGGCATGATCGCCGCCTGCGGCGCGGCCGGCGCATGGCTCACCGTGCGCGAACGGCGCATTCCGATCGAGCCCGCGGAGTCATGAAGCCACCTCGCGCCTGAGCAAGAATCCCCCATGGCCCAGTACTTCGAAGTCCACCCCGACAACCCGCAGCCGCGCCTGCTGAAGCAGGCCGCCGTGCTGCTCGCGCGCGGCGAGATCATCGCGGTGCCCACCGACTCCAGCTACGCACTCGTCTGCCACCTCGACGACAAGGACGCCGTCGACAAGCTGCGCCGCATCCGCCAGGTCGACGACAAGCACCATCTCACCCTGCTCTGTCGCGACCTGAGCGAGCTGGCCAACTACGCGCGGGTCGACAACAAGCAGTACCGCCTGCTGAAGGCCGCCACGCCCGGTGCCTACACCTTCCTGCTGGAAGCCACCAAGGAAGTGCCCCGCCGCGTGAGCCACCCGCAACGCAAGACCATCGGCCTGCGGGTGCCCGACTGCACCGTGCTGTGCGAACTCCTCGCGCTGCATGGCGAGCCGCTGCTCGCCACCACGCTCATCCCGCCAGGCGAGACCGAGCCCATGAATGACGCCCAGCAGATCCGCGAGCGCTTCGAGAAGCAGATCGGCGGCGTCATCGACGCAGGCGCCTGTCCGTCCGAGCCCACCACCGTGGTCGACCTCACGCCCATGGGCGCGGGCGACGAGCCGGTGCTGGTGCGGCGCGGTCGCGGCCCCTTGGGCGTGCTGGGCCTCTGAGACAATCCCTCGGGTGGATATACCAAACCTGATTCAAACCGTCCTGATCTACGCCCTTCCGGTGTTGTTCGCGATCACGGTGCACGAGGCCGCGCATGGTTATGCAGCGCGCTATTTCGGCGACAACACGGCATGGGCCATGGGCCGCGTCACGCTGAACCCGCTCAAGCACATCGACCCCGTCGGCACCATCCTGATGCCGCTGATGCTTTACTTCGCCACCTCCGGCACCTTCCTGTTCGGATATGCCAAGCCGGTGCCCGTCAACTTCGGCGCGCTGCGCCATCCCAAGCGCGACATGGTCTGGGTCGCGCTCGCCGGGCCAGCCTCGAACTTCGTGCAGGCGCTCTTGTGGGGCATCCTGCTGATCGCACTGGCCGCCAGCGGCGTCCGGGAAGAATTCTTCGTGCGGATGGCGCAGGGCGGCGTGCTGGTCAACCTCGTGATGTGGGCCTTCAACCTGTTCCCGTTGCCGCCGCTCGATGGCGGCCGTGTGCTGGCCGGATTGCTGCCGCGCGGCCGTGCACAGTACTGGCTCGCCCGCATCGAACCCTACGGCTTCTTCATCGTGATGGGGCTGGTGCTCGCGGGGGTTGTCAGCACGTATTGGCTGAGCCCGCTCATCGATGTCGGCTATGCCGTCATTCGCACCGTGCTCAGCCCCCTGGTCTCATTGCTCAGATAGTTCCCCCATGGCGACGACTGCCCCTCCCTCCCCCCTGCGCGTTCTCACCGGCATCACCACCTCGGGCACGCCGCACCTCGGCAACTACGTCGGCTCGATCCGCCATTCGGTGCGGCAAAGCGTGGCGCCCGGCGTCGAGACCTTCTTCTTCCTCGCCGACTATCACGCGCTCATCAAGGTCAACGACCCGCCCCTGATCCAGCGCTCCACGCTGGAGATCGCCGCAAGCTGGCTGGCCTGCGGCCTCGATCCCGAGCGCGTCACCTTCTACCGCCAGTCCGACATCCCCGAGATCCCCGAGCTGACATGGTTTCTCACTTGCGTCACCGGCAAGGGCCTGCTCAACCGCGCGCATGCCTACAAGGCCTCGGTCGACAAGAACACCGCCAAGGGCGACGACCCCGATGCCGACGTCAGCGCGGGCCTGTTCATGTACCCGGTGCTGATGGGCGCCGACATCCTGATGTTCAACGCGCACCAGGTGCCGGTGGGCCGCGACCAGATCCAGCACATCGAGATGGCGCGCGACATGGGCCAGCATTTCAACCACCTCTACGGCGAGCACTTCACGCTGCCCGAGGCGCTCATCGACGATGCCGTCGCCACGCTGCCCGGCCTCGATGGCCGCAAGATGAGCAAGAGCTACGGCAACACGATCCCGCTGTTCGCGCCCCGCGCACAGTTGCAGAAGCAGATCGCCAGCATCGTGACCGATTCGCGCGCGCCCGGTGAGCCCAAGGACACCGAAGGCTCCGCGCTGTTCCAGATCTACCAGGCCTTTGCCGACGAGCACGAAACCGAGGCCTTGCGCAAGGCCTTTGCGGAGGGCATCGGCTGGGGCGATGCCAAGCAGCTGTTGTTCGAGCGCATCGACCGCGAGATCACGCCGATGCGCGAGCGCTACGAAGCCTTGATGAAGGACCCCGCGCGCATCGAGGCCACGCTGCTCGCGGGTGCGGCCAAGGCACGCGCCCTGTCGCAACCCTTCATGGGCCGGCTGCGTCATGCAGTGGGCTTGCGCAACCTGGGCGCCGGGCAGCAGGCCGCCGGCAAGGCCAAGTCCGCGAAGACGGCTGCGCTGCCCAGCTTCAAGCAGTACCGCGAAAGCGACGGCCGGTTCTATTTCAAGCTGCTGGACGCACGCGGCGAGCTGCTGCTGCAGAGCCTTGCATTCGCCACGCCGCAGGAAGCCGGCCAGGCCATCGGCCTGCTGCAGCGCCAACGCAGCGCCGCGTTGGCAGCGCTGGCCGACCGCCTGCCACGACTACCTCCGGAGCGCGTCGACACCGTCGTCGAAGCACTCGATGCCCTCGCCGCAGCAAGCGAAGATAAGAAGAAATAGCTCGTTTTTACGCGCACTTAAACGCCGTAATTGAGGTAGTTCACCAAGCATTGCCCACGTACACTTGACGCATCATGAGCATTTACGTAATCGACGACCACCCCCTGATGCGTGACGCTATCGTCATGGTGCTGCGGCGCCTGCGTCCGGCCGAAAACATTGTCGAGCTCGACCGGCTCGACAAGCTGGCCAACGCCGTCAAGCAGCACGGCAAACCCGACCTCTTCTGCCTCGACCTGAAACTGCCGGACATCACCGGCGTGTCCGGCGTGGTGTCGGTCAAGCAGCTCTATCCCGATGTGCCGATCGCCGTGTACTCCGCCTCGCCCGCGGCCGACATGGAAGAGGCCTGCATCGAGGCCGGCGCCGACATCTACATCGAGAAGTCAGCCGGCTCCAGCGAACTGGCCGCCGCGCTGCGCGGCCTGCTGATGGCCGATTCGGAAAGCGAAGAAAGCGCCGCGGCCAGCGCGAGCACCGGCAAACTGTCCAAGCGCCAGACCCAGTTGATCGCCATGCTCGACAAGGGCATGAGCAACCGCGAGATCGCCACCGAACTCGACATCAGCGAGCACACGGTCAAGGTCCACCTGTGGCGCCTGTTCCGCCGGTTGGGCGTGAAGAGCCGCACGCAGGCGCTGCATCACGCCCGCAGCCATGGCCTTCTTTCCTCCGGCGCCATCTAGGCTCTCCCCCCGGCTCCGCGCCACTGCGTGGCGCTTCTCCCGCCCCGCATGGGGGGACGAGCCTGCGGCCGCAACAACGCTGGCGGTCCTCTCGAGTCGATGCGGCTTCGCCATCTCGACTCAATCCCTGCGCGGGGGGCCGGGCACCGCCCGGTCCTTGGGGCCTCTCAATCCACCGAATACGCACACTGGCCTGGGCGCCTCACGGCACCCGGGCCATCACCCCACCGATCCTGAAATCCGTGTCTGCGCTTGCGATTCGTCGGCGTCGTGAAGAGCGACGCGGAAGACGCTGCCGCGGCCCAGTCTTGATCGCACGCTGATCGGATGGCCCAAGGCGTGCGACAGGCGCGCGACGATGGCCAGCCCCAGGCCGAACCCATCGGAGGTGCCGGCGTGATCAGCCACCTTGTAGAACTCCAGGAACACGTCGCGCAGGTGCTCGCGCGCGATGCCGATGCCCGTGTCCCACACCTCGATACGCACCCCCTCGGGCGTGGCGCGCGAAGCCAGCAGCACGCCACCCTCGGCCGTGTACTTGATCGCGTTGGCCAGCAGGTTGCCGATCATGCGCCGCACGCGGATCGGGTCGGTCAGCACGGCGCCGCCAGTGGAATGCACCCGGAAACGCAGTCCCTTGGACTCGGCCACCGGGCGATACTGCAATTCGAGGTCGTGCAGCAGTTGCGTGACGTCGACGCGCTCGATGTGCAGCCGCACCTGCCCGGAGTCGATGCGGGCCAGGTCGAACAGCGAGTCGAACAGGGCATTCACCGCATGCGTCGCGCGCACGATCTTCGGCGCGATCTCCTCGACCAGGTCCGGCTCGTTGCGCAGCCAGTCCGCATAGAGCGAAAGGGCCAGCACCGGCTGGCGCATGTCGTGCGCGGCGCTGGCAAGGAAGCGGTTCTTCATCGCGACGGCCGACACCGCGGCCTGCCGTTGCTGCGTCAGCGAGTTGATGAGGATGTGGTTGTGGAACAGCAGTTCGAAGCTGTTGCGCGAGGTCTCGTGGATGCGGCGGCCGGCACGCAGCAGCAACCACCAATGCAGGATCGGCAACAGCAGGAAGCCATAGCTGAAGTGCAGTTCGACGAAGCGCAGTTGCACCACGCGGAACACCAGCGCGGTCATCATCGTGATGAACAGCGTGTTCACGTAGCGATGCAACAGCGGCGGATGCAGGGCGAGCCCGTTCAACGGGAAGGTCGCGACACCGGCCACCATGAGCCAGCACATGAATTGGCTGACCACCGGGACGCGCTCGAAAAAAATCAGTATCGAGAGCCCCCAGGCAAATGCGCTGGCGCTCCACAGAAACCGGTAGCGATGAACGAAGCGCTCCTGCGATGCAGCATCCGTCTCGGCAAAGCGCAGCGCATAGAGCCGCTCGCCCCAGACGCGGCAGCCGGTCGCGGTGACGCCGATCATCAGCCAGCCAAGGAGTTGCCAGGTCGGAACATAGCCCCAGCACAGGCTGACCATCGCCGGCATCAACGCCGCGCCGAACAGGTGCGAACCGCGCGCCGAACGCATCAGGCTGCGGATCAGTTCGCCACGAACCCACGGCTCGGCCTCATCCGCCGTGGCGGGCGCCGGCGTCAGGCTGGCAAACGAGGAATTGCCGAGCCCGGCGAAGGTTGATCCTCCTCTCATGACGAAACCCTGTTCAATTCGGCACCCACAAAAAAGCCCCGACGAGGGGGCCCTTGGTAACGGCGCAACGACCCATCAATGCGATGGTTCCCTTGTGCAAATCGCGGAGCATTTGAGCCAGTTTAACGCTGCGACATCGTCTGCAACAAAGGCAAACAACTAGATTGGCTGGCGGTGTGCGAATTGGCCAGAGCGTCGTAAGGGGAAAGAATTCACTCTGGGGAGTGGCTGCGGCAAGCGGCTCTTGCACAGCGCCCGGCATGGGGCCGAGTCTGCCGCCGTCGGCGCGCAACATCGGGCCCATTCCATGAACACATGAACACGCCCCTTCTTCAATAGTCGATGGCCTTTCGGGCGGCGGACCGCATCCCCGCCCCCTCGACTCCGCCTCCTCACGGCGACCCAGCCTGTTTCAGCCCTTGAAGGCAATTGACGCCAGCTCGAGCCGCGTATAAGGTGGATCGTTGGTCTCTTACTCGCCACGGAGGTAAGACCGGATGCCCCCTTCCCCAGTGCTGGTGCGAAGCGTCAAGCTGCTGGCTGCGGCGTGTGCTCTGACCAGCGCGGGCATTGCCAATGCACAGGATTCGGCCATACCGGCCTTCAAGACCGTGGACTCCATGGAAGCACGCGTGCAGGGCTGCGTCACCTGCCACGGACAAAGCGGACAAGGCACCAGCAACGAGTACTTCCCTCGCATCGCGGGCAAGCCGGCCGCTTACCTCTACAACCAGTTGGTGGCGTTTCGCGATGGCAAGCGCGAGTACCCGCCCATGAATTACCTCGTGGCCTACCTGCCCGATGCGTATCTCAAGGAAATTGCAGCGTACTTCGCGAAGCAGCGCCCGGCCTTCGAGGCGAAACAGCAAAGCGCCGCGGGGCCCGATGTGCTGGCGCGCGGGTCGACGCTGGCGCTGGGTGGCGACCCGAGCAAACAGCTGCCGGCATGCATGACCTGCCATGGCGCCGCCTTCACGGGCATGGAGCCGGGCATCCCGGGTCTCGCCGGCCTGCGCACTTCATACATCGTGGCGCAACTGACGCGTTGGCGAACCGGCAATCGCCAGGCCGCGCAGCCGGACTGCATGAAGCGCATATCGGATCGACTCACCGAGGCCGACGTGCATGCGGTCGCGACCTGGCTCGCGGCGCAAGATCCGCCACGTGATGCCGTGCCGGCGCCGGCCAACTTCCAGGGCATGCCTCTTTCCTGCGGCAGCCAGAAGCCATGAGACGCGGCACTCGCATCATCCTGATCGCGGTGGTCGCCGTGGTGGTGATCGTCGCGGGCGCCTTTGCGCTTTTCATGCCCGGCTACCTGCCTGTGGTTCCCGGTGCAGTGGCCGCCGATCCGACCACGCAGACGATCAGGAAGGGTGAATACCTCGCGCGTGCAGGCGACTGCGTGGCCTGCCATTCCGACCCGGGTGGCAAGCAGTTTGCGGGGGGCCGCCCCATGCCCACGCCCTTCGGCAATCTCTACGCGCCCAACATCACCAGCGACGACGAGACCGGAATCGGCAAATGGACGGCAGACGACTTCTACCGCATGCTGCACAACGGCCTCTCGCGCGACGGCACCCTGCTCTACCCTGCGATGCCGTTTGCCTCGTACACCAAGGTCACGCGCGAGGACTCCGACGCCATCTATGCCTACCTGATGTCTGTGCCACCGGTGAACCAGAAGAACCGCCCGCACGAGTTGCGCTTTCCGTTCAACCAGCGCGACTTGCTGATCGGCTGGCGCACCCTGTACTTCAAGGAAGGCGAGTACATGGCCGACAAGAGCAAGTCGGTGCAATGGAACCGCGGCGCCTATCTGGTGGAAGGGCTCGGGCATTGCGCGATGTGCCATACCGCGATCAACAGGCTCGGCGGCTCGAAGACCTCGCAGGAGTTCGAGGGCGGCATGATCCCCAACCAGAACTGGTATGCGCCATCGCTCACGTCGAACCGCGAAGCGGGCCTGGGCAACTGGAGCATCAAGGAGATCAGCGAGCTGCTCCAGGTCGGCATCTCGCCCAGGGCCACCGTTTATGGGCCCATGGCCGAGGTGGTCTACAACAGCCTGCAATACCTGAACGATGCAGATGTCGAAGCGATGGCGGTCTACCTGAAGGAACTGCCGCAGCACGACACGGGTGCGCCGCCGCCCAGCAGCGCGCGACTCGTAGCCCCGGAAGTGATGGAGCTCGGTCGCAAGATCTACGCAAAGCAATGCTTCATGTGCCACGGCGAGGAAGGCAAGGGCAACGCACCGTCGTACCCGCCGCTCGCTGCCAACCAGTCGATCACGATGTCGTCGCCGGTGAACTCGATTCGCATGGTGTTGAACGGCGGCTATGCGCCCGGTACGAAGAAGAACCCGCAGCCGCACGGCATGCCACCCTTCTCCCACATCCTCAACGATGACGAGGTGGCGGCCGTGGTGACCTACATCCGCGTGGCGTGGGAAAACAGCGGCACGCCCGTGACGCCTGCGCAGGTCAGCGAGTTGCGCCCGCTCATTCCGGAATAGACGAGGCCCGCACGATGGCAACTGAAGACGTCGACCCCAGCGAAGACGAACGCGTCGAGGAGATCCTGCGGCGCGGACCAGCGGGCGCGTTTGCCGTGGCCGGGCTCGCCACCTTCATCGTCGTCGCGTTGTTCTTCATCTTCTACTTCCTCGTCTACCTGCCGAGAGGAGCCATCCAGTGACCTCGGTGAATGCCGGCGCGCCACATGCATCGGAGGCTGTCGCTGTCGAGGCGGAACGCCGCTGGGCCATCGTCGTCGTACTCATCATCGCGCTGTTGCTCGTGATGATCATCTTCACCGGACTGCACTGGGCATCGATGCCGCCTTCGCGAGTGGAGACCATCGACCCGCGCAAGCTTCACATCGAAGGCGAGTTCGTGGAGAACAACCTGGGCACCACGGTGGCTGCGGACGGCAAGGTCACGGTGCGCCTGATCGCGCAGCAGTATTCGTTCGAGCCGCAATGCCTGGTGGTGCCCGCTGGCGTGCCGGTGACCTTCCGCGCGACGAGCACCGATGCCATTCACGGATTCGTCATCGACAGGAGCAATGCCAACGTGATGCTGGTGCCAGGCTTCATCGCGACTTTCACGGCCACCTTCGACAAGACAGGCGAGCGGCTGATGCCCTGCCACGAATATTGCGGCACGGGCCACGAGGCGATGTGGGGGCGCGTGCGGGTGATGGCGGCCGACGAGTTCCTGGCCCGCGCCAAGGGCGGAGAGAGGATGAGCTGTGTTCCTCGCTAGACGACTCGTGCTCGCGCATTTCTGGGTCGCCTTCGCGGCCTTCGCGGTCGCCATCCTGCTCGGCGAATGGCAGATGTACGTGCGCAGTCCGCTGAGCGCGTGGGTCAGCGACCCGGAGTACTACTACCGCTCGGTGACCGGGCACGGCACGGTGATGGGCTACGTGTTGCCGACACTCGTTGCGATGGGCTTCGGCTATGCCATCGTCGAGCTCGCGCTGAAGCAGCCGCTGGTCGGTTTGCGCTGGGCATGGGCCGGCTTCTGGCTCGCCATCGTCGGCACCGTGATGGCGGCGACGCCGGTGGCGCTGGGCCGCGCGTCGGTGCTCTTCACCTTCTATCCGCCGATGATCGGCAGCCCGTTCTACTACCTGGGCGTCGTGCTGGTGGTCGTGGGTTCGTGGATCTGGGTCGCCCTCATGGCCGTCAACCTGAAGGCGTGGAAGTCGAAGAACCCGGGCAAGGCGGTGCCGCTGGCGATGTTCGGCAATGTCGCCGGCGCCTACCTGTGGGCATGGACTTCGGTAGGAGCCGCGGTCGAGATCCTGCTGCTGATCCTGCCGGCGGCGCTGGGCCTGAAGGACACCATCGATGCCGGCCTCGCCCGGGTGTTCTTCTCCTGGACGCTGCATGCCATCGTCTACTTCTGGCTCATGCCGGCCTACATCGCCTTCTACACGATCGTTCCGCGCGCCATCGGCGGGCGGCTCTACAGCGACACGATGGGCCGCGTCGCCTTCGTGTTGTTCCTCGTGTTCTCGATGCCCATCGGCATCCATCACCTGTTCGCCGATCCGCAGGTGGGCGCCGGGTTCAAGTTCCTGCATGCGGTCTTCACCGCGATGGTGGCGGTGCCGACCTTCCTGACGGTGTTCACCATCGTCGCGTCGGTCGAGATCGCGGCACGGCTGCGCGGCGGCAAGGGGCTCTTCGGATGGGTCAAGGCGCTGCCGTGGGGCAATCCGATGATGCTGGCCGTCACCTTCTCCTTCATCATGCTGGGGTTTGGCGGTGCGGGCGGCCTCATCAACATGAGCTACCAGCTCAACGAGACGATCCACAACACGCAATGGGTGACGGGGCACTTCCACCTCATCTTTGCGGGTGCCATCGTCATCATGTACTTCATGGTGGCCTACGACCTGTGGCCGCAACTCACGGGCTGCAAGGCGCTTCCGGATTCGCTGGTGAAAGCACAACTCTGGCTGTGGTTCGTCGGCATGATCGTCATGACCTTCCCGTGGCACTGGGTCGGCCTGCTCGGCATGCCGCGGCGCATGGCGTACTTCGACTTCTCCAATCCAGCACTCGCCGGGCAGGGATGGACGCTGGTGGCAGGAACCATCGGCGGCCTGATGCTGGTGGTGTCCGCGCTGCTCTTCGTCTACATCCTGGCGCGCGCAGGCAAGGGTGAAGCCGCGCCGGCGCCCTTCACCTTCAGCACGGCCGTCCACATGCCTGCAGCCACGCCGATCGCCTTGAACGGCTTCGGCCTCTGGGTGTCGCTGATGATCGCGCTGACCGTCGTGAACTACGGCTTTCCGATCGCGCAGCTGGCGATGCTGAAGGACACCTCGGTCCCCGCCGTTCCCATCGGGGGACGATGATGCAGCAACCTGGCCTGTACGCGTGGAGCAACCCCTGGTTTC
This sequence comes from Variovorax sp. dw_954, assembly GCF_018449755.1. Classification (NCBI taxonomy): domain Bacteria; kingdom Pseudomonadati; phylum Pseudomonadota; class Betaproteobacteria; order Burkholderiales; family Comamonadaceae; genus Variovorax; species Variovorax sp. dw_954. Next base: position 121,290 of record NZ_JAAVVD010000007.1, on the reverse strand, counting down.
GCCGGAGCGTGCTGGGCCTGGGCGCGTTGGCCGTGGTCACGCTGCTGGTGGGCTTTGTCTGGCTGCCTTCGGTGCAGGCGGATTTCTCGGCCAAGGGCATCTGGGACAGCATCTGCCGCGCCGCGGGCGTGCCGAACCAATGGGGCACCACCGCGACCCCACCGAAGGCGAGCGCAGGAACGACCACTGTCGTGCTGACGCGCGACATGACGCGCTCAGGCGCGGGCGATTCGGTCGGTCGCGGTGCCACCATCGCCGTCCAGCAATGCAGCATGTGCCATGGCGCACAAGGCATGAGCGAAGCCAACGCGCCGAACCTCGCTGGGCAGTATCCGGAAGTCGTCATCAAGCAGTTGCATGACTACAAGCATGGCGCGCGGTCCAGCGCGTTCATGCAGACCGTCGCGCAGAAACTCAGCGACCGCGACATCCAGGACATCGCCGCCTACTACGACTCCCTGCCCAAGGCGCGAGCCGCTCCGGTGCGGGCTGACGAACCCGATGCCCCCCCTCTCGTTCGCGTGGGCGACCCGCTGCGCAACATCGCTCCCTGCGTGGCCTGCCATGGCGGCATCGACCACAAGATCGGTGCGCCGTGGCTGGAGGGCATGCCGAAGGAATACCTGTCGAGCCAGTTGAAGAACTTCGCCTCGGATGCGCGGCGCAATGACAGCTTCGGCCAGATGCGCAACGTGGTGCGTCCGATGACTGCCGACGAAGTCAACAGCGTCGCGGAGTTCTATGCCCGGCGCGAACCTGCAGTGGGTGTTCGCTGACGGCATACCGCGGGCACGCTGCACGGCCATTCGGTCAATGCACCGGGAAGGATGGCCCGCCGTTCGGCCGGTCGAAGTCCAGGCAGGGTCAGCATGTCAGTGACAGCGCAGTGCGGGCTTCGGATGCGCCCGCGCCGGTGCTTGCCGCGGCAGGCGCAACGCCTTCGGTCGGAGCGGCGCGCAGGGACGCGCAGGCGCGCACCATCGGGCCCCAGCGCTCGGCATAGGCCTGGATGGCCAGGCCGTCCTCGAAGGCCGACTCCAGCAGGAACAGTCCCGGCGCCGGGCTGGTGGCGCCGAGTTCGACCAGGACCGGCTTGAGCAAGCGCTCGGACGCCGTGCCATGGTTCGCCCGCGCACCCAGCATCAGTGGAACGGCGACCACGCCCTGCAAGCCGGAGCCGCCATCGAACTGGTCCAGGAACAGCTTGAGCAAGCCGCTGTACGTGCCCCTGAAGGTCGGGCTCGCGAAGATCACCAGTTGCGAACGCGCCACCGTGTCGACGGCTGCTTGAACCTTCGGGTCCTTCCAGCCCAGCAACGCCGGCCCGAGTTCGGCGAGTTCGATCACCATGTCGGCCGCGCGGCCGGTGAGCGCCGTTGCAAGCATCTGCGCGGCGCGTGCGGTGCGCGAGCGCAGCTTGGGATTGCCGACGACGATCGTTGTATTGAGGGACATGGTCGTCATTTGTGCTGCGGGGCGTCCAGCGCCGGATCCGGCCGGCCCAGGAAGAACTTCAATGCCATGCGCTGGATGAAGTTGCCGTAGGGCGGGTAGAACAGGTCGATCGGGAAGAATCGATGGCGCTTGAACACCGTCTTGGCATGCGACAGCTCGCGGAAGCCCTCTTCCCCGTGGTAGTTGCCCATGCCCGAGTTGCCGGTGCCGCCGAAGGGCGCATCGTGGTTCACCACATGCCAGCCCCAGTCGTTGATTGCAACGCCGCCCGAATGGGTGCGGCGCAGCAGGTTGTCGCGTTCGGCGCTGTCGTGGCTGAAGCAGTACAGCGCCAGTGGACGTTCGCGTGCATTGATGATGGCGATGGCCTCTTCCATCGTGTCGTAGGGAACGACCGGCAACAGCGGGCCGAAGAGTTCTTCCTTCATCACGAGCATGTCGGGCGTGACCTTGGTGATGATCTGCAGCGGCAGCGTGCGGTCATCGCCGACGGGCGCTGGCCCGCACGATTCGATGTGGGCACCCTTGGAATGGGCGTCGTTCAGCAGCCGCTTGATGCGCGTGAATTGGCGCCAGTCGACGATGGAGGTCAGATCGGGGTTGCCAACCGCCTTGCCCTTGTAGAAGCCCTTGAACGTGCGCGCCACGGCCTCGACGAATTCGTCCATGCGCTCGCGCGGCACCAGCGCGTAATCCGGCGCCACGCAGATCTGGCCCGCATTGGTCGCCTTGCCGTGCGTGATGCGCCTGGCTGCATCGGCCACGGGATAGTTGCGCGTGACGAGCGCCGGCGACTTGCCGCCGAGTTCCAGCGTCACGGGCGTGAGGTTCGCGGCCGCCGTGCGCATCACGATCTTGCCGATGGCCGGCGAGCCGGTGAACACGATGTGGTTGAACGGCAGCGAGGTGAATACGTTGGGGTCGAGCAGTTCCTCGCCGACCACGGCCACCAGGTCTTCCGCAAAGATCTCCGCCAGCAGGGTCTTGAAGACCGCATTGGTGGCCGGCGTCGCTTCCGGCATCTTGATCATCACGCGGTTGCCCGCGGCCAGTGCGGCGATGGCTGGCCCCAGCGCCAGGTAGATCGGGAAGTTCCACGGGGTGATCACGCCGACAACGCCCTTGGGCTGGTACATCACCTTGACGCTGTTGGACAGGAACAGCAGTTCGGTGCTGCGGCGGCTGGGCTTCATCCAGCGCTTCACATGGGAGATGGCGTGGTTCAACTCCAGCATCGAACCCAGCAGGTCGAGCATCTTCGATTCGGCGTGTGCGCGCTGGCCGAAGTCACGGCACATGGCGTCAGCCAGCACGTCCTGGTAGCGCGACAACTGTTGCTTGAGTGCCTTGAGCCGGTCGAGCCGCTCAACCGCCGTGGGAAAAGGGGCTGCCTGGAAGGCGGTTTGCTGCGCGCCAAATATCTGCGCAACGCGCTCGTTGGCCGCCAGAGTCGATGCCAATTGAAATGGTGAGTTGTTCATTCTGATCGTCTTTGTGAATGTGCCGCGGTCCGTGCCGTGTCTCTCGGCCCTGTATTGCAACGCTTGCAATGCCATAATTAAAATGAACACTCCAGATTGATAGTATTCACAGAAAGAATGTGTTTCTCTCGAAGCAAGGCACGCGCTTCGCCTGTCTGCAGAGTTCAGCCTGACTGGATGCGCCGCATCAACGCAGTCGGAGTGCGCGGCCAGCCCGGGCGCCCAAACCACGCACCACCAGCCACCACGGCAGCGATGCCGAGGCCGTACACCACGAGCGCGGCGCCCTGCGCTACGAAGACATGGACGAGCTCGCCCCCCCAGCGCAACGCGAGCCAGCCTCCCACACCGGCCACAGCCAGGCGAGCGAGGTTTGCCATCACGGGCCAGAACAGGCGCCCCGATCCTTGCGAGGCGAAATGCAACACCTGCCCGAGGCCGAAGAGGCCGTACAAGGGCCCCACGGTGCGCAGGTATTCGGTGCCGGCCTCCAGCATGGCGGGGTCGTTTCCGAACAGCATCAGCCAGGGGCGCGGAAAGGTCGCCGCTGCGAGGCCGATCGCTTCGGTAATGGCGAAGCACATCAGAGCCCCGATCCACGCGGCATTGAGGGCGCGTTCCCGTTGACCTGCACCGATGCAAGTGCCGACGATGGCCAACAGCGGTGCGCCAAAGCCGAACACCAGCGGCACCAGCAAATACTCGAGGCGCGCGGCCGTGCCGTAGCCTGCGATAGCGCCGGGGCCGAAATGCCCCGCCAGTGCCGTCGCGATGCCGATGGACAGGTTGGTGGCCACCGTCGCGATCGCGCCGACCAGGCCTACGCGCAGGATGTCGCGAAACAGCGGCCAGCGGAGCCGCACGCCGGCAAACCGTGGCATGAGCAGGCTGCGCGGCGAACGCAAGTAGATCCAGAGCGCGACTGTCCCGCCGAGGTAGTAGAGAAGCAGTGCTACCGCTCCTCCGGCAATGCCCATGCCGGGAATCGGCCCCCAGCCAAAGATCAGCAAGGGCGACAGTGGAACCAGCACGGCTACGCCGACGACGGTCACGTTGGCCGGCACTGCCATGTTGCCAGTGCCGCGCAACACAGCGGCCAGCGAGTTGAAAAGCCACACCAGCACCGCGCCGGCGAAGACCCAGTTCGAGTAGACCAGCGCAGCATCGAGTGATGCGTCGGTGCCGCCCATCTGCGCGTACAGCCAGCGCCCGCCCAGCAGCAACGCCAACGTGAACGCCAGCCCGAAGCCGAGCGCAATCACCATTGCGTGGAACACGAGCGCATCGGCATCGTCCCGGCGTTTGGCGCCGAGCGCTCGCGCAATCGAGGACGCAATGCCACCGCCTATGGCACCGGCCGAAGTCATCTGCATCAGCATGACGATCGGAAATACCAGCGCCATCGCCGCCAGGGCGTCGGTACCAAGCTTGCCGACGAAGTACGTTTCGATGAGACCGGAGCAGGCCTGCGCGACCATCACCAGCACGTTGGGGGCGGCGAGAAGCAGGACAGTCGGCACGATGGGCGCTTCCAGAAGGAGGCGCGTGCGCGGATCGACGGCACTCACCGGGCGACCTCGACCAAGGCCGATCGCTGCATCGGATCGGTCTCGCACACCGGCAGCTCTGCCGGCGCAGCGGATCCAGGGTGCCGGTGACGCCTCAGTAACTCGATCGTCCTCGCACATGCCTGTGCAGCTTCTGTGCCTTTGACTGAGAAGTGACGGTGGAAGTATTTGCGATGCTCCACGTGCTCATGGAAATGGTGCGGCGTGAGCACGGCTGAGAGTACCGGCACATTCGTTTCCAACTGCACCGCCATCAACGCGTTGACCACCGTGCCAGCAACGAACTCGTGACGATAGATCCCGCCATCCACGACCAATGCACATCCCACAATGGCGGCATACCGTCCAGAAAGTGCCAGGCGTTTCGCAACGAGCGGGATCTCGAACGCTCCTGGCACGCCGATCACATCGATGCGAGCGCGGGCAATTCCTTGGCGCTCCGCCTCATCGAGGAACGCGTCGCGTGCCTGATTCACGATGTCAGCGTGCCATTGGGCTTCGATAAACGCGACACGCTCTTCGTGGCTGGCCATGCGTGGTGCGGAATCTTCAGGAAGATGGTTGATTTGGTTCATGAGTAGCGAATTCGTGGAAACGGTAGATGTCCCGGTGACACCGAGCGAATGGGGCGTGAGCTGGTTTGGACTGCTTGCCAGCGCGCGGGCAAGCAGTGCCGGCGTCAGCCAGAAAAGAGGCCGCGCAGCATCAGCCCGATCACGGCCAGCTGACTGCGCAGGTAGCCGCTGTAACGAGGCAGGCCGTCCTGCGCGTCGCGCACGCGGCGGTGATAGAACATGTGCAGCGAAGCGGGTGGCAGCGCCTGGATGTCGGCGTAGTTGGCGGTGGGCACGAAGGCCAGCTTTGCCGGTCCGGCCAGGCCGAACTCCAGCACCGGCTTGCCGCACGATGCGCAGGTGCCCCGCTCGATGTTGGGCGGGAGCTTGTGCTTCTTGTAGACGACCTGCGCGCCCTCTTCCACCTCGACGTCGCGGGCACGCAGCACCGTCACATCCGAGAAAGGCTTGCCCGTGTAGGCCTGGCAGATCGTGCAGTGGCAGATGAAGCGCGCAAAGGGACGTGTGTTCACGCGGAAGCGGCTCGCGCCGCAGCCGCAGGACGCCGCCAAGGGCCTGAATTGCGTATCGGCCATGAGGATCACTCCGACACCAGCACGTTGGCGTACTTCTGGCGAAGGTCCACCTTCTGGACTTTGCCGGTCGCGCCCATCGGCACGGCGCCACTTCCGGAGACCGCGAAGTAAGCCTCCAGATGGCGGTGGTTGTTCCAGGCCACAGTGGCGACGCGGGTGCCGCGCGCCATGCCCAGCGCAGCCAGGGCCTTGGCCAGACGGCGCGAGCGCGCGCCGAGATCGCGGTAGGTGTAGCGAAACAGCGGTCCGTGCGTTTCGCGCGAAACGATCTCCACGTCCGGGAACTGCTGCTCCGCGTGCTCGAGCAGGCTCGACAGCAGCAGGGGACGATCCATCATCAAACCAAACATTTTTTGTCTCCAAAGAATCAGATTGCTTACTGCGGTTCCAGCTTGGTCGACTTGAACACGCGCCGGTAGCGCTCGATTTCGCTGGTGTAGAACTTGTCCAGCTCAGCCTGCGACATGGCGCGGGGCGACTGGGCGCCCGTGTCCTGTGTGCCCGTGCGCACGGCTGGCAGCTGGATGACTTCGTTCATCGCCGTGTTGATCGTGGCAACCGCGGCATCGGGCGTCGCCTTGGGCACCAGCACGCCGAGCCACAGGTCATAGGTGAAGTCCGGCAGGAGCTTGTGCTGGCTCATCAGCGGCAGTTCCGGGAACATCGGATGCGGCTCTCGCGAGGTGATGCCCAGAGCCTTGACCTTGCCTTCCTTCAAGAGACCCAGCGTGGGGCCGGCCAGGGTCCAGAAGGCGATGTCGATCTGCCCGCCGACGATGTCGGTGAAGAACTGGCTGCCGCCCTTGTAGGGCACGTGCACCATGTTCAGGCCCGTGCTCTGCGCGAACTTCGCACCCACCACGTGGAACAGCGAACCCGTGCCAGAGCTGCCGTAGGACACGCTGGGCCGCTTCTTCGCCCACGCGATGAACTCGTCGATGTTGCTGGCGGGGATGTCCTTGTTGACCAGCAGCACCAGCGAGCTCGAGGCGACCACCCCGGCCAGTCGCAGGTCTTCGGGCTTGTGCTTGACGGCTGCCAGGCCCATCGGCGCGAGCACCAGGTCCATTGGCGTGCCGAGCAGTTCGTAGTGACCGTCAGCGGGCGCGGAAAGCACCTTCTGGACGCCCAACGCGCCGCTGGCGCCGCCGACGTTCTCGACAACCATCGTCTGGCCCAGGCGCTTCTGGTATCCGGGCTGGATGAGGCGAGCGAAGTAGTCGCCCGAGCCACCCGCGGGATAGGGAACGACCAGCGCAACGTTCTTGGACGGAAAGGTTTGCGCCGTGGCGGCCAGGGCGATCAGGCCGCCCGCCAGCGCGACCGCGGCCGCCTCCAGGAATTTCATGACTCGCATGGTTTGTCCCTTTCGATTCGGTTGATTGATTGCCTTGCTTCAGCCCGGCACCGCACTGGTGGCCGTTGCGGATGCGGTGTCTTGTGGCTCGCGCGCCAAGCGCCACTGGGCCGCCTGCAACATCGAGCCTTCAAAGGAGCGGATGCCACTGCGAATAAGAAGGAGCGCCACCGAACCGGCGATGAGGAACACGATGAGCATTGATGTGCCGATCGCGTTGCGATCACCCAGCACGTAGTCGGTGATCAGGCCGATCGTGACCGGGCCGAGGCCTGCGCCCAGGAGGTTGAGTCCGCCGGTGTACATGGCAGCGACCTGGCCACGCATCGGCGCAGGGGTGATCTGCGCGACGATGGACGGGCCAACGCCGAACATGGAGAACGAGAAGAAGCAGGTGAAGCCCAGGAAGATGCCCGCAGCCAGCAACGTTGGCGCCAGAACCATGGCGCAGCCCGAAGACGTGATGCCCACGGCGCTCACCATCGCAACCCGCATGTAGCCGTGGGCAACGCCGCGCCGGATCCAGCGCTCACCCAGCCAGGAGGCCAAGAGCGTGCCGGCAGGTCCGACGACGAGCATCAGCACGCCCAGCAGCTTGCCGATCTCCTGGTAAGTCAAGCCGAAATGGCGCACGAAGTAGGTCGGCGCCCAGCCACCGAAGCCATACACGCACATGTTGAAGAAGCCGGCGCCCAGGATGAACGTGCCGATGGTGCGGCCATTCCTGGCGATGTATTGCATGACCTGCGACAGCGGGACGTCGATGGCCTTTGACGCCGGCTCCTGGCCGCCAGAGGGCCCCTTCTTCGCGACGCGCGGCTCGGGCACTGCCAGCATGAAGATTGCCACCACGACCCCCGGCAAACCCACCGCGATGAACGTCGCCTGCCACGGCTCGATGGCGCCCAGAAAAGGCAGCACCGGCCGGGACAGCGTGTACGCGCCGAGGATCAGGCCGCCTGCAAACAGGCCCACGCCGGAACCCACCGGCCCGGCGGCGCCAAAGACGCCCATGGCACGGCCGCGCTTGTCCGGCGTGAACAGGTCGGCCACCAGCGAGACCGTGCCCGGGATCAGCACGGCCTCACCCACCGCCACCGCAATGCGCGCGGCCAGCAGGTGCCAGTAGTCGTTGGCCAGGCCACTGGCGGCTGTCGCCAGGCTCCACACGGCAATGCCGATGGCGATGATCACGCGGCGGTTGCCCCGATCGATGAGCCGCGCGATCGGCAGGCCCATCACGCCATAGAAGGCCGCGAAGGTGAAGCCGTGGAGCAGGCCGATCAGCGTGTCGTTGACGCCCAGCGTCTTCTGGATCGGACCGACCAACAGGGTGAGGATCTGCCGGTCCATGATCGAGAAGATATAGGCGGCCAGGAGCACGACGACGGCGTACCACGCGCGCCCCGTACTGACCGTGGGCAGGCCTTCGCCGCCCCGGGTGATTGCTGCATGCATGTGTGCCTCTGCTTTGTCTGTTCTTGCCTGCAGCTCAGGCGCGAGCGGCCTGGACGTCGTCGCGCCAGATGTTGTTCTCGCGCCAGAAGTGCTCCTTGCGCCAGTGAACCGGCAGGCCATCCGAGGTGGAGCGGATCACGCGCTTGAGCAGCAACTTGAGCACCTGCGCCTCGCGGTAGTCGAGTTCGCGTTCCGCATCGGATTCGGCGGATTTGCCGAGCGCGAGCAGCTCGATGGCGTAGCTACGGCCCTCTTGCGTGAAGTGGACCGTGCGATCCTGCCCCTGGCCCTCGACGCGGATCAGTCCCTGATCCACAAGCGCCTGGATGTGGTCATCGCTCACCTCGTAGCCTGCAATGGCCACGAGTTGGGCCAGGTCATGGGCCGTGCGTCCATCGCCCATGCTCAAGACACTCAGGATGTTGTAGTCGACGTCGCGCAGGCCCTTGTCCTTCAGGTCCGCCTTGATCGGCATCAGGAGCTGGTAGTACGCACGCCCCAGCAGGTTTCCGAGCCAGTCGCCACCAAAGGTCGCGCTGACGTCCGTTTCATCGGCTTTCTTGAGCAGCAAACCGTAGTTCCCTCCGTGAAAAATCAATGGCGGCCGGGCGAAGTGGTCGAAGTTGAGCACCTCGCCCACGAAGATCACGTGATCGCCGCCGTCGTACTGGTAGGCGATGCGGCACTCGAAGCGTGCCGAGCAACCGTCGAGCAGCGGCACCTCGCCGTGGCCACGTGCCACCTTGGAGCCGGCGAACTTGTCGGTGCCGCTCTTGGCAAAGCGGTTCGACACGGCTTCCTGGTCCGCGGCCAGGATGTGCACCGCGAAGTATTCCGTGCCGGCGAAGGCGGCGATGCTGGATGAATTCTTGCCGAGGCTCCACAGCACCATCGGCGGTTCCATGGACACCGAGTTGAAGCTGTTGGCGGTCAGGCCGTAGTCCTTGCCGTCGGCACCGCGCGTGGTCACGATGGTGACGCCGGTGGTGAACGAGCCGAGCGCCTTGCGGAACTGGGCCTTGTCGATCGTTGCAGTCATGTCTTGTCTCCTGTGTTGATGTAGTGGACCGGCCGCGTTACTTCATGAGCAGCGGCATGACCAGGCGGCCGAAACGCTCGGCCTCTTCGTGGTGGGGATAGCCGGACAGGCAGAAGCCCGAGCAGCCGACGTCGATGAATTCCTGCAGTTGCGCCGCAACCTGTTGCGGGTTGCCGACCACGGCCACGCCGGCGCCGGGGCGCACTTCGGTGATGCCGGTCCAGAGGTGCGGGGTCATCTTGCGGCCGACGGTGTTCGACAGTTCCTTCTGGCGTGCGTTGGCCACGGAAGAGATGGAGCTCGCGAGTGACGCCACCATGGCCTTGGCACTGGCGGTTTCGTTGGCACCTTCGATCAGGCGGTCCGCGGCTTCCCATGCCTCGGCCTCGGTCTCGCGGCAGATGACCTGCAGGCGCATCGCGAACCTGATTTCGTTCTCGCGGCCGTACTTCGCGGCGCGCTGGCGCATCAGCTTGATTTCCTCGCGGATCTTCTCCGGGTAGTCGCCCCAGAAGAGATGCACCGCGGAGTGCTGCGCGGAGATTTCAGCCGCCTGTTCCGAGCCACCGCCCAGGAAGAAAGGCGGGTGCGGTTGCTGCAGGATCTTCGGCACGATCTTCGGACCGTCGACCTGGTAGTAGTCGCCCTTGAACTGGACCCCTTCCTCCGTCCACAGGCGCTTCATGAGGCGAACCTCTTCCTCGAGCTGCGCGTAGCGTTGTTCCTTCGAGCCGAACTGGCCTTCGGCCAACGCATCCTTTTCGCTGAGTCCCGCAATGAGGTTGAGGTAGACGCGACCGTTGGACAACCGGTCCATCGCCGACACCATCTTGGCGTGCGCCACCGGATGGAAATAACCAGGCTTGATGGCGACCAGCGCCTTGATCTTCTTCGTGCGGGCCAGCATGTAGGTGGCCGTGATCCAGGCGTCCCAGCAGAACGGCGTGACGGGCACGAGCATGTAGTCGAAGCCGGCAGTTTCTGCCGCCTGCGAGACGCGCTCGAAGTGCTCGAGCGATTGGGGAATGCTCTGCGACGGATCGCCGAACGCGCTCGTGTCGCCGAGTGTGGGCAGGAACCAGCCCATCGAAAGTTTGGGTGTGTTGGCCATGGATGTCTCCGTGTGGATGTCTGTTGAGGCCTCTATTGCACCGCCGGCAGAGTCATAAGTAAAATGAACTCTTTGGATGGAATGCATGCACAAATTGAATGTCGATAACTTCGACCTCAACCTGCTTGCCGTCTTCCTGAAGCTGTGGGAGACGCGCAGCGTCACGCGCGCGAGCGACAAGCTGGCCCTGAGCCAGCCCGCCATCAGCCACGCGCTGCGGCGCTTGCGCGATGCCCTCGGCGACGAGCTGTTCGTGGCCGGCAAGGAAGGGCTGGTGCCGACCGCGCGCGGCGAAGCACTGATCGGGCCCGTGCGGCAGGCATTGGTTCAGATCGGACTGGCCCTGCAGGCCGGCGAGAGCTTCGTGCCTTCGCTGGCGCAGCGCGAATTCCGCATCGCCGGCGGAGACCTGGTGGAGTTCGCGATCGCGCCGCAGCTCATCGAGGAGATCGGGCGCGATGCGCCCGGCATCCTCATCAAGCTGGTGCCGGTGCCCGAGGGCGAACTGGGCTACCAGATGCTGGAGGCCGGCGAGGTCGACGTGGTGCTGGACGGCACCGCCGTGAAGGGCTCCGGCGTGCGCAACGAGGTGGCGGCCAACATCGGCCTGGTCACGCTGATCTGGAAGCGCGAACAACTGACGAAGAAGCGCTTTCCGATGGATCTGTACCTCAAGCGCCCGCACATCGTCATTCGCCAGCCGGAGCGGCGCGGCAGCGTGGTCGACCAGACGCTGGCGGAACAGAACCTGCGCCGCCCCATCGGCGCGGTGGTGCAGCACTTCATCGCGATGCCGGTGATCGCGGCGCGCACCGGCTACATCTGCAATCTGCCAAGCGGCATGGCACCGATTTTCGCGAAGGCCTTCGACCTCAGCCTGCACCAGCCGCCAATCGACTTCCCGCTCGCCCCGCTCTACATCGCCTGGCACAAGCGCTTCGAGGCGGATCAGGCGCTCACCTGGCTCCTGCAGAAGATCCGGCAGGCGGTCGCAACCGTCGCGTGAACGCGCTCGCACGGCACACGGGCCAACAAAGCAAAAACGCCCCGAAAGGGGCGTTTTTACTGGCTACCTGGAGGAGAGGGAGGCAGTCAGATCATGCCTCGCAGGCCGCATGAATGCTAGGTTTTGCACGTGCCGCCCGGTGTCGATACCAACGGATATACCAACGGCGCAGCGCGACTGATCGAGGCCGCGTTGACCCCCGATCTGTGTAACATCCAGTGCGTCCAGCCGAGCAGCGATGACACTCAAAGATCACTACCGTGCCAACGGCACCCTCACTGCCGATCAAATCGAATACCTTCTTGCAGTAAACGAGGTGGTCAAGGCGATCGACGCCCGCAAGCTCATCTTCCAAATGATCCCCTTGAGCGAGACGCCGCTCTACAAGGCCATTGACGGCTTGCGGAACCGGCTGAGGCGTCTCCACCAACTGGCGGACATGGCAGCCCAGCCCGAGTACGCTCTTGCGAGTGAAATCGTTGGCGCCTATGGCGACCTTGAGGACATCGCCAGCTTGGTCGCTAAGGCGATTGGGCGAATAGACGCCGACATATTGGACTTCGTACAGGCGCTGCCTCGCACCATCGAGTGATAGCTTGCACCGCACAACTTCGTGCCGGCCCCTCCCAGGGGCTGGGGGGCTGACGGGCACCCTGCCACCCCCTCAAGGTTCCGCTCTTAGTGGAGGAGCAATTTTGAAGTCCTCAGAAAATCCGCGGCGCCCCAACCTTGTATTGCACTTGATAAGCAAATTTGAAAGCACAGCATGCCCAAGATGGACAAATACCCCCCACTTCTTTTACCAGTTTCCATCGCAATTTTTGTTTGCCTTTTCATAAATCTTGTCATCTTCGCAATATTTCGTGAAATTAGACAGACGGACGAATTTCACGCATTATTGCATGAAATCGGCCCCCTGGGCGTTGCCATTTTTCAATCATTCATAACTGCGATACCCGTCTGTCTACCCTTATATGTGTGGTATCGTCAAAAACAAAAACGTGCTGCATATCCCAGATCGCAAGACACGCAGATGGCGTCCCCAATGACCCAGTCAAAGGTCGTTCTACACGCAGGGGCCCCAACCGTTGCTAAGAAGCTGATTTCAATTGATGCTGCCGCATCCGTGATAGCTGCAAAACCTATAGCGATGAAAACCAAGGACCCGTTGCCGAACGCTCCGACCATCGCAACCGAAATAAATGAATCACATGAAATCCCTGAAGAGGATTCTTGGGCGCAAGCACTTTCTGAATTTGAGAGTTCTGGGCGCCGGCCCGGTGTCTATGCACGCGCATTTGCTGAAGCTAGCGGCGACGAGGCCGCTGCGAAGGCGAAATACTTGAACATAAGAGCGCACGAACTCCACGCCAACCATCTGCAGTTGGAGGCTGCGAGGCAAGTTGAGGAAAAGCAGCGCGCAGCGGAAGAGCGGCGCAAGGTAGAAGAGAGCGAAAGTGATTTCCAGAAGCAACAAAGAGCGCGCGCTGCGATAGTCTGGGGAAGGTGCCCAATGTGCGATTGGTTCTTGCCACTTGGCACCACGTCCTGCCCGCACTGCGATGCCACGCTCGGTGCTGGCGCAGCCTGGGATGTCATTCCCATAAAAGTGGATCAACGACTTGGACTGATTGAGCAGGCACTGACAAAACGGAAACAAATAACACCACGTCAACTATCAGACATGGTCGCCATGGCCGAGACCGATTTCTCGATCGTTTCGCTGCCAATCAAAGGCGATAGCCTGTTGCATAAAGCTGCAGAATTCGGACTCGAGTCTGAAGTTCAACACCTCCTTGCCATCGGCGCTGATTCAACGGCTTCCAACGCACAAGGAAAGCGACCAAGCGACGTGACAGCGTCCGAGGCCATTAAAGGGCTCCTTGCTGCGGCACAGGAACAGGCAGAGCCCAAGAATGCAATCAAGCCAAGACAAGAGGCACTTCCAAAAATCGCCTGGGCCCTGTGTCCTAAGTGCCACTGGTTCACGCCCTGCAATGCTGCATCGTGCACTGAATGCAATACCAAATTCGAGACAAAGGAAGGATGGAAAGTCATACCCATCCCAGATGCACAAATTCTTGATCAACTTGAGGTCAAGCTCGAAAGCAACTCTTATGTCTCAAAACATCAACTTGCCGACATAGTTCGCATGGCAGAAGGCGACCACTCGATAGTAGCCCTCACGATAGGCGGCGATAGCTTGCTGCACAAGGCTGCCGAGTTGGGCCTTGTCCCTGAGGTCGAGCGGCTGCTTGCGCTCGGCGCCGATCCCTCTGCATTAAACGTCCAAGGCAAGCGCCCGCGACAGTTGACCACCTCCGAGGCCGTCAAAAGGCTCCTTGCTGCGGCCGATGGTTAGCACCGGCCGGACGACACAGGCTCGATCTGCACTCGCAGACTTCTGTGAGCATGGGACAGTTGTGCGTGATGTTGGACAGGTGAACAAGGCGAGCGGTCTAGTTTTCTTGCGCCCATGCCAACCGGCCATAAGTCAACCCGCTGCCATACCAACACACGGTAGACGCCATACCAACATTCATACCAGCGCGAAACCGTGGATTGACAACCAGCCATGCGGACCGATACGGACGCAAAAAAGCCCGCTACAGAGGGAACTGTGCGGGCTTTTCACGTTTTCGCGAGCCGATGCGGACCGTCGAAAACTCACTTCTGGAGGAGAGGGAGGGATTCGAACCCTCGGTACTATCGCTAGTACGCCTGATTTCGAGTCAGGTACATTCGACCACTCTGCCACCTCTCCGGTGTCTGTCGAGCCTCAGATTATAGCAGCCACTTTCGACCACCTTGCACGTCAGGCGCGAAGAACCGCGAGACCGCCCAGGTAGGGCTGCAGCGCGGCTGGCACGTTGACCGAGCCGTCTTCGTTCTGATGGTTCTCCAGCACCGCGACCAGCGTGCGGCCGACGGCCAGGCCGGAACCGTTGAGCGTGTGCACCAACTCGTTCTTGCCCTGGGCGTTCTTGAAGCGGGCCTGAAGGCGCCGCGCCTGGAAGGCTTCGCAGTTGGAGACCGAGCTGATCTCCCGATAGGTATCCTGCGCGGGCAGCCACACTTCGAGGTCGTAGGTCTTGGTCGAGCCGAAGCCCATGTCGCCGGTGCACAGCAGCATCACGCGGTAAGGCAGTTCGAGCGCCTGCAGCACCGCCTCGGCGTGCGTGGTCATTTCCTCCAGCGCGTCATAGCTCTTTTCCGGGTGCACGATCTGCACCATCTCGACCTTGTCGAACTGGTGCTGGCGGATCATGCCGCGCGTGTCGCGACCGGCGCTGCCGGCCTCGGAGCGGAAGCACGGCGTGTGCGCCGTGAGCTTGATCGGCAATGCGGACTCGGCCACCACCTCGTCGCGCACGAAGTTGGTCAGGGGCACTTCGGCCGTCGGGATCAGGTAGAGCGCCGAATGGTCAGGCGCCGGTTCGCCGTCCTGGCCGCCCTTCTTCGCCGCGAAGAGGTCGCCCTCGAACTTGGGCAGCTGGCCGGTGCCACGCAGCGTGTCAGCGTTGACGATATAGGGCACGTAGCACTCGGTGTAGCCGTGCTGCTGCGTCTGCAGGTCGACCATGAATTGGGCCAGCGCACGGTGCAGCCGCGCGATCGGCCCCTTCATCGCGATGAAGCGCGAACCGGAAAGCTTGACACCCATCGCGAAGTCCAGGCCGAGCGGCTCGCCAAGGTCGACGTGGTCCTTCGGCGCGAATGAGAGCGGCGTGGCCGAGGCGCCGGCGCCACCCTTGGGCGCCCAGCGACGCATCTCGACGTTGCCATGTTCGTCTTCGCCGAGCGGCACGCTGGCATGCGGCAGGTTCGGAACGGCCAGCAGCAGGGCTTGCAGTTCGGGCTGGATCGCGTCGAGGCGCTTCGATCCGGACTCCTGTTCGGCCTTGAGCGCGTTGACCTCGGCCATCAGCGCATCGACCGATTCACCCTTGGCCTTGAGCGGTCCGATCTGCTTGTTCAGCGCGTTGCGGCGAGCCTGGATTTCCTCGGTGCGGGTCTGCAAGACCTTGCGCTCGGCTTCGAGCGCGGTGAACGCCTCGACGTTGAGGTAGGGCTGGTCCTTCTTGCGGGTCTCAAGGCGCGCGACGGCCGAAGCCAGGTCCTTGCGTAACAGTGTGATATCGAGCATGACTCGATTTTAGGGAGCAATGGGGGTGCGAATACGGGAACGGCGCTCGGCTGTCCGCATTCCATTTCATACGACGGCTCAGGCGTACACGCGACTGAAGCGCACGGCCTTACCATCGACCTGCTACCAACTCACAGGGGACACCGCATGGACGCCTATCTCTCTTTCGACGGCAACTGCGCCGAGGCCTTCGATTTCTACGGCAAGTGCCTGGGCGGCAAGACGCTGTACAGCATGACCTTCGGCGAGAGCCCGATGGGCGAGCAGACGCCGGCCGACTACAAGGGCAAGATCATGCATGCGACCTTCGAGGCGCAGGGCCGCAAGATCATGGGCTCGGACATGCCGCCGGGTATGCCCTTCGAGGGCTACAAGGGCTTCACGCTGTCGGTGCAGTCCGACGACGTGGAGGCCGGACGCAAGATGTTCGACGCGCTGGCCGAAGGCGGCAAGGTCACGATGCCCTACGAGCCGACCTTCTGGGCGGCCAGCTTCGGCATGCTGGTCGACAAGTTCGGCGTGCCGTGGATGGTCAACGTCGAGCGTCCGGCGCCGAAGGGCTGAAAGAAGCCCGACACCGAAGCGCCTTCGACGCCTCCCCATCCGTCAAGGGGGTGCGACCAGCGTCCCGGCAGAGCCGGCTCCGCGGGCACCCGCGAAGGAGCTTCGGATTCCCGACACCCCATGAGGCCGGCAAGCCCGCAGTCGCTCAAGCCAGGCTGGCCGGATCGACGTTGGCGCCACAAATGACCAGGCACACCTTCTCGCCGGCGCGCGGCACGTAGGCGCAAGTCTGCAGCGCAGCCAGCGGCAGCGCGGCGGCCGGCTCGACGGCCAGTTTCAATTCTTTCCAGAGCCACAGTTGCGCGGCGCGAATCGGCTCATCGGGCAGCAGCAAGGCAGTGCGCACCTGGCGCTGCGTGATCTGCCAGGCGATGGCTCCGATGCGCCGTGCGCCGAGCGAATCGGCCGCGACGCCGCCCACTTCCACATCGACCGGCTTGCCGGCTTCGCGTGCACGGAACAACGTCGGCGCGCGTTCGGGCTCCAGCGCGATGACGCGGCTGCGTTGTTCGAACCACGCGGCCAGGCCGCCAATGAGTCCGCCGCCGCCCACGCTGACGAGCACGGAGTCGGGCAGGCCGCCCTGCTGCTCGATCTCGCGGCCCAGCGTGCCGGCGCCGGCGACGACCTCGGGCTGGTCGTAGGCATGCGTCAGCAGCGCGCCGGTCTCGCGCTGGCGCGCGAGGCAGGCGGCGAGCGCGTCGGCATATTCCTCGCCCACGACGACCACATCGGCGCCCAGGGCGCGCAGTCTGGCGCGCTTGGCCTCGGGCGAGTTGCCCGGGAGGAAGACTTCGCATCGCACGCCGAGCGCGCGGGCCGCGGCCGCCGTCGCGATGCCGGCGTTGCCGCCCGAGGCGACCACCACGCCGCTGGCCGGAATGTCATGGGCCAGCAACCTGTTCATCATGCCGCGCGCCTTGAAGCTGCCGCTGACCTGCTGGTGCTCCAGCTTGAGCCAGAACTCGACGCCTTCCGCGGCCTCCAGGCCGAGCACAGGCGCTTGCAGCTTCCACAGCGGCGTCTCCCGCAGGAATCGCGCGGCGCGCGCATCGCGCAGGCGCTGCGCGGCGGCGTCGACTTCGTCGCGCCAGCGGATGTCGGCAAGCGCGCTCAACCGAGGTGTCCCGGCAGCGGTGGGTCGAGCCGAAGGCCCTTGGGCAGCGGGAACTTGGTGGTCTCCTCGATGCCGCCCATCTTGCGCACCGACACGGCGCCGAAGGCCCGGATCCGTTCGATCACCTCGGTCACCAGCACCTCGGGCGCCGAGGCGCCAGCGGTCAGGCCGATGCGGGACTTGCCTTCGAACCATTCGGCCCTGAGTTCGGTCGCGTCGTCGACCATGTAGCTCTCGGTGCCCAGGCGCTGCGCCAGCTCGCGCAGGCGGTTGCTGTTGGAACTGGTCGGGCTGCCGACGACGATCACCAGGTCGACCTGGGGGCTCATGATCTTGACCGCGTCCTGCCGGTTCTGCGTGGCGTAGCAGATGTCCTGCTGCTTGGGCTCGCGCACCGCCGGAAAGCGCTCGCGCACGGCGGCGGCGATCTCGGCGGCGTCGTCCACGCTCAGCGTGGTCTGCGTGACCACGGCGAGCTTTTCGGTCTGGCCCGGCTGCACGCGGGCCACGTCGGCAACGTCTTCGACCAGGTGGATGCCGCTCGACAGCTGGCCCATCGTGCCCTCGACCTCGGGATGCCCCTTGTGGCCGATCATGATGAATTCGTAGCCTTCCTTCGCGAGCTTGGCCACCTCGACGTGGACCTTGGTGACGAGCGGACAGGTTGCATCGAAGACGTCGAAGCCGCGCTCGCGCGCCTCCTGCTGCACCGCCTTGCTCACGCCGTGCGCGCTGAAGACGAGCGTGGCGCCCGGCGGCACTTCGGCCAGGTCCTCGATGAAGATCGCGCCCTTGTCCTTGAGCGTGTTCACCACGAAGGTGTTGTGCACGATTTCGTGGCGCACGTAGATCGGCGCGCCGAACTTGGCGAGTGCGCGCTCGACGATCTCGATGGCGCGGTCCACGCCCGCGCAGAAGCCGCGCGGCTCCGCCAGCAGGACTTCATCCAGGGTTCTGGTGCCGGTCTGATTGCTCACAGCACGCCGATCAATTGCACTTCGAAGGTCACGGGCTGGCCTGCGAGCGGATGGTTGAAGTCGAACTGCACGGCCGTGTCGTTCGAGTCGATCACGGCGCCGGCATAGCTGCCCATGCCGTCGGGGGTGGGGAACTGGACCACGTCGCCGATGGCGTAGCGCTCGTCGGGGTCGCCCATTTGCGCCAGCAGGGACTTGGCGACCCACTGCTGCATCTCGGCGTTGCGCTCGCCGAAGGCCTCGCCGGCAGCGAGTTCGAAGGTGGCGTGCGTGCCCTCTTCCAGCCCGATCAGGCGCTGCTCCATCGCGGGCGACAACTCGCCGGTGCCCAGCGACAGCGTGGCGGCCTTGTCGGCGAAGGTGTTGATGATGTCGCCCGCCGGCCCGGCCAGCCGGTAGTGCAGAGTGAGGAACGAGCCGGGCGTGACGACGGCATGGATGGTGGGGGCGGACAAGGTGGGCGTCTCTGTAAACTGGACCCGGTATTTTAGGGAGTGGGGTCAAAGACCCCTGGAGAACATGACATTCAAGGATCTGCCGGCCGAAATGCGCCCGCGGGAAAAACTGATCGCGCGTGGCGCAGGCGCGCTGGGCGACGCCGAACTGCTCGCCTTGCTGCTGCGCACCGGCATCGCCGGCAAGAACGTGCTGCAGTTGTCGCAGGAATTGCTGGATCGCTTCGACGGCATCGCCGGGCTGCTCAATGCCAGCCTGGACGACCTGAAGAGCATCAAGGGACTCGGCGGCAGCGCGAAACGGGCCGAGCTCAGTGCGGTGCTGGAACTGGCGCGCCGCGGCTTGGCCGAGCAACTCAAGAAGCGCGCGGTGTTCGACTCGCCGGATGCGGTCAAGCACTACCTCCAGCTGCATTTGGGGTCGCGCACGCACGAGGTCTTCGCGGTGCTCTTCCTCGATGCGCAGCATCGGCTGATCGCGATGGAGGAGTTGTTCCGCGGCACGCTGACGCAGACCAGCGTCTATCCCCGCGAAGTCGTCATGCGCGCGCTGCACCAGCATGCCGCCGCCGTCGTGCTGGCGCACAACCATCCGAGCGGCTGCGCGGAGCCGTCGCGCGCGGACGAATTGCTGACGCAGACCCTGAAAGCCGCGCTGGCTCTCGTCGACGTGCGGGTGCTGGACCATGTGATCGTCGGCAAGGGCGTGTCGCTGTCGATGGCCGAGCGGGGCCTGGTGTAGGGAAGGGCCTGCGCTATCGAGCGCGCCCCGCGCCCGTCTCGTAGGATGGAGGCAATGGCCTCCAAATCCTCCAGCAGTCTCAAGGCGCTCTCCGACCTGAAGACGATCCAGCGTTCGCTGGCCGAGCAGCGTGAACGCGAAGCCGCCGAAGCGGCGTTGCGTGCCGCCGCCGAAAAGAAACGGCTCGCCGAAAACGACTTGTTCTCGCGCGCCATCGGCGCCACGCAGCCCCTGCGGCGCAAGGCCGCGGTACCGCTCGCACCCGAGCCGCCGGCGCCAATTCCCGTGCAGCACCAGCTCGACGAGCAGCGCGTGCTGCGCGAATCGATCAGCGACGACTTCGACGTGACGACCCTGCTCGACGTCGACGACGCGATGAGCTTTCGGCGGCCGGGCATCGGCACCGACGTGACGCGCAAGCTGCGCGCGGGCGAATGGTCGATCCAGCGCCAGGTGGACCTGCACGGCCTGCGCAGCGACGAGGCGCGCGAGGCGCTCGGCGCCTTCATTCGCACGGCCCACAAGGCGGGCGTGCGCTGCGTGCGAGTGGTGCATGGCAAGGGGCTGGGCTCGCCGGGCAAGCAGCCGGTGCTGAAGACCAAGACGCAGCGCTGGCTGATCCAGAAGAACGAGGTGCTGGCGTTCGTGCAGGCGAAGCCCGCGGAAGGTGGGGCGGGGGCGCTGGTGGTGTTGCTGGCGCCTGTGGGGAAGTAAGCCTTACCTCCAGGCTCCGCAGCGTTGCGCGGCGCGCCTCGCGCCCCTGCAAGACGCCCCCCCGCGCGCGTGCCGCGGTGCTCTGCCAGAAGAGGCGGGGCCGCGCCTTTACAGCAAGGACTTAAGAGGCACCGCCGCATCCGCCACCACCGCTGCGTCCGGATTCTTTCCGGCTTCCAGCAGCTTGCGACTCATCATGTGATCGACCGGCGCGTTGACCGTTTCGACGCACACCAACCGCCCGTCGACGTAGTGGAAAAGCGAGAACGCATTCGGATTCGCGCCCGGTCCGGGCCGGCGCGCCGTGGTCATGCCCGGCGTGCCCTCGGCCGGCATCAGCCCAGCCATCTGCAGGCGCAGGCCGAGCTGGTCGGACCAGAACCAGGGCAAGGCGTCGTGCGGTTTCGGCGCGCCGGTGAGCGTGGCGACGGCGGTGCGAGCCTGGTCGTTGGCGTTCTGCACGGACTCCAGGCGCAACGCGCGGCCGGCGCGGCGATCGGGAAAGCGGGTGCAGTCGCCGACGGCGAGCACCTTCGCGTCGCTGGTCTGCATGTGCGCGTCGACCACGATGCCGTCCGCGCATTCGATGCCGGCGGCTTGCGCCAGCGTGGTTTCGGGGACGGCGCCGATGCCAAGCAGCATCAGGTCGACCGGCTGCTTCCGGCCATCGACCTCGACCGAGACGAGGCGATGGCCGTCGATCTCGAAGGCGCCCACTGTCGCGCCGAGCACGATGTCGATGCCGGCTGCACGGTGGGTGGCGAGCACATGCGCCGACAACTCGGGCGACACGGCGCGGCCGAGCAGACGCGGCGCCACCTCGATCACGCGCACCGTCTTGCCGAGGGCCTTTGCGGTGGAAGCGACCTCCAGTCCGATGAAGCCGCCGCCGAGCACCGTCACGTCCTGCGCCTCGAGCAGCCGGGTGCGCAGGCGCAGCGCCTCGTCGGCGGCGCGCAGCGAAACGACGTTGTCGATCAGGCTGGTCGACAGGCCCGCAAGCTGGCGCGCCCGGGTGCCGGTGGCCAGCACCATGCGTTCATACGGCAGCACTGCACCGGAACGCAGCGAGACGGTCTGCGCCGCGCGATCGATCGACGTCGCCGCATCGCCAAGATGCAGCGTGATGCCTGCATCGCGGTACCAGTCGGTGGCCTTGTGCGGCTGCATCGCTTCTTCGGCGCTCTTGAGGAAGGTCTTGGACAACGGCGGCCGATGGTACGGCTCGCACGGCTCTTCGCAGACGAGGTGCACCCGCGCGCCCTGCCCCGCTTCCACGAGGCCGGCGCACAGTTGTGCGGCGGCATGTCCGCCGCCGATGATGACGATGTTGTTGTGGGTGTCTTGGCTCATGAGATGGGTCTTCAAGGTGTTGTCAGCGGTTGCGCATCCAGTCGGCGGTCTGGAAGAACGAATTGCGCAGGCGCTCGCGCAGCGCTTCGGGCACGCCGGTCTCGCCCATCGCCTGGTCCATGCAGGCCAGCCATTGGTCGCGTTCCTTGATGCCGATGCTGTGGCCGCCGATGCTCTGCGGCAGGTGGCGCGCGCGCAGCATCGGATGGCCGAAGCGGTCGGTGTAGTGCTGCGGGCCACCGAGCCAGCCGCACAGGAACCAGAACAGCCGCTGGCGCGCGTTGTCGAGCGTGGTGCCGTGCACGGCGCGCAGCTGCGCGTAGGCGGGTTCGAGGTCCATCAGGTCATAAAAGCGCTCGACCAGCGCATGGACCTTGCCTTCCCCGCCGATCCATTCGAACGGCGTTGCGAACGGGGGTTTGTCTTCAATCTGCATGGGCGGGAGTATCCCCCGACGCGCGCGGCCCGGAGGGCGGTCGGGAACTCCTGGCGTTGCAATCGCCGATGCCGGGTATCCAGTCGCATATGGATATGCAGACAGGCGATTTAGCAATCGGCGGTTTTGTTGCTATGGTTTCGCCCCCGGCTTTCATTTCCCAGCGGAGAGAGAACAACACCATGCGTCACAGCTTCATCGCAGCGGCGATCGCCGCTTCCACCTTCCTGCTCGGCAACGTCGCCCATGCCGACCAACTGGCCGACATCAAGAAAAAGGGCGAACTCGTCGTCGGCGTGCTCGGCACCGACGAGCCCGCGACCTTCGTCGACCCCAAGACGCGCCAGATCGTCGGCTACGAAGTCGACCTGGTCGATGCCATCGCGAAGAAGATCGGCGTGAAGCCGGTGCTCAAGCAGATCGCCGTGGCGGCGCGCATTCCTGAACTGCAGCAGGGCCATGTGGACCTGGTGGCCGCCGGCCTCACGCACAACAAGGAGCGCGAGGCTCAGATCGACTTCTCGCTCACCACCTTCGTCACCGGCCAGAAGGCCATCGTGAAGAAGGACAGCGGGATCACCGACGTGCCGCAGCTTGCGGGCAAGAAGGTGCTGACGATTCGCGGCGGCACGCAGGAGCCGAACATCCGCAAGGCCGTGCCCAACGTCGAGGTGGTGACCTTCGATACGAGCCAGCAGGCCTTCCAGGCGCTGCAGCAGGGCAAGGGCGTGGGCTATGTCGACGACGAAGCGGCGCTCTTGCGCAGCTATGCCAAGCTCGGCCCGCAAAAGGCGCAGTACGTGGTGCTCAAGCAGAACCTGAGCACCGAGTCGCTTGCCATCGGCATCAAGAAGGGCGAGGCCGGGCTCAAGGCAGTGGTGGACGACACGCTGCGCGAACTCGAGAAGTCGGGCGAGGCCCAGAAGATCTTCGTCAAGTGGTATGGCCCGGATACCGCCTCGGGTTTCCAGTCGCGCGACTTCAAGTTCGATACCGACAAGATCGAGTAGGCCTGTAACACCGCGCTCAGGTCGATCCCGCTTTGAGCGCCGCGGGGGCGGGCCGCAACGCGACCCGCCCCTTGCCTTTCGGGCGAGGCCGCGCGCCTGCGTACCATCATGTCCGCGCACGCGCCCTTCGACACGCCGCCGATATCCCGATGCCCCTGTTCGACTACTCCCTTCTGCTGACAGGCAAGTACCACGACATGCTGGTCGCGGGACTGTGGCTGTCGCTGCAGCTGCTGGTGGTCGCGCTGGCGCTGGCGCTGCCGATTGCGCTGGTCGTGGCGCTGCTGCGGCTGTCGCCGCTGGCGCCGCTGCGCTGGCTCGGCTTTGCCTACGTCGAGTCGATCCGCAACATACCGCTGCTCGCGCACATGCTGTTCTGGTACTTCGGCGCGCCCGAGCTGCTGCCTGAAGGCATCAAGCAAACGCTCTACGCCGGCCACATCGAGGCCTACAGCGCGGTGATCGCGCTGGCGCTGTACACGGCGGCCTTCATGGCGGAGGACATGCGCAGCGGCATCCGCGCGATCCCCGCGGTGCAGTTCGAGGCCGGGCGCGCGATGGGCTTCAGCTACCTGGCCACCATGCGCCGCGTGGTGCTGCCGCAGGCGCTGCGCGTGACCGTGCCGCCGCTGATCTCGCAGACGCTGAGCCTGTGGAAGAACACCTCCATCGCCACCGTTATCGGCGTGGCCGAACTGATGTACCAGGCGGGCCAGGTCGAAAGCGCGAGCTTTCGCAGCGCCGAATCCTTCGCGTTCGCGAGCGCGGCCTACCTCACGGTGTCGCTGGCCATCACGGGGCTCGCGACCTGGTACCACCATCGCTTTCCGGTGAGGACCATATGAACGCCGCAACTGGAGGCCCTCGCTGATGCTGGACGTCATTCGCGACTATTGGGTGTACTTCCTCATCGGGCAGTACCCCAACGGGCCGCTCGGCGGGCTGGTGCTCACGCTGCTGCTGGCCTCCTGCGGCCTAGTGCTGGCGTTGCCGCTGGGCATCGTGCTCGGGCTGGCGCGCGTGAGCCCGTGGCGCTGGGTGCGTTGGCCGGTAACCGGCCTCGTGTTCGTGGTGCGCGGCCTGCCGTTGTTGATGGTGATCTTCTGGGCCTACTTCTTCCTGCCCAGCGTGACCGGCATCAAGACCGACCAGTTCACCACGATGCTGATCGCGCTGGTAGTGTTCGATGCGGCCTATCTTGCGGAGATCGTGCGCGCCGGCATCCAGGGCCTGCCGCGTGGACAGATGGAAACGGCCCGCGCGCTGGGCCTGGGCTACGGCCGCGCGATGCGCCTCGTCGTGCTGCCGCAGGCGCTGCGCAGCATGCTGCCCTCGCTGGTGAACCAGTTCGTCTCGACGATCAAGGAGACCTCGCTGGGCTACATCATCGGCCTGGCCGAGGTGTCGTTCATCGCGACGCAGATCAACACGCAGGTGTTCACCAAGCCGGCGCAGATCTACCTGATCCTGGGCGGCACCTACTTCATCCTCTGCTTCGGCCTGTCGCGCTTCGCCTACTGGCTGGAACGCCGGCTCGCACGCCGCGGCGTCCCTACTGTCATCCGCAAGGTGCCCGCATGATCGAGCTTGAAAAAGTCAACAAGTGGTATGGCAGCTACCACGCCCTCGTCGACGTGACGGAGACCATCCGCAAGGGCGAGGTGGTCGTCGTGTGCGGGCCTTCGGGCTCGGGCAAGTCGACGCTGATCCGCACCCTCAATCGGCTGGAGCCGATCCAGTCGGGCCGCATCGTGCTGGACGGCCAGGACATCCACGCACGCGGGCTCGACGTGAATGCGTTCCGCTCGCGCATCGGCTTCGTGTTCCAGCAGTTCAACCTGTTCCCGCACCTCACGGTGCTGCAGAACTGCACCATGGCGCCGATGCAGTTGCGCGGCCTCGGCCGCAAAGAGGCCGAGGAGCGCGCGATGGCCTTGCTGCAGCGCGTAGGCCTCGCGAACAAGGCCAACGCCTGGCCGAGCGAACTGTCGGGCGGCCAGCAGCAGCGTGTGGCCATTGCGCGCGCGCTCGCGATGCAGCCGCCGCTGATGCTGTTCGACGAGCCCACCAGCGCGCTCGACCCCGAGATGGTCGGCGAGGTGCTGCTGGTGATGCGCGACCTCACGCGCGACGGCATGACCATGGTCTGCGTGACGCACGAGATGGGCTTTGCGCGCGAGGTGGCCGACCGCGTG
This sequence comes from Variovorax sp. dw_954, assembly GCF_018449755.1. Taxonomy (NCBI): domain Bacteria; kingdom Pseudomonadati; phylum Pseudomonadota; class Betaproteobacteria; order Burkholderiales; family Comamonadaceae; genus Variovorax; species Variovorax sp. dw_954. Next base: position 95,955 of record NZ_JAAVVD010000007.1, on the reverse strand, counting down.
CTCTTCATGGACGAAGGCCGCGTGCTCGAACGCGCCACGCCCGACGACTTCTTCAACCGCCCGCAGCACCCGCGTGCGCAACAATTCCTCTCCGACATCCGCTCGCCCTTTGCGCGCGATGCATGACCAGCCCTGTATTCTTGTGAGTGCTTTCTCATCCGCTCGCACCGAAGCGGTGTCTTAAGCGGAGTGCGCATTTCGTGTGACGACGACCTCACTTTGTTCCGGTCGAATCCCTCAGTCCTCGATTCACTAAAATCCAGGCCACAAATAACCAGGGAGTTCTCGAATGAAGACAAGCGTCGCCGCAATAGCGGCAATCTCGGTTCTGTTCGTTACCGCATGCGGCGACAAGAAAGCAGCCAGTAAGGAAAACTTCAAAACGGCCATTCAAGCCTATTTCGACTCCAAGCCGGGCGCCTGCGTCGGCTTGCCGGACAAACAGATGCCGTTCAAGGTCGAGAGCGGCGGCTTCCGCGTCAGTCGAATTGATCAAGCTGACGCACTTGTCGAAGCGGGCTTGCTTAGTAAACGCGAAACCGAGGTTCCCTCCACGGGCTATTTCGGCCCCAACAAGATGGTTCCCGGCGTTGAATACAGCCTTACCGACGAAGGGGCGAAGCAAGTCGTCAAGAGCGCCGGCAGCGACTTCGACAAGCGGGATGGTTTCTGCGCAGGCAAGTACCAAGTGGTCGAAGTCATCAATTTCACCGATCCCGCAGAAGCTTACGGACAAAAGCTTTCGCAGGCCAACTATCGGTACAAAGTTGAAAGCCCGCCCGCTTGGGCAAAGCTGCCAAGGATGCAGGCGGTATTTCCCCAACTGGCGAAAGACATGAAAGACGATCCCGCCGACAAGGCCGTACTTGTCTCGACAAGCGAAGGCTGGCTGCACGAGCGAGTGTTTAAGGGCAAAGGCAACTGACATCGCTGCCTGCAGCAGGCGCCGAATCGCCGGGACGCAAGAGTCAGATCGCATTGGGTGGCGTCTTCCGTGGGATCGCAACTCCCCCATCGCCACACGCCTGCGACATCGAACGGAATGCACATCGTGACCTACGAATTACCCATCATCGAAATCTCGGCCCTTTTAGAGCCCGGCGACGCCCGCCAAGCCGTCGCCGCACAGATCCGCCAGGCCTGCCGCGCGCACGGCTTCTTCTACGTGACGGGTCACGGCGTCGATGCGGCACTGGTGCAGCGGCTCGAAGACCTCAGCCACCGGTTCTTCGAACTGCCCGAGGACACCAAGATGCAATGGCGCATGGCGCTGGGCGGGCGCGCCTGGCGCGGCTTCTTCCCGCTCGGCGGCGAGCTGACATCCGGACGGCCTGACTGGAAGGAAGGCCTCTACCTGGGCACCGAGCTGGCCGTCACGCACCCGCTGGTGCAGGCGAAGACGCCAGTGCACGGACCCAACCTCTTCCCCGACGTGCCGGACTTCCGCGAGACCATCCTCGACTACCTGGCTGCAGTCACGCAGCTGGGCCACACGTTGATGGAAGGCATCGCGCTGAGCCTGGACTTGCCGGCCTCGTACTTCGCCGAACGCTACACCTCTGACCCGCTGATCCTGTTCCGCATCTTCAACTACCCGACGCAGGCCGTGCCACAAGGGATGGACGTGCAATGGGGCGTGGGCGAACACACGGACTACGGCCTGCTGACGATCCTGCACCAGGACCATATCGGTGGCCTCGCCGTGCACACGCCCGCCGGCTGGATCGATGCGCCGCCGATCAAGGGTTCCTTCGTCTGCAACATCGGCGACATGCTCGACCGCATGACCGGCGGGCTCTACAAGTCGACGCCGCACCGCGTGAAGCGCAACACCTCGGGCCATGACCGCCTGTCGTTTCCGCTGTTCTTCGACCCGAACTTCGAGGCGCGCGTGCAGCGCATCGAGGGACTCGCCGGTGCGGACGCGCGCGACGACAGCACCGAGCGCTGGGACCGCGCCAACGTGCATGCCTTCAACGGGCGCTACGGCGACTACCTGCTCGACAAGGTGTCGAAAGTGTTCCCGCAGTTGCGCGACGAAGTTCTTTGAATCGAACCGCAAGCCGCCGGCGAGGCGGCATCTCGGTTGGTATGCTGCCTTCGCCTCACGCACTTGGGAGCTACCTTGACGACAACTTGCGGGATCTTCGGATTCGAGTTCACCCAGCCGTTTACGGCCGCCGGCCTGACCTTCACGCCGTTGTACTCGCACCCTCCCGTCGCGACGCAGGTTGCCCGCGACCCGGACGCCCACCACTTGACTGGCACCGTGCACGGGCTGAACCTCGCGGCCGACCAAGTCATCTATCGGCTGGAAGCAGTGCTCTCGTTCATCGAGCATCTCGACGTGCGCCTGAGCGAGCCGACCGCCGACGAAGCAGCGCTCACCGATCCGCGATCGCATTTCGACCAGGTCCAGCGTCATGGTCGCCGCCACAACGGCGGTGGCGCGGTGATCAACCCCGACTGGTTCGCGCCCCATCAGAGGGCCCGACACGACTTCATCCAGCGCGCGATGGACCGGCTCGCCGACGACGCGTTCTGCGAGGCAACCAAATTCCGGCTGCTCTTCATCAAGGCATCGGAGACCTTCCGCCAGCGCCAGCCGTTCATGGAGGTGACGTACTTCCTGCTGTACTCGGGTCTTGAGGCGTACGCGCGAAAGGTGCAGAACCACGTTGGCTCCAATGCCGTCAAGCCTATCGTTGCCATGCTCAAGGCGCACGGGTTCGACGTCTGCGCCCACGACCAGAAGAACCATGCACGGTCGATGACCACCTACTGGGGAATCCGAAACGCCATCTTTCACAACGGCGAGTTGGCGGGGACGGTTCGGGTGGACAATGTTCACGCGACGCTCCCGAGTGAGGAGTACCTCTATCACTTACAGATGCTCGTCTGCCTGACGATCATGAAGGCCATCGGGTTCGAGGACGCGCACCGGAATTGGGACTGCTGGATCGACTACAAGCCACACGGAAACCTGGGTCAGTTCCCCAGCGAGCTTGAGGCTCTGCTCGCCGCACATGGCTAGCCAACAATCGCCGTCTTCAAGATGTGTCCCTGACTACTCCGCCGCGCGCCTCAAGGTGTCTACCACCGGCCGCCGCAGCACCTCCCGCAAGCCCCACCAGCCCGCCGCCAGCGCCAGCACCGCCCCCGCCAGCGAGCCGAAGATGGGCACCCACGGCGACGCGGTCCAGGTGAACTCGAACACGTAGCGGGCCAGCGCCCAGCCGATCACCGACGCGACGATGCTGGCCAGGAAGCCGGCCAGCAATCCCACGCCCGCCAGTTCGGCACGCTGTACCTGCCGCAACAAGCTCGCACGCGCGCCGACGGCACGCATCACCGCGAACTCGCGCGCACGCTCCTCGCGCGTGGCGGTAACCGCAGCGAACAGCACCACCAGCCCCGCCGCGAGCGTGAAGCCGAACAGGAACTCGACCGCGCGAACCACCTGGTCGAGAACGCGCTGCACCTGCACGATGGTCGCGCTCATGTCGACGTTGGTGACGTTCGGGTAGGCCCGCACCAGCGCGTTGTCGAAGCCCTTGGTCTCTGGCGCGCGGAACGCACCCATGTAGGTGACCGGCACATCGGCGAGCGTAGCCACCGTGTACATCACGAAGAAGTTGGCATGCAGCGAGCCCCAGTCGACCTTGCGCAGCGAGGTGATGCGCGCCTCGCTCGGGATGCCGCCGATGTCGAAGCGCAGCTTGTCGCCGAGCTTCAGGCCGAGCGTCTCGGAAAGGCCTTCCTCCACGCTCACTTCGCCGGGCGCATCCGGCGTCCACCTGCCCGCCGTGATGCTGTTGTGCGGCGGCGCCTCGGCGCTGTTGCTGAGGTTGAACTCGCGGTCGACCAGGCGCTTGGCGCGGTCTTCGGTGTAGTCGTCGGGCGACACGGGCTTGTCGTTGATGGCCACCAGGCGGCCGCGAATCATCGGATACCAGTCGAACTTCCGGACGCCGGCATCGCGCAGGGATTTCTGGAAGTCGTTGCTCTGTTCGGGCATCACGTTGATCACGAACCGGTTGGGCGCATCCGGCGGCGTGGCGCGGCGCCAGCTCGCGACAAGGTCGGTGCGCAGCAGCACCAGCAGGACCAGCGCGAGCAGGCCCACCGCCAGCGCACTGACCTGCACCACCGCATACACCGGTCGCGCCGAGATCTGGCGCGTGGCCAGCACCAGCCAGCGCGGCGCGGTGCTCTCGTTGACGCTGCGCCGCAGGACCTTGACCGCAAGCCAGCTCAACAATGCGAACACCGCCACCGCCCCGGCAAAGCCGCCGACGGCGATCAGCCCGAGCTTGATGTCGCTGCTGGCCGCGATGAGCAATGCCGCGAAGCCGAGCACGCCAATGCCGAGCACCGTGACCGACGCCGGCTTGAGGCCGCCCACGTCGCGCCGGATCACGCGCAGCGGAGGCACCCTCGCCAGTTGCAGCACCGGCGGCAAGCCGAAGGCGAACAGCAGCGTCAACCCCATGCCGAGCCCGAATCCGACCGGCCACAACGTCGCCGCAGGCAAGGCCGTCTCGACCAGCCCGGCCAGCAGCACGACGAACGCATAGTGGATGCCGAAGCCCGCCGCCACGCCCAACGAACTGGCCACGAGCCCGACGACGGCGAACTCGAAGGCATAGGCGCCGGCGATGGTGCGCTGGCTCTGGCCCAGCACGCGCAGCATGGCGCAGTCGTCGAGGTGGCTGGCGGCGAATCCACGCGCGGCCAGCGCGACCGCGACGGCGCTGAGCAGCGCCGCGAGCAAGGCGACGAGGTTCAGGAATTTCTCCGCCCGGTCGAGCGTCTGGCGCATCTCGGGGCGCCCGCTTTCGAAAGACTCCAGGCGAATGCCGCGCAGCTCGCCCTTCTTGATGCCGGCGTCGACCTCGTCGCTGAACTGCTTGACGGCGCGCGCCTCGCCGGCCACTGCGAAACGATAGCTCACGCGGCTGGCCGGCTGCACGAGGCCGGTGCGCGCGACGTCGGCCTGGTTGAGCATCACGCGCGGCGCAAAGCTCATGAAGCCCGCGCCGCGGTCGGGTTCGAGCGTGATGATGCGGGCGATGCGCAAGTCCGTATCGCCGAGCAACACGCGGTCGCCGATCTTCAGCGCCAGCGATTCGAGCAGAGACGCATCGACCCATGCCTCGCCCGGCGCCGGCACGTCGCGCGTGGGCGCGCCGGGTGCGTCGGGCGTGGTCGCCGTCTGCACGCTGCCGCGCAGCGGATAGCCGGTGGTCACGGCCTTGAGCGCGACGAGCTTGGTGGCGCCGCCCTGTGCGTCGTCGGCGCGCGCCATGGTCGGAAAGCCATAGCTGCCGGTGGACTGCAGGCCCAGCGCATGCGCGCGCGCGATGAAGGCCTGGGGCGTCGGGTTGTCGCTGGCCAGCACGGCATCGCCGCCCAGCAACTGGCGGGCGTCGCGCTGCAATCCGCCCTTCAAGCGGTCCGCGAAGAAGCCGACCGCCGTGAGCGCCGCGACCGCCAGCAGCACGGCAACGATGAGCAGGCGCAACTCGCCGGCGCGCAGGTCGCGCCACAGCGTGCGCCAACCGAGGCGAAGGGATGCATTCATGCGCGACACCATAGCCGACCTACGGCGCCCCGACGAAACCCGGGCTTTCGAAGGCCTTTATTCGCGAGATGGCGCGTGTGGCGGCGCGTGCGACGGCCCGGCCAGTTCCGGTTGCAGCACCAGCCGCCCTTCCCCCGCGTAGCAAAGAAAGCGCCGGTTCGTCGCCCGCCCGATCGCGCAGAGCCCAACGCGCTGCGCCACCTCGTGCCCCATCTGCGTGATGCCGCTGCGCGAGACCACGATAGGTACGCCCATCTGCGCCGACTTGATGACCATCTCGCTGGTGAGCCGCCCGGTCGTGTAGAACACGCGGCCACGCGCGAGCGCGGCGGCCGGCTGCATGGCGATCCAGCCGGCGATGGTGTCGATGGCGTTGTGCCGGCCCACGTCCTCGACGAAGCATTGCATCGCCACGCCCTCATCAGGCTCCAGCGTGAACAGCGCGCAGCCATGCACCGAGCCGGCCGACTTGTACGTGCTCTCCTGGAGCCGGATCGCGTTGACCAGCGCATAGAGCTGCGCCTGCGTGAAGCGCGTGTCGGGCAGCTTCAGGGCGTCGATGCCGGCCATGAGGTCACCGAACACACTGCCTTGCCCGCAGCCGGTGGTCACGACCTTCTTCGCGGTGCGCTCCTCGATGCGATCGATGCCGGCGTGCGTCCGGACGGCCGCCGCGTTCACCTCCCAGTCGACCGTGATCGATTCGACATCGGACGCCGACTCGATCAGCCGCTGGTTGAGCAGGTAACCCAGCACCAGCAGTTCCGGCTGCGCGCCGAGGGTCATCAGCGTGACGAGTTCACGACGATCCACGTACACGGTGAGGTCGCGCTCGGCGGGGATGGAGACGGTGCCGCGCTCGCCGTGCTCGTCGATGACGGCCACCTCGCGCGTGAGCGGTGCAAGTGCGGTGGTCAGGCGGGGCAAGGGCTGCGCACGGAGGGGAATTGCTTCGGGCATGGCATCGGGCATGGACATGCCGGGCACGATAGCCCAAAAGCAATGCACCAGCCGGAGCTCAACTCACCTTCAGGCAGTCGCGCTGGGTGACCGAGAAATCGACCTGCTGATCACCCACCATGTAGAGGTGCCTGAACGTGACGCCGCGCGCCAGCAGCGCGCGCACATTGGGCGTGTTGCAGTTCTTGGCGGTGATGCGGCTTCGCAGCGCGGAGGAATCCACCCCACCGGGACGGATGTAGTGATAGGTGGCGACCCGCGAGCGCGACTCGTATTCGGCACCGATCAACGTGGCCTGGTCTCCCATTCGGATTGGCACCTGTTGCAGCACCCGCTGCACGCCGCTCTTCATGCCGGCTTCGAGTTCGGTGTCGCTCATGGTCGAGAGGCGGGACCGTTCGTCCGCGGCGGTGGCCGGTGCGCCGAGCGCCAGCAAGGCGAGTGCAAGTGCGATGTGCCGCAGGTGACAGCGATGGGTTGATGGGCGCATATGAAACGAAACTATGACTTTCGTATTCATCTGCGTCAACGAGCGATCGGCATACGCCGGATGGCTGGGGAAGGATGGAATGGCGAAATGAAGGCTGCTCGAAGCCTCGCCGGCCAGCTGCCGGGTCGCAGGTCGGGCCGCGATGTACGGTGCTTCTCGAAGAACTCGCGGCCGATGCTCGACGCGCCTACGAATCGATCAGCTTTTCCGCCTGCAACACCAGTTCCTGCGGGATCTTCAGTCCCAGCGCACCGGCGGTCTTGCGGTTGATGATCAGGTCGAATTTCGAGGGTTGCTCGATCGGCATGTCGGCCGGCCGCGCGCCCTTGAACACCTTGTCGACGTACTTTGCCAACTGCCGAAAGGTGTTGAAGGAATCGATGCCGTAGCTCATCAAGCCGCCGTCCCGCACGTTCTCGGGCAGGCCGAACATCGACGGCATGCGGTGCGCCAGGGCGAGCGCGGCGATCTGTTTTCCCGCGCTCCAGAGGAAGGCATCCGGCGAAACCGAAACGGCATCGGCCTGCTGTTGCGCCAGCGCGAGGAAGGCGCCGGGAAGCTCATCCGGCGTACTCGCGGTGGCAAAGAGAAGGCGCAGGTCCAGTTGCTCTGCGACGGGTTGCATCGTCGAGTGCACGCTCGGGTAGTTCGGGTTGGCCGGGTTCGACAGGACTCCGAGGCGCTTCAACCCCGGCACCATCTGCTTGAACAACTGGATCCGCTTGCCAGTCAGGTCGGCGGTGGAATTGGAGAGCCCGGTCATGTTGTGGCCGGGATGCGAAAGGCTGTCCGCGAAGCCTGAGCGCACCGGATCGGAAACGCTCTCGAAGACGATGGGAATGACGCTGGTCGCCCGCTGAGCCGCCAGGGCACCGTTGGTCGTGGAGGTCTCGATCAGGTCGACCTTGAGCGCGACCAGTTCCTCGGCGAGGCCCGGCAGACGCTCGACCTTTCCATCGGCATAGCGATCGACAAGCACATAGTCACGGCCCCTGGTGTAGCCGAGGTCTTGCATCGCCTCAAACAACACGTCGCCATAGGGCTTGCTTTGCGCGGAGGTGTAAGGGCTGAGGGTGCCCAGGGTCCGGGGCGCGCGTTGCGCGTGAACCCATGAAGACGCGGGCCATCCCAGTGACATGCCGACGAGCACATTACGACGATTGACCACGATGCCTCCTTCGAGCCGGTCGACGCGGCGCCGTGTGATGGCGCGCTTCGTCCAACATGTGAAGACCAACGCTCCCTGGGCAGTCATCTTACGGTCGCTCATGGCTTGCGGCCGACCCCGTGTACAAGCCGATTCTTTTCCACGAAAAAGGGCCGGTGTTGTGCACCGGCCCAGATCGCGTCTATTTGATTCGGGCCGGTCTCGATCCCATTTGCCCGCGCTATCTATGGATAGCCTTGATCAGGCCGAAGCAGGCTGCAACTTGCCTTCAGCCAGCGTCTGCTCACGCAGGCGGTCATATTCGGCCTTGGGCACCGGCACCGCATTCGGGTCGCCGAGGTCCTTCATCTGCACCCGATAGGTTTCACGGGCAGTCCAGGCCGCGATGGCCGCGACGACGCAGATGGCCAGGGTGATGGTGCCGATCATGACCGGGATGTTGGTCGCACCGGGAGGCGCCACGGCGACGAACAGGGCCGGCAACAGCGCAGTGACGAGCGTGCCGAGATTCTGCGAGATGGCCATGCCGGAGACACGGGTGCGGGTCGGGAACATCTCGGGGTAGAAGCTCGGGAAGATCGCGTTGTAGCCCTGGTAGACCACGCCCCACATCAGCAGCGAGAAGACGATGGCCATCGGCACGCTGTGGATGCTGATCGCATACAGGTAGCCGAAGGACAGCAGGCCCGCACCGATCGCACCGGCGATGATGGGAATGCGGCGGCCGATCTTGTCGGAGAGGTTGCCCACGAAGGGAATCACCAGCACCGCGACGATGTTGCCCATGACGGGAATCCACAGGTAGAGGTCTTTCTCGAAGTTGATGCCGTAGCCCGGCTGCACCGCGTAGGCCGCACCGAAGATGGTGGTGACGACGGGAATCACGTTCATCAGCGAGCAGCACATCACGCGCAGCATGTCGCGCCAGCTTTCCTTGACGGCCTGGATCACGGGCGCCTTCTGCACCTCGCCGCCGGCATCGACATCGACGAACGCGGGCGTCTCGTCGACTTCCTTGCGGATGATGTAGCCCGCGACGATCACGACGAAGCTCAGCAGGAACGGAATGCGCCAGCCCCAGCTGTTGAAGGCATCCTTGTCCATGTAGTGCGCGAGCGGAAGGAACACGGCGGCGGCGAGGATCTGGCCGGCCTGCACGCCCTGCAGCGTGAAACTGGCGAAGAAGCCGCGGCGGCCGAAGGGCGCGTGCTCCAGGATCATCGAGCTCGCGCCCGAGATCTCACCGGCGACCGCGAAGCCCTGGATCAGGCGCAGCGCGACGAGCAGCGCGGGCGCCCACAGGCCGACCTGGTCATAGGTCGGCAGCAGCCCGACCGCGATGGTCGAGAAGCCCATCAGGAACATGCACATGATCAGCACGTTCTTGCGGCCATGCGTGTCGCCCCAGTGGCCGAGCACGAAGGCGCCGATAGGGCGTGCGACATAGCCCACGCCATACGTCGCGAGCGACGCGATGATGGCGATCTGCGGGTCGCCCTTCGGGAAGAAGATCTGCGGGAAGATCAATGCCGCCGCGGTGGCGTAGATGAAGAAGTCGTAGTACTCCAGCGCCGAGCCGATCCAGCCGCTGGCCGTGGCTTTCTTCGACTGGTGCCTGCCTTGCGGCTCGTGATCCAGAGTTGTCATGGGTAGTCTCCTGTTGAAATGGGGTTACTGCTGCTGCGCCTGTGATGCCATGCGTGCGGGCGCGTTGCTGGCGCCATAGGCGTCGTAGGCATCGATTCGCTGCACCACCTCGAAGAACAGGCCGTTCTCGAAGCTTTCGGTATAGATGTGGAGGTAGGCGCCGGCGGCCGAGCGGTCGTACAGCACGCCGGCCGCGCGCATGTTCGCGAGCAGCGTAGGGTCGATGTCCATGCGAGTGGGCAGGTCGTCGTAGTAGTTGTCGGAGATCGGCACGAAGCGCAGGCCCTTGCCGCGCAGGCTGGCCACGGTCTCGAAGATGTCGGTGCAGTCCAGCGCGATGTGATGCACCGCGCCGCCGCCGGTGCGGCTCAGCGTCTGTGCGGTGCGGGTGCGCTGGCTCGTCGACACGTTGAGCACCAGGCGCACGCTGCGGTCGGCATTGGCCACGCCGCGGCTGCGGATCAGGCCGAAGGGGTCGGCCAGCTCCAGGCTCTCGCCGGTTTCGAGGCCCAGCACCGCGCGCGAGAACAGCACCCAGGTGTCGAGCTGGTCGAGTTGCAGGCCCAGCGCGACGTGGTCGATGCGCTGCAGGCCGGCGCCGGGCACGGCCGAGCTGTCGTCGAGGATGAAGTCGGCTTCGTACAGGCCGGTGTCGCCGAGCGACGACGAGACGAAGTGGACCAGGTTGCCGCCGGGCGCGATCATCGCGGGCACATGCAGCTCGTTCGGCCCGACCGGGCTGTCATGGCGCTGCGAAAGCATCGCGCTGGCGCGCTCGACGGCCGCCGCAGGATCGGCGCAACGAAGGCCGAGCGCGCATACCGAGGTGCCGTGCAGGTCGAAGCGACCGCGCGCAAACGATCCCGGTTGCGCGTTGACGATCATGTAGATGTCGCCTTGCAGATAGAGCACCACCGCCTTGGAACGGTGGCGCCCAACGCGCCGGAAGCCCAACTGCTCCAGCATCGTGCCCAGCGTCACGGCCGAGCTTTCGTCGGCGGCGAATTCGAGGAACGCGTAGCCCGACAGCTTCGGCGCGGCCGGCGGGTTGAACAGCTCGACCTGGTTCAGCGCACGTTGCGCCTTGCCGTCGGTCGTCGATGCCTTCACGAGGCGGTCGCGCGTCTGGCTTTCGAGGTACAGCAGCGAACGCATCGCATCGACCGCGGTGCGCTTGTTCGGCGTCTCGCGGAACACGTCGTTGAAGATTTCCAGCGACAGCGGCCCGGTGTAGCCGGCGAGCAGCGTCTTCTCCAGGAAGCTCACCATGTCGAACTCGCCCTGCCCCGGGAAGGACCGGTGATGCCGCGCCCACTGCAGCACGTCCATGGCCAGCAGCGGCGCATCGGCCATCTGCAGGAAGAAGATCTTGTCGCCGGGAATGTCGACGATGCCGGCCGGATCGTCCTTCAGCGAATAGGTGTGGAAGCTGTCGAGGATCAGGCCGAGGTTCGGATGATCGGCGCGCTTCACGATGTCCCAGGCCTGGCCGTAGAGCGAGGTCGCCTTGCCCCAGGCCAGCGCCTCGAAGCCCACGCGCAGGTTGCGCTGCTTCGCGCGCTCGGCCAGTTCGTGCAGTTGCTCTGCAGCCAGCGCCGGGTCGTTGATGACCAGCGGCGAGGTGTTGGAGCAGCACAGCACCAGTTCCGCGCCCATCGCCTGCATCACGTCGAACTTGCGCTCGGCGCGGTCGAGGTTGCGCTGGTGCTGCGCCGCTGGCATGCCTTCGAAGTCACGGAAGGGCTGGTAGAGGTCGATGCCCAGGCCCAGGTCTTCGGTGATCTTGCGGAGGTCGGCGGCGGCGCCGTTGAAATTGATGAAGTCGTTCTCGAACAACTCGATGCCGTCGAACCCGGCGGCAGCGATGGCTTCGAGCTTCTGGCGCAGCGTTCCGCTGAGCGATACGGTGGCGACGGATCTGCGCATGATCTCAGTCCTTGCGGCCGAAGCCGCGCTCCGCGATTGCCGCGCCGCCGCCAAACGCACCGGCTGGGCCGATGAGTGCTGCGCAATTTGTCTCTTTTGTGTTCATGGGGGGTACTGTGAAACCAGCAGTCACCGTTCACAATCTCCCCGAACCGCTCATCGATCGATCATCGATCGTCCTCGATCATTATTCGCGCCGATTAGGGGTTAGCCCCTACCCATGCCTCACGAGCCAAGTCCGACAAAGACGTTCTGCACGTCGTCGTTCGAATCGATCGCGGCCAGGAAGCTCTCCACTTCCTCCAGGTCCGCGGCGCTGAGGCTGGCCGGATCGATGGGGTTCTTCGGCTTGTAGCCCAGCTTGGCTGTCAACACGGTGAAGCCTTGCGCCGGCAGCGCGCGGCTCACGATGTCGAGGTCCGCATGTTCGGTGATGAACAGCGTGACGCCATCGTCGCTGGCCGGCTCGAAGTCCTGCGCGCCGGCCTCGATGGCGGCCACCTCCGGGTCCGCGCCGGGCTGCGCGGGCTCGGCCTCGATCATGCCGACGTGGTCGAAGTCCCAGGCCACGGATCCGGACGACCCCAGTTGGCCCTTGCGGAACAGCACCCGCATCTCCGGCGCGGTGCGGTTCACGTTGTCGGTCAGGCATTCGACCATCACCGGCACGCGGTGCGGCGCGAAGCCTTCGTACATCACATGCTCGAAGTGCACCGAATCGGCCCCGGTGCCCGAACCTTTCTTGATGGCCCGGTCGATGATGTCCTTGGGCATCGACACCTTGCGCGCCTGCTCCAGCACCAGCCGCAGGCGCGAGTTTCCTGCCGGGTCGGCCCCGGCACGCGCCGCGACCATGATGTCCTTGGCCAGGCGGCTGAACAGCCGGCCCTTGGCATTGGCGGCAATTTCCTTGCCCTTTGCTTTCCACTGTGCGCCCATGTCGTGTTCCTCATCGAAGGCCTTGAACGGGGCACACACGATGGCCCTAATGCCCCCGCGCGCCCACGCGTGACAACCCGTAGACCGCCTGAAGTATCGCCCCGCGCGACTGGCCCAGGGTGAGGCTCATCCAGCCCTCTTCCTCGCAGCAGAAGGCAGCGCGGATCTCGTCGCGCAGAGCCTGCTGCCGGGATTCGGGCGCATCGGGATGGCGGCGCAGCCACATGTCGGCGCGCAGCATGTGCAGCATGTCGATCAAGGGCACGGTGCCGAACTCGATCGCGATGGCGGCGGTCTCGGCATGCGGGCAGGCAGAGCGCAGCGTGTCGGGCCCCCGCCCCCAGGCATGTGTCGCCGCCGCCGCGCCTTCGCCCGGACAGGTGACATCGGCGCCCCACCAGGCCCGTGCGCGCTGCAGTTCATCGGCGCCGGCCTTGCCGATGCAGATCTTCTCCCCGTGCCCATAGGACCCCAGGCCCGCGTGAAAGTCGATCCAGCCGATGCGCTGGCAGCCCGCGCCGAATTGCGTGAAGACGCTTTGCAGCACCTGCGCGCTCCAGGCTTTGCGCCGTCCGCCGAAGCACATGCCGTCGGCATGGGTGTACTGCCCGGCCGTCACGAATTGCTGGAAGGCCGATTCGCCGCGATCGGCGATATAGCGCTCGATGGCCCGCTCGTTGGCGCGAGAAGCCATAGGGATTGATCGCATGGACGATGAGGATCGTCACGTCGAGCTTGCGCAGCAGTGCGTGCAGAGGCTTGTCATGCAGCAGCGCCAGTTGCGCGGCCGAACCGCAGAAGCCCTCGACGCCGTGCGTGCCGGAGGTGGTGACCAGCATGCTTGTCGAATGCGGTGGGCCGAGGCGCACGACATCCGTGGCCAGTTGCTCGTCCTCCAGTCCGCGATGGGTGGCCAGCAGGTGGCTTTGCACCGCGCTGTCGTTACGCGCCGCAGCGCGAAGGAAACGCACGCGCGCCTCGCCATAGGACGCTGAAAACCAGCGAGCGGCAATCATGCCTGCCAGCCCCGGTCAGGGATGGGCCGCGGAGATCTCCGGGGTTGGCCTGCGGTGGCGTGGCACCGGGTCGCAGAGGCGCTGGGCACGGCGTGCGGATGGGCTCATGTTGTTGTCTCCCGTTGCTTTTTGTATGCGCCGAATGCGGAGCCACCGACATTCGGGTCTTCTGGCGTGTGCTTTTTCATTATGTTGGAAGGTCGACGACATCGGCAAGCAGGAGCGTCCGCAGCAGCAGGGCTCACCCCTTCTGCCGCCACTCCCTGGGCGAACAGCCAAAGCGCTCGCGAAACGCCCGGCTGAAATGCGCCGCATCGTTGAAGCCCCTGCCGTAGGCGATCTCCGCCACGGGCCGCCCCGCCAGTCGTGGTTCCAGCAGATCGTGGCTGCAGGCCTCCAGGCGGCGCTCCCAGAGGTACTGCGCGGCCGTCATCGGCTCGTTGCGGAAGAGCCGATGGATGTGCCCGGCCGACATGCCCAGCCCGGCCGCCAGGCTGCCGATGGAAAGCGTCGGGTCCGACAGTTGCTCGTCGATGGATCGCTTGACGCGCGCCAGCTGCCAGGCGGTGAGTTGGCTCAGTCCGCGCGTGCGCGCGGCAGGCAAGGTCTGCAGGCCGGCGACAAGGATGCTCTGCACGCCGTGGGCGACCGCGCAGGCCGATGCCGGCTGCAGCGTATCGATGTCCTCGCGCAAGGTGCGGATCATGCTCATCATCAGGTGGCCCGCACCTTCGCGGCCCGAGACGGTCGTCGCGGTCAGCTTCTCGGTGTCGCGCAACGCGCTGCGCAATTGCTGGCCCGGCACCTTGAGCACGACCTGCTCGAAGTCGGCATCGAAGACCAGTTCGTACGGTCGCGTGGTGTCGTAGATGGCGAAGTCACCGACCTGCAGCAGCGCATCGCGGCCGTCCTGGCGCACGATGCCCGTGCCGCGCGCCTGGAAGGCGGCGAGGAAATAGTCGTCCGTCGAGCGCGCGATGTGCGAGGGCGTGCGCTTGACGTGCTGCGCGCCCGATGAGACGACCGACACGTTCAGCCCCGGCAGGTCATGCTGCACGATGCGTCCGTCGAAGGCGCCCCGCTCCGGCCGCTTCACCGGATCGCAGCCCAGTTGCACGTAGACGTTGCAGATCATGTCGGTCCAGTAGGCCAGCCGCTGCGAACGCGGCACCACGTCGGTGCTGAGCAGGTGGTTCATGGAGAAGGCTCCAAGGTTGCGATTGCGACGACACACCGGGACAAGAACGCTGCCAGTTTTGGACAAGGCGATTCGAGCCCGTCAATTTACGCTTGACGCAACCCGCATGCCACGGCGCCAACCCGCAGCGCCCCGCTTGCGGCGCCCGTTCCAACCAACCCGGAGATCGAGATCACCATGCCCAGCAAGACCCATCCCAAGCTTCGCGTCGCCGCCGTCCAGGCGGCCCCCGTATTCCTGGACCTGGACGCCACCATCGGCAAGACCATCGACCTCATGGGCCAGGCGGCGGCCCAGGGCGTCAAGCTGATCGCCTTCCCGGAAACCTGGATCCCCGGCTATCCGTGGTGGATCTGGCTCGATTCGCCGGCCTGGGGCATGCAGTTCGTGCAGCGCTACAACGACAACTCGCTGGTGCTCGGCTCGCCCGAGTTCGACCGCCTGCGCGACGCCGCACGCCGGCACAGGATCTGGGTCTCGACCGGCTTCAGCGAAAAGGCCGGCGGCAGTCTCTACATCGCACAGGCGCTCATCGACGACCAGGGCGACGTGGTGCAGACGCGCCGCAAGCTCAAGCCCACGCATGTGGAGCGCACGGTGTTCGGCGAAGGCGACGGCTCCGACCTGAGCGTGTGCGAGACGCCGATCGGCAACATCGGTTCGCTGTGCTGCTGGGAGCATCTGCAGCCGCTGAGCAAGTACGCGATGTATGCGCAGAACGAGCAGATCCACTGCGCCGCCTGGCCGAGCTTCTCGCTGTACCGCGGCGGCGCCTACGCACTCGGCGCCGAGGTCAACAACGCCGCCAGCCAGATCTACGCCGCCGAAGGCCAATGCTTCGTGATCGCGCCCTGCGCGACGGTCTCGCCCGCGATGAGCGAACTGCTGTGCACCGATCCGGGCAAGCAGCAGATGCTCCTGAAGGGCGGCGGCTTCGCGCGCATCTACGGCCCGGACGGCTCGCCGCTGGGCGCCAACCTGCCGGAAGACCAGGAGGGCCTGGTCATCGCCGACATCGACCTCGGCATGATCTCGCTGGCCAAGGCGGCCGGCGACCCGAGCGGCCACTATTCACGGCCCGATGTCACGCGCCTGCTGTTGAACAAGACCCGCCGGGAGCCCGTGGTCTACCAGCGCGCCGCCGAGCCGGAGTCCACCGGCTTCGAGACGCTTCACGCCGATGGCGTTTAGAAGTTCTGCGGCTTGAGTTCGCCGGCCTTGTTGGCCTTGGCGGCCGCGTCCCGGCGCGCCTTGCGGGCCGCAGCCTTGTCGCTCGCTGACACCTTCGGCTTCGCGGTGGGAACGGTCTCGATGCCTTCCGCAGGCAGCGGGTTCTTCGACGCCTCGGAGCCTTCAACCTTGCGCTCGGTCCTCGCAGCGGCCTTGTCGCCGGACGAAGACTTGGGCCTCGCGGCAGGGATGGGATCGATGCCCTCTGCCGGCAGCGGGTTCTTCGCCGCCTCGGCGCCCTCCTTCCTGCGCTCGGCCTTGGCGGCGGCCTTGTCGTCGGTGGTCTGCGCCTGGGCGCCCAGGGCCAGCAACTGGCTCGAAGCGATAGCAATGGAAAGGGCAAGCATCCTCATCTCGAACTCCTTGAAGTGAACATTGTTTGATACGCGCGGAATCGGCCATTGGATTGCACGCTACACGGCTATGTGCCCGAACCCGGCCGCTCAATGGCAACGAGGCGTTACAGCGGCGCGGCACGACGGCCATCAGGCCTCCTCGGGCTCGTCGCCCACCAGGTAGTCGATTTCCACGAAAGCTTCCACCTCGCGCTGCCACCGCTCGGTGAGGAACATGGTGTGCACGGGATGCGCGTCGTAGCGGTCGAAGGCGGCCTGGTCGGCGAAGTCCATGAGCAGGCCCCAGTCGAATTCACTCTTGGCGCTGACCTGCCGCACGCACTTGAAATTGCGCACATCCGGAATCGCCGGGCCGAGCTTCATGGCCCGCGCGAGGAAGTCTGCCTCGGCGATGGAGCCGTGTGGATGCTTGAGCCTGAAGAAAACGGTGTGCCGGATCATTGCGCCAGGATTTGTCTTGCCTCCCCGGTTCCTGTTCCGTAACCCGCCGCCGCCATGGGCATGCCGCCGCGCTGGATTCGCACTGCGCAGTACTTGAATTCCGGAATCTTTCCGAAGGGGTCGAGCGCGGCATTGGTCATGAGGTTGGCCGCGGCCTCATAGTAAGCGAAGGGCACGAAAACCGCACCCTGCGGCGTGCCGTCGTCGCGACGAATGTGGATGGCTACCTCGCCCCGGCGGGATGCGATGGTGATGACGTCGCCGGCTTCCAGCCCGAGCTTCGCCAGGTCGGCCTGGCACATCGAGGCCGTGGCCATCGGCTCCAGCGCGTCGAGCACGGTGGCGCGGCGCGTCATGCTGCCGGTGTGCCAGTGCTCGAGCTGGCGGCCGGTGATGAGCACGAAGGGGTAGTCGGCGTCGGGGCGTTCGTCGGCCGGGATGATGTCGGCCGGGACCAGCTTCACGCGGCCGGTAGCGGTCGGGAACTTCTCGATGAACACGGTGGGCTGGCCCGGGTCGTCTTCGGTCAGGCACGGATAGGTCACGCTGGACTCGCGCTGCAGCCGATCCCAGGTGATGCCCTTGATGGCCGCATGCATCGCCAGGCGCATCTCGTCGTAGACCGCGGCCACGCCGGATTCGACGCCTTCGTAGTTCCACTCCAGGCCCATGCGATGGGCGATCTCCTGGATGATCCAGAGGTCGGCCCTGGCATTGCCCGGCGGGTCCAGCGCACGCTTGCCGAGCTGCACCATGCGGTCGGTATTGCTCACCGTGCCGGTCTTCTCGGGCCATGCGCTCGCGGGCAGCACCACGTCGGCCAGCCAGGCGGTCTCGGTCATGAAGATGTCCTGCACGACGAGGTGTTCCAGGCTGGCCAGTGCGTGGCGCGCATGGTTCAGGTCCGGATCGCTCATCGCGGGGTTCTCGCCCATGATGTACATGCCGCGGATCTTGTGCGGATCGCTGTCGGGCGCAAGCGCCTTGTGCATGATCTCGACCACCGTGTAGCCGGGCTTCTCGTCGAGCTTCATGCCCCAGAAGTCCTCGAACCACGCATGCGCGTCGGCGTTGTCGACGCGCTGGTAATTGGGGAACATCATCGGGATCAGCCCCGCGTCGCTCGCGCCCTGCACGTTGTTCTGGCCGCGCAGCGGATGCAGGCCGGAACCCGGCTTGCCGATCTGGCCGGTGACCGTGACCAGCGCGATCAGGCAGCGTGCGTTGTCGGTGCCGTGGATGTGCTGGCTGATGCCCATGCCCCACAGCACCATCGCGCCCTTGGCGGTGGCAAAGGCGCGCGCGACTTCGCGCAGCGTCTCGGCCGGGATGCCGCAGATCGGCGCCATCGCCTCGGGGCTGTAGCCCTTCACGTTGTCGCGCAACGCCTCGTAGTTGCTGGCGCGGTTGCGGATGAATTCCTCGTCGACCAGCCCTTCGTCGATCACCGCATGGATCAGCGCGTTGAGCATGGCCACGTCGGTGTCGGCCTTGAACTGCAGCGTGCGCCAGGCATGCTTGCCGATGTCGGTGATGCGCGGGTCGGCCAGCACGATCTTCGCGCCGCGTTTGGCGGCGTTCTTCATCCAGGTGGCGGCCACCGGATGGTTGGCGGTCGGGTTGGAACCGATGACGAAGATCAGCTCGGCATGCTCTACGTCGTTGACCTGGTTGCTCACCGCGCCGGAGCCCACGCCTTCGAGCAGGGCCGCCACGCTGGAGGCATGGCACAGGCGCGTGCAGTGGTCGACGTTGTTGCTGCCGAAGCCGGTGCGCACCAGCTTCTGGAACAGGTAGGCCTCCTCGTTGCTGCCCTTGGCCGAGCCGAAACCGGCCAATGACTTCTTGCCGTGGGTGTCGCGCAAGCTCTTCAGCTTGCCGGCGGCGAGCGCCAGCGCCTCGTCCCAGGTGGCTTCGCGGAAGGTGTCGTGCCAGTCGCCGGGGCGCGGCGTGTCGCCGTAGGCCTTGGGCATGCCGGCCTTGCGGATCAGCGGCACGGTGAGGCGTTGCGGATGGTGCGCGTAGTCGAAGCCGAAGCGGCCCTTCACGCACAGGCGGCTGTGGTTGGCGGGTCCGTCGCGGCCGTCGACGCTGACAATCTTCTCGTCCTTGACGTTGTAGGTGATGAGGCAGCCGACGCCGCAGAACGGGCAGACCGAATCGACCTTGCGGTCGACGACCTGCGAGCCGATGTGGCTCTTGGGCATGAGCGCGCCGGTCGGGCAAGCCTGCACGCATTCGCCGCAGGCCACGCAGGTGCTGTCGCCCATCGGGTCGTCGAGGTCGAACACGATCTTGCTGTGCTCGCCGCGCATGGCATAGCCGATGACGTCGTTGACCTGCTCCTCGCGGCAGGCGCGCACGCAGCGGTTGCACTGGATGCAGGCGTCGAGGTTGACGGCCATGGCGGGGTGGGAGACGTCGGCCTTGGGCTGTTCGCGGCGCAGGGCCTTGAGCTGGGGGCGGACGGTGATGCCGAGGATGTCGGCCCAGGCGCTGAGTTCGCCGTGCTGGCCGATGGGCCGGCCCTCACCCCGGCCCTCTCCCGCAAGCGGGATAGGGAGATGACTTGCCCCCTCTCCTGCAAGCGGGTGAAGGAGTGGACTTACCCCCTCTCCCGCTTGCGGGAGAGGGTTGGGGTGAGGGCCGGCCCCCTTCAACACCCCTCCATCGTTCCACTTGTACCCCCCATCCGGCATGTCCGACAGCAGCATCTCCACCACCATCTTCTGACTTTTCACCGCGCGATCGCTGCAAGCCTGTACTTCCATCCCCGCCGTCACATTGCGGCAGCAGCTCGGCGCCAGCGTGCGTTCGCCCTTCAACTCGACGACACAGGCCCGGCAGTTGCCGTCCGGCCGCAGCCCTTCCTTGTAGCAAAGGTGCGGAATGTCGACGCCCGCGCGCTTGGCGGCGACCAGGATCGTGTCGCCTTCGAAGGCTTCAACGGTGCGTCCGTCGAGCGTGAACTCGATGACTTGCGGCAGCAACTCCGCGAGATGGGTCGGAGCGTTCATGATGTCCCCACGCTTGTCGCTTCGTGTCCGGCGGCGTTCATGCAATCTCCTGCGGAAAGTACTTCTGCACACAGCGGATCGGATTGGGCGCAGCTTGCCCGAGTCCGCAAATCGACGCATCCCCCATGACCTGCGCAAGGTCTTCCAGCGTGTCGTTGTCCCACGTGCGGGCCTGCATCAGGGCGGCGGCCTTGGCCGTGCCGACGCGGCAGGGCGTGCATTGGCCGCAGCTTTCATGCTCGAAGAAGCGCATCACGTTCAGGGCCGCATCGCGGGCACGGTCGTGCTGGCTCAGCACCATGACCGCGGCCGAGCCGATGAAGCAGCCATGCGGCTGCAGCGTATCGAAGTCCAGCGGGATATCGTTCATGCGCGCGGGCAGGATGCCGCCCGAGGCGCCGCCGGGCAGGTATGCATGCAGGGTGTGCCCGTCCAGCATGCCGCCGCAGTATTCGTCGATGAGTTCCTGCACTGTGATGCCAGCGGGTGCGAGCTTCACGCCGGGCAGCTTCACCCGACCGCTCACGCTGAAGGAGCGCAGGCCCTTGCGGCCATGGCGACCGAAGCCGGCAAACCATTGCGGGCCCCTCTGGACGATGTCGCGCACCCAGTAGAGCGTCTCGAAGTTGTGTTCCAGCGTGGGCCGGCCGAACAGTCCGACCTGCGCGATGTAGGGCGGGCGCATGCGCGGCTCGCCCCTCTTGCCCTCGATGCTTTCGATCATCGCGGACTCTTCGCCGCAGATGTACGCGCCGGCGCCGCGCCGCAATTCGATCGTCGGCAGGTGGCACGGCGGGTCGGCCTGCAACGCGGCCAGTTCCTGCTGGAGCAGGCGGCGGCAATCGTGGTATTCGTCGCGAAGGTAGATGTAGCAGGCTCCGATGCCGACAACCCGCGCCGCGATCAGCAAGCCTTCGAGGAAGCGATGCGGATCGCGCTCCAGGTAGGTGCGGTCCTTGAAGGTGCCGGGTTCGCCCTCGTCGATGTTGATCGCCATGAGCTTGGGTGCAGGCTGGTCGCGGACGATGCGCCACTTGCGCCCGGCCGGAAAACCCGCGCCGCCCAGGCCACGCAGGCCGGAATCTTCCATGGCCTTGACGATCGCCTCGGCATCCTGCTGCCCGCTGTCCAGCGCGGCAGCGAGGGCATAGCCGCCGTGGGCGCGGTAGGTAGCGTAGTCGGTGTGGGGCGGGATGGCGTCGATCGCTTGCGGCGGCGGTGAAACGCCCTGCTCCGCCAGCGCGGCCGGGTCGAAGTGGATCGCCGTTTTGGCGGGCCGGGCCGGCGCCGGTGTCGCGCCCTGGACGCGTTCCACCGCCAGCAGCACGGTGCTGGTCGTGGCCAGCGGCACCGCGCCCTGATCCACCAGCGCAGCGGGCGCCTGCTCGCAGCGCCCGATGCAAGGCACTGGAATCACGCGCACATCGCCATGCCCGGCGGCGCCCAGCAAACGCGGCAAACGCGTCAGCAGCTCACCCGCGCCGGCCAGCTCGCAGGACAGGCTGTCGCAGACCCGCACCGTCAGTCCGGGCGCCTGCTCGTCGCCGCGCAGCACTTCGAAGTGGTGATAGAAGGTCGCGACCTCGTAGACCTCGGCCATCGGGATCTTCATCTCGGCGGCCAGCGCCACCAGGTGGCTGTCGTGCAGGCCACGGTGCGCGTCGTTGAGGATGTGCAGGTACTCGATCAGCAGGTCGCGCGGGTGCCCGCCATCCGGCCGCGGCCCGATGAGTTCGCGCACGCGTTGCAGCGCGCCCTCCTCGGGCTGCCGGCCCTTGAGCTTGCTCTTGCGGCGGATGCGATCACGCAACTCGTCGGGCGTGGCGAGCGGGATCGCCCTGGGTTCTGCCTGGGTGGCTGGGTGTTGCATGTGCCTCGCCTTGCCAGCCACCATGGCCAGCGCTTGTCTCTCGGACCAGTCTATCCATCTATCGAGCTTCTGGACATCGCCGTTGCGGGGCGCACCCGGCAGACCCTTGTGGCGCTTGTCCAGACGCTACCTGGCGATTCCGTGTCGATGTGGCTCAGCCTGCTCGACTCGACCCGCAGGGCCGCGCCGGGCGCGTCCCTTCCCTCGGGGGCGGAAGGTGTGAAGATTCCGTAGCGAGGCCGTCAACGCCGGGTCGAGGCACGGAGCCGTACTCCAGCGCCGCGACAACGCAGTTGCGGCGCAGGCTGACAACTGCGCGCAGCGTCCGTCATGCCGGAGCCAACACCGCAGACCCGGGATTGGCGGCCGCGCAGGAATATTCGCACCTTCAGCTGAAGAACTTCGCGGCGCTGATCAAGGTGCGGTAGACGCCCCAGGCCAGCGGAATGCCGACCGCCGCCCAGGCCAGCAGCGTCACGAGCGGGCTGACGCTGCCCGTCGCACCGCTCAGGGCCGAGCCCGCTTCGGAGGCCGCAGCCCGCTCATGGGCCAGCCGCTTTTCATTGGCGAGTTCCGCATCGCTCATGAAGTGCTTGTCAGCCACCGGGCGCACCATCAGGTTGCAGATCAGGCCGATCACCAGCATGCCGACCAGGATGTACATGGTCTGGTTGTAGACCTGTTCGCGCGGGATGCCGAGGCCGAGCTGGTATTCGCGCATGTAGTTCACTACCACCGGCCCCAGGATGCCCGCCGTGGCCCAGGCCGTCAGCAGGCGGCCGTGGATCGCGCCCACCATCTGCGTGCCGAACAGGTCGGCCAGGTAGGCCGGCACCGTGGCGAAGCCGCCGCCGTACATCGACAGGATGATGCAGACCGCGCCGACGAACAGCAGCTTGCTGCCCGCCGCGGCCGATCCGGGGATACTGGCGTAGAGGATGCCGCCGAGGATGAAGAAGATCGTGTAGGTCAGCTTGCGACCGAGCTTGTCCGACAGGCTGGCCCAGAAGAAGCGGCCGCCGATGTTGAACAGCGACAGCAGGGCCGCGAAGCCGCCTGCCACCGTCGCGATGGCCGCGAGTTGCGTCTTGTCGAGTTCACCGAATTTCTTCGCGACGCCGATCAGGTTGCCGCCGAAGACTTCCTGCAGCATCGGCGAAGCCATGCCGATCACGCCGATGCCGGCGCTGACGTTCATGCACAGCACCATCCACACCAGCCAGAACTGCGGAATGCCCCAGACCTTCGACACGTGCACGTGGCGCTGCGTGATCATGGCGTTGGTGTTCTGCGCCACCGGCGGCGTCCAGCCTTCCGGCTTCCAGCCCGTGGCCGGCACCCGGTAGCCGAAGGCGCCCCCGAGCATGAACACGAAGTAGATCAGCGCCATCGCCACGAAGGTCTGCATCACGCCGACGTCGGTGGGGGTTGAGAAGTACTTCATCAGGTCCACTGCCAGCGGCGAGCCGATCATCGCGCCGCCACCAAAGCCCATGATGGCCATGCCGGTCGCCATGCCGCGGCGGTCCGGGAACCACTTGATCAGCGTGCTCACTGGCGAGATGTAGCCCAGCCCCAGGCCGATGCCGCCGATCACGCCGGAGCCCAGGATCATCATCCAGAACTGGTGCGTGTGAATGCCCAGCGCCGAGATCAGCATCCCGCCGCACCAGCACACCGCCGACACCACGCCGGCCTTGCGCGGGCCGGCATGCTCGAGCCAGCCACCCCACAGCGCGGCCGCGCAACCGAGGAACACGAAGAACAGCGTGTACATCCAGCCCAGCGTGGCCACGTGCCAGTCGCAGCCCGTGGCGAACAGTTCCGCGAAGAAGCTCATGTCCTTCGGGCAGGCGGCGCCCGCGCCGGCCGCGGTGAGCTGCTTGGAAAGCGGCAGCCAGAACACGGAGAAGCCGTAGGCCATGCCGATGCACAAGTGGATCGCGAGCGCCGCCGGTGGCACAAGCCATCGGTTGAAGCCCGGGCCCGCGATGATGCGCGCCTTGTCCAGAAGGCCGGGCTCGCCGCCCGTCATGCCATTGCCGCGATCTCCTTCGAGAACGCCTGCGGAAGAACCTGCCATGTCGATACTCCTGTTGTCTTCAAGCCGCTGCTCGCAACGGCGCCGTGAAAGCATTCTTGTAACAGATTGTTTAAGAAAAGTTCACCACGAGACTCATTCAATAAACAAACGGGCAGGTGCGCAATAGGGTGTTGTAAGCAGACTCCCCAAGGCAATTCCACGCGCAGCGGCCCCGTTGCAGGGTGACCGCGAGCTGACGCGATCACGACCCGTGTGTTTCTGAAACAACACTTGTGTCGTGAAACTGGGCGGCGTTTTTGTCCCTCCCCGCCGCGAGCGTGGGACGGCGGGCCGGGCACCGCCTGCTCTTCGGGCCTCTCAGGTGTTCTTGCTGATCGTGATGGTCGGAAACTTCGCCGAGAAGTCCTTCGCCTTCTCCGCGATCCCCACCGCCACGCGCCGCGCGATGTCCTTGTAGATCGCGGCCACCGGGCCGTCCGGGTCAGCCGCCACCGTGGGCGTGCCGCTGTCGGCCTGCAGACGGATGTTGATGTCCAGCGGCAGCGCGCCGAGGTAGTCCATGTTGTATTGCGCGGCCATCTTCTTGCCACCTTCCGCGCCGAAGATGTGCTCCACATGGCCGCAGTTCGAGCAGACGTGCACGGCCATGTTCTCGACGATGCCGAGGATGGGCACGCCCACTTTCTCGAACATCTTGATGCCCTTCTTCGCGTCGAGCAGCGCGATGTCCTGCGGCGTCGTCACGATCACCGCGCCCGTCATCGGCACGCGCTGCGACAACGTGAGCTGGATGTCGCCGGTGCCGGGCGGCAGGTCGACGATGAGGTAGTCGAGGTCCTTCCAGTTGGTCTGGCGGAGCAACTGCTCCAGCGCCTGCGTGGCCATCGGGCCGCGCCAGATCATGGCTTCGTCCTGGTCGACCAGGAAGCCGATCGACATGACCTGCACGCCGTGGTTCTCCATCGGCATCATCGTCTTGCCGTCTTCGCTGGAAGGGCGGCCCTGGATGCCGAGCATCATCGGCAGGCTCGGTCCGTAGATGTCGGCGTCGAGCAGACCCACGCTGGCGCCCTCGGCCGCCAGCGCCAACGCCAGGTTGGCCGCGGTCGTGCTCTTGCCGACGCCGCCCTTGCCAGAAGCCACGGCGATGATGTTCTTCACACCGGGCAGCAATTGCACGCCCCGCTGGACCGCATGCGAAAGCACTCGCGTCTGGATGTTGACCGACACATTGCCCACGCCCGGCACGCTGCGCGCAGCGTCGACCAATGCCTTGCGCAGGGACGCATGCTGGCTGCGCGCCGGATAGCCCAGCTCCACGTCGAACGAGACGTCGCTCCCCTCGATCTGCAGGTTCTTCAGCGCGCGCGTGCTGACGAAATCCTTGCCCGTGTTCGGGTCCTGGACCGACTGCAGCGCCGCAGTCAGTTCCCCTTGCGTAAGTGCCATTGCTCAAACTCCTGAATGGCGGATAGTCTAGTGGCGCTCGTATGCCCTCTGAATCGCCCGCCCAAACAAGTGCCGCCGCGCCTATCCAACAACTTGCATCGCCCCCTTCCACCGGCCTGCTCATGACGGGCGGCGGCGCGCGCGCCGCCTACCAGGTCGGCGTGCTCCAGGGCATTGCCAGGATCCGCCGCAGCGCAGGCGCCAAGCAGGGGCCGAACCCCTTTCCGATCATCGCCGGCACCTCCGCCGGCGCCGTCAACGCAGCCGCCCTCGCCTGCGGCGCGGACGACTTCGACGTTGCGGTGCGCCGCATCGCGGAGGTCTGGCGCAACGTGCGGGCCGAGCAGGTCTACAAGGCCGACACGCTCGCGCTGCTGGGCAGCGGCGCGCGCTGGCGCCTGGTGCTGGGGCTCGGCCGCTTCGTCGCGACGGTGCTGCGCATCAAGCCGCGCTCCCTGCTCGACAACGCACCGCTGGCCGCATTGCTGAAGCGCATGGTGCCACTGGAGCGCCTGCCCGAATTGATGCGCGCAGGTCATTTGCAGGCGCTGGCCGTGACCGGGTCCAGCTACAGCTCGGGCGAGCACGTGACCTTCTACGAGTCGGCCACGCCGACGCAAGCCTGGGTGCGATCGCAGCGGCTCGCGATGCCCTGCACCATCTCGCACGAACACCTGCTGGCGTCATCGGCCATCCCCTTTGTGTTCCCGGCCGCGGCGCTGAAGATGCACAACCACGTCGAGTACTTCGGCGACGGCTCGATGCGGCAGACCGCCCCCATCTCGCCGACCATCCACCTCGGCGCCACACGCGTCCTCGTGATCGGCGCCGGCCGCATGACCGAGCCGCGCGAACAACTCCCACCCAACACCCTGACCGGCTACCCCTCGCTCGCGCAGATCGCGGGGCATGCCATGTCCAGCATCTTCCTGGACGCACTGGGCGTGGACGTCGAGCGCTTGCGCCGCATCAACAACACTCTGGCGCTGATTCCACCCGAGTTGCGCGCCCGGAGCGCGCTGCGCCCGCTCGAGCTGCTGGTGATCTCACCGTCAGAGCGCATCGACGCGATCGCCGCGCGCCACGTGGACGCCCTGCCCGGCCCGGTGAGACGATTGTTCGGCGGCCTGGGTGCCGGCGGCTCGCGCGACGTGAAGGGTTCAGCGCTTGCGAGCTACCTGCTGTTCGAGCCCGGCTTCACGCGCGAGCTGATGGCCTTGGGCCGCGCCGACACGCTGCGCCAGCGGCATGAAGTCCTGCGCTTCTTTGATTGGGCTCAGTAACTGTTGCGGCCGATGCCGAAATAGCTGACGCCCGCCTCCCGCATCGTCTCCGGCTCGTACAGATTGCGCCCGTCGAAGATCACCGGCGCCTTCATCACCGCCTTGAGCCGCTCCAGGTTGGGGCTGCGATACGCCTTCCATTCGGTCACGATGACCAGTGCGTCGGCGCCTTCCAGCGCGGCCATCGGGTCGGTCGCGAATTCGATCTGCTCGATGCAGGCGGGTGCGTCGGCAAAGTCCTGTGGCAGCACGCGCTGGGTCTCGTGGACTGCCACCGGATCGTGCGCCACGATGCGCGCACCGGCGCGCGCCAGCGCACCCAGCAGCACCCGGCTGGGCGCCTCGCGCATGTCGTCGGTGTTGGGCTTGAGGGCCAGCCCCCAAACCGCGAAGGTCTTGCCGTGCAGGTCGTTGCCGAAGCGCTCGAGGATCTTGCGCACGAGGACGTGCTTCTGCGCGTCGTTGACCGCCTCGACCGACTCCAGCACCTGCAGCCGCTGCCCGTACTCGCCCGCGGAACGCATCAGTGCCTGCACGTCTTTCGGGAAGCAGCTGCCGCCATAGCCCGTGCCGGCATACAGGAAGCTGTAGCCGATGCGCGGGTCGGAGCCGATGCCCTGGCGCACCATCTCGATGTCGGCGCCCACCTTGTCGGCCAGGTTGGCCAGTTCGTTCATGAAGCTGATGCGCGTGGCCAGCATCGCGTTGGCCGCGTACTTGGTGAACTCGGCCGACTTCACGTTCATCACGCGCATGCGCTCGTGGTTGCGGTTGAAAGGCGCGTACAGCTTGCGCATGGCGGCGAGCGCGTCGTGGCCGTCCTCGTTGTCGTCCACGCCCAGCACGATTCGGTCGGGCCGCATGAAGTCCTCGACCGCCGCACCTTCCTTCAGGAACTCCGGATTGCTGACGACGGCAAAGCGCTGGGCAGCCAGGCCGCGTTTCGTCAGCTCTTCGCGGATCGCCGCACTGACTTTCTCCGCGGTGCCCACGGGCACGGTCGATTTATCCACGATGACCTTGAAGCCGTTCATGTGACGGCCGATGCTGCGCGCGGCGGCCAGCACGTATTTCAGATCGGCGCTGCCGTCTTCGTCGGGTGGCGTGCCGACCGCGATGAACTGCACGTCGCCATGCGCAACCGCGGCTTCGACGTCGGTCGAGAAGGTCAGGCGCTTGGCGGCCACGTTCGAATGCACGAGGTCGGCCAGGCCGGGCTCGTAGATGGGAATGCCGCCGCTGTTGAGCGTCTGGATCTTGACCGGATCGAGATCGAGGCAGAAAACGTGATTGCCGAGGTCGGCCAGGCACACGCCGGTGACGAGCCCGACATAGCCGGTGCCGATGATGGTGATGTTCATGAATGCAATGGTTGAGCGCGGGCAGCGCAACATGCATATTGTGAAACGCCTGCAACCTGCGTTTCCGCGTAGGCAATGTTTTGGGGATCGACGCCGGCTGGGCCACCTGCGACCCCGCCGATGCGCTTCCGGGTCGTCGCGAGCCTCGTGGGGCCAGATCTGGACTGCGGCCTCGTCTACATCGGGCGCCGAACGCATCGGCGCCAAATTCAGGCTTGAGAGGCCCCCAAGACCGGGCGGTACCCGGCCCGCCCCCGCGGGGGATTCAGCCGGGATGGCGAAGCCACATCGACTCAAGAGATCAGGACTGCGCCGTCTCGTCGGCGAAGCGCCGCCGCTGGCGGATCGGCCGCGCCGGATTGCCCGAATACACAGTCCAGGGTTCCAGCTTGCCGAACACAACGGCGCGCGCACCGACCACCGCCCCTTCACCGATGCGCGCGCCCGGGCCGACGAAGGCCTCGGCCGCGACCCAGGCGTGGGCGCCGATGGTGATGGGCTTGGCCTCCAGCTGGAACAAGGGCGTGTCGAAGTCGTGGGTGCCGGCGCACAGGTGAGCGCCTTGCGAAACCAGCGCCTTGCGCCCGACGGTGATCGTGCCCATCGAATAGACGTTCACGCCGGGCCCGATGATCGCGCCCTCGTGCATTTCGAGATTGGCCGGATACCAGACCTTGGCGCTGCCGCGCACGTCGCTGCCGGGCGCCATCCTGGCCCCGAAGGCACGCAGCAGAAAGCGGCGCCAGGGGTGCAACTGGCGTGGCGTCCAGCCGGCGCCCAGTCGCCAGACCGGAATCCAGACCGCGCGCAGCAACCGGTTGCCAAGGGAGAAACTCGGGCCGCCGTTGGCGAGCCCCGATTTGCGGGCGTCAAGAATGGTCACGGGAAGGGAGGCCAGGAAGACCGGGTGTAGTTCGAAGGTTCAGGAAGGCCTATTGTTTGCGCAATCTCCTGCACGGCGCCAGCGACCAACCGGCATAGCCGAAGGGTCAGTCGCCAAGTATTTCGCCGAGCGGTTGCAAATCTTCGACCCGGTCGCACACCGCCTTCACGACCATCATGATCGGGATGCCGAGCAGCAGTCCCCACACGCCCCACAGCCAGCCCCAGAAGATCACGCCCACGAACACCGCCACGGCGTTCATGCTGCTGCTGCGGCTGGTGAGCCAAGGCGTCAACAGGTTGCCGACCAGGGTGTGGATCACCAGCGAGATGCCGCCTACCAGCAATGCCATGTCGACCGTGTTGAACTGCATGAATGCGACCAGCGCCGACAGCGCCATCATGATGATCGAGCCGATGTACGGAATGAGGTTGGTCACCGCGGCGATGATTCCCCACACGGCCGCGTTCTGCATGCCAAGGGCCCAGAACGACAGCCAGGTCGCCACGCCCACGATGGCACTGGTGAGGATCTGCACCAGAAGATAGCGCTCGATATGGCCGGTGATGTCGTCCAGCACATGCACGGTGATCTTCTTCTTTTGCAGGCTGGGCCCGGTGATCTTGACCAGCTTGCGGCGGAATGTGTCGCCCGAGGCGAGCGCAAAGAAGGTCAGGAAGGCCACCAGCGTGAGCTGCCCTGCCGCGCCCAGAATGCCCAGCGTGCCGGTCAACAGGTAGTCGCGCACATTGATCGCCGGCTTTTCGACCACGACCCGCGCTACGCCCCTCTGGGCCGCAGTCTTGGCCGAACTCTCGCTGGCGGCCTGCTCGAGCTGTGTCGCGGCCTGCTGCACGTTGTCGAGCGTGCCCGGGCGTACCGGGCCATGCGGGCGCACCGCCAGGCGCAGCTTCTGGGCGGCGACCGGGAGCGAATCCAGCAATTCACCCGCGCTGTCCGCCAGCGAATAGACCGTGGCGCCGAACGCGCCCCCGATGGCCAGCAACACCAGTCCGGCTCCCAAGGCTCGGTGCACATGCCAGCGCGCCAGCCGCTCGACCACAGGCGCCAGCGCATAGGTCAGCAGCAGGCTCAGCATGAGCGGGATGAACACGGCCGAAGCCCAGTGCAGCGTGAAAACCGTTGCCAGCACGACCAGCACGACCAGCGACGCGCTGCGAACGTCGACCGGCATGTGCAGCATGATCCGATCCTGCGCAGGCTCGATCGGCTCGACTGATTCGAGCGACTCGATGAGATTGGGCAAGGGCTCCTCTGCAGGATCCGCCTTCACGGACGGCCCGGGGCGCTCCGGCACCGGCAGTGCGCTCATCGCAAGTCCTTGAGCGCGTCGCGCACCACCGCCAGTTGCCGCCGCGACACCACCACCGGCTCGGCAATGCCGCGCAGCCGCAGCGCCCAGCCGTCGATGTCCTCGCCGTCGTCGTATTTCTCCAGCGCCCGCATCGCCGAGCGCGCGACCAGCGCATTGCGGTGGACGCGCACGAACCGGTCGGGGTAGCGCTCCTCGATCTCGGCCAGGCTGGCGTCATAGATGTGGCTGCGCGAGGGCGTGCGCACCGTGAGGTACTTGAACTCGGACTTGAGATACACGACCTCCGCCACCGGCACCCGTTCGGCCCGGCCGCGGTCCTGTATCAGGAACACCTCTTCGTTCGGGTCCGGCAGCGCCGCCCGCTTTTCCTTGAGGTAGCGCTCGGCTTTCTGCAGCGCCTGCTGCAGGCGCTCGGCGCGCACCGGCTTCGTGAGGTAGTCGACCGCATCCAGCTCGAAAGCAGTGACCGCGTGGCCTGAGTGCGCCGTCACGAAGACGATCGCCGGCGCGTCGGCCCGCCCTCGCAACACCCGCGCGAACTCGGTGCCATCGACGCCCGGCATGTGGATGTCGAGCAGCACGAGGTCGGCGGGCGTCTCGTCGAGGCGCTGCTCCGCTTCCGTGGCCTGCGCCGCCTCGCCGATCACATCGGCGGCAGGGGCATGGCATTCGGCCAGCAAGGTGCGCAGGCGCGAACGCGCCAGCGGCTCGTCATCGACGATCAAGGTACGCAACGAACTCATCAATCAATTGCCCTTCATGACTTGGCCGGGATGTCTATTCGCACCCTGTAGCTCCCCTGATCCACGCCCGCTCGAAACTGCGCCTGCACATCGTGCAACAGGCGCAGCCGGTCGCGCACATTCGCCAGCGCGATGCCGTGGCCGCGCGGCAACGGTTCGTCGGCCCACCGCAGTGGCGGCAGGCTGTTGATGACCTCGATCACCACCATGCCGCCGCGCCGCTCGGTCCGGATGCGCAGCGTGGCGCCCTCGGGGCTGGGCTCCACGCCATGCTTCACGGCGTTCTCCACCAGCGGCTGCAGCAGCAGCGGGGGCAGTTTCGCCCCGCTTGCGTTGGGGTCGATCTGCCAGTTGATGCGAAGGCGTCCGCCGAAGCGCACCTGCTCGATGGCAAGGTAGCGCTCGGCCAGGGCAATCTCGTCGGCCAGCGTCACGGCCTCGTTCGGGTCGGCCAGCGCGCGGCGGAAGAGTTCGGCCAGGTCTTCCAGCATGGTCTCGGCCTTGGCAGGCTCCTCCCGCACCAAGGCGATGGCGGAGTTGAGCGTATTGAAGAGGAAGTGCGGGCGAATGCGGGCCTGCAGTTCCTCGAGCCGTGCCGTGGTGGCCGCCGGCGTGCGGCCACGGGCGCGCAAGACCAGTACCGTGATCGCGACGCCCGCCAGCAACGCCCCGGCCAGCCCGCTCGCGAGCCACGGCGCCACCGGCAGCACGCCGGTCAGCCGCAGCAGGCCGCAGCCATACAGCGCCGACAGCACGCCGAGCAGCACGCCGATCGAATACTGGGCCAGGCGCGGCAAGCGCGCCAGCAGCTTCTTCAAGGCGCAGGCCAGGATCAACCAGAGCAAGGTGGCCGGCAACGCGCCCCCGGTCATCGTTGCCAGCAGCCCGAGCCAGTCCTGCGGGCCCGTCGCCACGAACATGGCGCCCACGCCGACCACCACCTCCACGAACAGCACCGCCCGGAAGACCGTGCCCACCTGGCAGGCGTCGAACAGCACCACGCGCGGGCTCGCCGGCGCGCGACTTGGCCCCGCGGACCCGCTCGATGGGGCCGCCGATGGGCTGGCCGAAGGTGCGGCCGATAAAATCGACAGGTTGCGCATCACTGATACATGGCGTGACAACCATTATTGCCTCCACCTGCCCGCCATGACCCAAAACCAACTCGACAAGAAATCCGAAGCCTGGTCCGCCCTGTTCTCCGAACCGATGAGCGACCTGGTCAAACGCTACACCTCCAGTGTCGGCTTTGACCAACGCCTTTGGCAGGCGGATATCGAGGGTTCGCTGGCGCATGCCGGCATGCTCGCCGCAAAGAAGATCATCAGCACGCAGGACCACGCCGCGATCGAAAGCGGGATGAAGCAGATTCGTGAGGAGATCGAGGCCGGCAAGTTCGAGTGGAAGCTGGACCTGGAAGACGTCCACCTCAACATCGAGGCGCGCCTGACCCAGCTGGTCGGCGATGCCGGTAAGCGCTTGCACACCGGCCGCAGCCGCAACGACCAGGTAGCAACCGACGTGCGCCTGTGGTTGCGCGGCGAGATCGACCTGATCACCGACCTGCTGGGCGACCTGCAGAAGGCGCTGGTCGACATCGCCGACAAGAACGTCGAAGTGATCCTGCCAGGCTTCACGCATCTGCAGGTGGCCCAGCCGGTGAGCTTCGGCCACCACATGCTGGCCTATGTCGAGATGTTCTCGCGCGACGCCGAACGCATGGCCGACGTGCGCAAGCGCCTGAACCGCCTGCCCTTGGGCGCCGCGGCGCTGGCAGGCACGAGCTATCCGCTGGACCGCGAAATGGTCGCGAAGACACTGGGCATGGACGGCGTCTGCCAGAACAGCCTCGATGCGGTGAGCGACCGCGACTTCGCGATCGAGTTCACCTCGGCCGCATCGCTGGCGATGATCCACATCAGCCGCTTCAGCGAGGAACTGATCCTCTGGATGAGCCAGAACTTCAGCTTCATCCAGATCGCCGACCGCTTCACGACCGGCAGTTCGATCATGCCGCAGAAGAAGAATCCGGACGTGCCCGAACTGGCACGCGGCAAGACCGGTCGCGTGGTCGGTCACCTGATGGGCCTGATCACCTTGATGAAGGGCCAGCCGCTGGCCTACAACAAGGACAACCAGGAGGACAAGGAGCCGCTGTTCGACACGGTCGATACGCTGAAGGACACGCTGCGCATCTTTGCCGAGATGGTCGGCGGCATCACGGTCAAGCCCGAAGCGATGGAAAAGGCCGCGCTGCGCGGCTATGCCACAGCGACCGACTTGGCCGACTACATGGTGAAGAAGGGCCTGCCCTTCCGCGACGCGCACGAGGCCGTGGCGCATGCCGTGAAGGCCGCGATCTCGCACAACGTCGATTTGTCGGAACTGCCGCTGAAGGTGCTGCAGGAGTTCAATCCGAAGATCGAGAAGGACGTGTACGAGGTGCTGAGCCTGCGCGGCTCGCTGAATGCGCGCAACACGCTGGGTGGGACGGCGCCGGCGCAGGTGCGGGCGCAGATTGCGCGGCATCGTCAGCGGTTGGGGTAGTTCGCTTGTTGGTTGCAGGGGGCGATTTCGTTCCCACTGCGGAGAGCGCCCGGCATGCCAAGCGCGCTGGTCGCCTTCACTGTGCCGGCCCCTTCGGGGCTCCCCTGCGGTGCTCGTCATTCGCGGGGTCTGGCTCGAACTCGCTACGCTGCGCTCCGCTCAGACAATCGCCAGCCCTGATCCGCGAACGACTGTGCTCCTCGGCGGCACAGAGGCGGCGCCCATCGCGCTCGGCATACCGGGCTTAGTTGATCGAAGGTCGGTATGCCCCGCAACGCAAAGTCAACCGGCCGGCCAGTTCACTTTGCTCGAACGCGCGGCCGCTCGTCGGGACGAGAAATCGGTGATGGGCGATGACCCAAGGGAAACGGCAAGCGAGCCAGTGACGGCTACAGACCTCACACCCTCCGTCGGGGTTGCACGATCGGCTTGGTCGGCTCGTACGCCTTGAGTCCCTCGTCGGCAGTCAATATTTGCACATGAAAGCGAGCAGTTGCGTAGTACTCGGCAACGGCCTTGATAGTCGCGTCGCCGATGCTCATTGACGCGGCTGCAAGTGGTGGCCAATCGTTCGCGAGAGACCGAAGCGCATCTGTATCCCAAAGCACCGATTGTTCGCTGAATGCGGCCCACGGGCTTTTGGAATCCGCAGCTGCGGCAAGATGCTGGCCCAACTTGGACGCAAGCGCAAACCGGTCGCCAGTGCACTGGGCAATGTGGTTGCCAGTTTCGATCAAGGTCGCGATCGGCAGCACGAACGTACTTCCCTGTGCTTCTTCAGCCTTCAATAGAGCATCGATCCGTGCATGATCCCAAAGATCGGCAGCCGGACCTGCGGTGTCCTTTCCGGGTACCCGCAGCCAACAGCAGAGGACCGACGTATCCAATACCAGCACGCGGCTAGCCATTGCTGTTCTCTACCGACTCAGCAAAATCGAATGCCTGTTGAAATGATTTTTCAATCAGGCCCTTACTGGACAGGCGCCCGAGAGTTCCTTGAGCGAGAAGTTTCGGCAGCTGTTTAATGTCTTCCAGAAGAGTGAGTTCGCTGTTGCCGGTCCTTGCATCACGGTGAGCCACGGTGATGAACGCGACCATACTTGGCCCCATCGCATCAAGAAGAGCGGGATTGTGCGTGGTGGCTAGGACGTCGACCTTTCTTTGCGCTCCAACGGTCTTAAGCACGTCGAGCAGCATGTTCGCCCTTGACGGATGTAGGCCGTTGTCCACCTCTTCGATAACAAGTAGGCTACCTGCCGGGCGCGTCAGCAGCGCGGTCAGTATCGCCAGGAAACGCAACGTGCCGTCTGACATTCCACGGGCATCGACAGTCGGCGGCGCACCGTGCCCAATCCAGTTCTCTTCGCTGTACAACATTGCATCGGAATTAAACTTGCCGACGGTCTCCGCGTACACACGTTGAATGTCGCGTTCAGGGAGTTTGCTGGCGTAACGGGTCAGTACCTCTTCAATTTCTTGCTGCTTGGGTGCGGGCAGAGCGGCAATGACCCCCGCGATATTCTTGGCATCAGAGTCTAGTTTGTCTGCAAGCGGCGAGTACCCGCGCATATGGGAAGGGATCGGATCTAGGATGAATATCTCGCGCAGCGAACCCACCACTTCGCCAATCCCGTCCTGAATTTCCTGCCGAAGCTTTTGGCCGACCAATTGAAAAAGGAGCGGCTGGGTCCTACCTAGTTCGCGACGTGTGCCCTGCTTCTCGTTATAAAGACGAGCGACTATCGTAGGAGCAGACTCAGCGCACGGATCAGTGCGAAAGAGCTTAATGGTTCCCACAGCTGATCGTCGCCTGCCATCCTTACCTGGCCGATACCTCGTGCGGAATAGCTGCTCAGCAGCAACTTCGCAACGCGAATCGGCGATACGACATTCCAGTCGATAGTGATAGTCCGTCAATTCGTCAGCACGGCATACGGCGGAAAGGGCAAAGAGGGAGCCTGGTCGCCGCGCAGCCCACTCCACGCCACCCCGCAGGGCCGACAACGCCCCGTCTCCCTGTAGTGCAGACGTTAGCAATGCACCCCCAGCAATTCGATTCAGAAAGGCCAAGGCGTCTAGCGCGTTGGATTTCCCGCTGGCGTTAGTGCCAATGATCACCGTTAGTGGGTCAAGCTGAAGTTCTGAACGTTCGTAGCTCTTCCAGTCCTCAAGTTCAAGCTTCGTGATCATGGTATTTCGACTTAGTTTGCTCGTTCAGCAGGCCGCACGCCTTTATCGCAGAGCGCGAATGCCGATATCAACGGCTGGTGGATCAGGCAAGTCTACTTGGAGGCTCGCATTAACATGCAGCACAGCATGGCGTTGCACGGTGGTTGAACGCTTAGAACGACAAGAAGGGGCAAGTCGGAGAGCGGCGGGATATGTCAGACTTCCGATCGCCAGTCGTATCGAGAATGTCTTGTTGCGTTGCCTCTCTCAAAGGGGTCGCTTTAACTGGAGTTTTTGCGATCGGGACACGCCATCATCAGTTCAGGTTGTCGGTCGATGCGTGCGGCGAGGGACCGAATTGCTGTCCAGCAGCGTGCTCTCTGCCATGACCGATACGTTGCGCAGGCACCCTTCACCTGCTGCGCTCGAACGCTTCATTCCGTTGGCACGCGAAGGAGCAGTCATACATTGGATTTGTACGAACAAACACCCCTGGAGCCCGGCATGCGGTGCGCGCTGGGCGCCGCCTCTGTGCCGCCGAAGCGCGCAGCGTTTGGCGGATCAGGGCCACATGCTGTTTGAGCGAAGCGAGTTCATGTGGACCCCGCCGAACGCGAGCACTGCAGGGGAGCCGCGAAGCGGCCGGCACAGTGAAGCCGCCCGGTGCGCACCGCATGCCGGGCGGACTCCGAAGCGTGCGCGAACAGTCGCTTCAGGTACCCAGGTGGACGTTCCGACTGGACCGCCCCAGCGACTACGCGTCCACCGTGCTGAGCGCCATCGCCGCCGCCGCCCGCGACGAGGCCACCAATCCGAAGTATTCCGACATGGCTGCAGCAGCGCCATCCGCATCCCGCGCGCGCAGGCATGACAACACCTGCCAGCGCAATGGCGTCAGGGCCGGCAGATAGATGGTTGGCGCTTGCGAACGGGCGAGGTGCTCCGACACCGTGTACTCGAGGATGGTGGTCAGCGACTGCGCAACCACGGCCAGCATCTCGTTGTGCGCCGCCGTCGTCAGTTGCTTGAAGAAGGTGATGGCAGCCTCCGTTCGATGCACCATGTCGCCATCCGCGGCGTAGAGGTCCAGCGCACGAAGGTTCTGCTCGATGGCCTCGAAGTCCGCCGGCTGCGCGGCTTCGCAGGCCAGCCGAACCAGGCTGACATGCACGGCCGCACGCGCCTGCACCAGTTCCGCCTCTGAATCGTTGCTCTTGACCGCAAGCGCCCGCAGCGACTGAGCCAGCATCATGTAGGCGCCCTTGTAGAAGACCAGCGCATCCTCGTCGCTGCTCTGCTCGAAATCCTGCACCTGCCCGATGAAGACGACGTGGTCCCCGGCCTCGTGCCGGGCGAACACGCTGCACTGGAAATTCGCGATGCAATCGGCGAGCACCGGCGAGCCGCCCCAACCCGCGGCATAAGGCACGCCTTCGAACTTCTGGGCCATGGTCTTGCTGCTGCTCGCGAAACGACCGGACAAGCCGTCCTGCCGGTGCGACAGCACGTTGATCGTGAACTGCTCGGTCTGCCGGAAGATGTCGATCGACTTGCTGTTGTTGCGCAGGCTCCAGAGCACCAGCGGCGGGTCCAGCGAAACGGAGCTGAAGGAGTTGCAGGTCAGTCCGACGGGCTGGTCCTGCGCATCGGACGTGGTGATGACGGCGACGCCGGTCGGGAAGCAGCCGAGGGCGTGTCGGAAGCTCTTGGCGGTGGGGTCTTGTTGCGTTGTGCTCATGTCTTGTCTCCAGGGGATCGGTCCTGGAAAGTCTAGGAGCAGCCCCCGAAAGAGAAGCGCATAGCAGTTATCGCGGATCGGTCGCGGGCGGCTCCGATGGCGGCTTGCGAAGCTGCCAGACCTCGGTCTCCAGCAGGCGGTCGACGTCCTCGCGGATGTAGCGGAACAACTGCTTCATGGCCTTGGTCGCGGGCCGTTTGGTCGACATGGCCACCGACAGCACGCTGGGCACGGTCGGGTTGACGATGGGTCGCGCACCCAGCAAGCCTTGCGACACGTGGTACGACACCGAACCGAAGGGCAGGAAGGTGTACGCATAGCCTTCCTCGGCGAAGCGGATGAGGGAATGGATGCCCTCGACCTCCAACGCGATGTTCGGTTGCACCGAGATCAGCGCCGCCGCCGAATCGATCACGTCTCGCAGGCCGTGCAGGGGACTGGGCAGCACCAGCGGCAACTTCAAGGCCTCGGCCAGGTCGATGGGCTCGTCCGACTGCAGCGCGCCCTGCCCGGCGGCGCCGACCAGCATCAGCTCGTCCTCGAACAGCGTCTCCAGCGCCAGCTTGGCCCGCTTGGGCGCGTTGTAGACCACCGCCACATCGACCTGGCCGGTGATCAGCCATTCGAGGACGTAGCCGCTGATGGCGTCGCGCACGCGCAGCGACACCTCCGGGAAGTCCTGCCTGAAGCGCGCCACGAGCGGCACCAGCAGCGTCTCCGCCAGCATCGGCGGGATGCCCAGCACCACGCTGCCCGCAGTGGTCTTGCGCAAGGCCTGCATGTCGCGCACGGCGACGTCCGCGCGATCCACGATGTCGGTGGCCGAGCCGAGGAAGCGCTCCCCGGCCTCGGTCAGCGTGACCCCATGCCCGGTGCGGCGCAACAAGGGCAGCCCCAACTCCTCCTCCAGCAGTTGCAGTTGCCGGGTCAGCGCCGACTGCGTGACGCCGACAGAGACCGATGCCCGCGACAGGCTCTCGGCGGAGGCGATGGCGATGAAGTAGCGGAGTTGGCGCAGGTCCATTGCGGCCTTCGGGTGTTGGTCCTGGCCCGCATGGTAGGGCCTGCGGGCGATTTTCGGCATCGGACGCATACCTGTTATCCGTTGTCGCGCCCCACCCCATCGACAGATAGTTGCCGCTCCCATACAAGAACTTCGAGCCATGAACACAACGAGAGACACGAATTTACCGAAGGAAGTCCGACTGCTGTCGGTGACTTCCATCCTCGGCTACGGCTTCCCCGAATCCGCGTTGCAGGCCGGCATGGCCCGCGACCCCGACCTCATCGGCGCGGACGCCGGCAGCACCGATCCCGGTCCCTACTACCTCGGGGCAGGCAAGGCCTTCTGCTCACGCCTGTCCATCAAGCGGGACACCCGACTGATGCTGCTGGCGGCCGTTCCACGCGGCATCCCGGTATTGATCAGCACGGCGGGCGGCGCCGGTGGCGAACCGCACCTGCAGTTCATGGCCGAACTGGTGCGGGAAATCGCCCGCGAGGAAAAGCTCGACTTCAAGCTCGCGCTGATCCATGCCGAACAAGACCCCGGATTCATCAAGCGCCAACTGGCAGACGGCAAGGTGAAGTCCGCCTCCAAGCGCCCGCCGCTGACGGACGAACAGGTCGACCGCGCCGAGCGCATCGTGGGCCTGATGGGCCCAGAGCCCTACATCCGTGCGCTGGACGACGGCGCCCAGGTCATCCTGGCCGGGCGCAGCACCGACCCCGCCCCCTGGGCCGCCGGCGTGCTGCGCGGCGGCCTTCCGCCGGCCGTGGCCTGGTACGCCGGCAAGATGCTCGAATGCGGCGCCGAGCCGGCCGCGCCCAAGCGCGACGGCTGCCTGCTGGCACGCGTGTTCGAGGACCATGTGGACCTGGAGCCGACCAATCCTGAGCAGGCCTGCACCCGCCTGTCGGTGGCCAATTTCGCGCTGCACGAGAACCCCAGCGCGATCCACCACCACGAACCCGGCGGCATGCTGGACACCTCCGCCTGCAAGTTCGAGCAACTGACTGACCGCATCGTGCGGGTCAGCGGCATGCAATGGAAGCCAGCGGACGTCTACACCATCAAGATGGAAGGCGTCGAGCGTGTCGGCTATCGCGCCATCGCCATGTGCGCCACCCGCGATCCGGTGCTGATCCGCGACATCGACGACTACCTGGTGCGGGTGCGTGCGATCGTCGACGAGAAGACCCGCAACTTCGGCGTGCCCGAAGGCGGCTACAAGCTGGCGATCCGCTGCTACGGCCTCAACGGCGTGATGGGCGAGCGCGAGACGGTCACCACCACCACGGCTCATGAGCTCAGCTTCATTCTGGAGGCGATGGCGCCGACGCAGGAAGTGGCGAATGCGGTGATCGCCATCTCGCGCACCACCATCCTGCATGCCGACTTTCCGGGGCGCTTGTGCAAGGAAGGAAACATGGGCATCCCCTTCTCGCCGGCCGACGTGGAACTGGGCGCGTCCTACGAGTTCAGCGTCTATCACATCGTCGACGCGGAAGACCCCTACCACCTGTTCCCGATCGAACACGCCCACGTGAAAGGCATGCAAGCATGACCCGCATCCGAGACCTCGCCAGCGTCTGCAAGAGCAAGAACGCCGGCCCCTTCGAGCTGACCATCGACGTCATCTTCGGCTCCGACGAACTGTTCGAGCGGGTGCAGTCCACCGGCATCCTCAATGCCGCGCTGTTCGCCAGGCTCTACCGCGTGGAGGAGTCGCAGGTGCTGTTCATGCCCTATGCCCCGGCACGCGCCTTCAAGGCGACGCTGCCCCGTTTGATCCCGGCCGGCGCCTTCGGCGACAGCGACGTCTACGGCGCGCAGCAACACGCGCCGTTGCTCGAAGTCGACATCCCCGACTGAAGCGCCGCCCATCGACTACCAAGGAGACAACCCAATGACCCAAGACCGCAAGATCAGCCTCATCGGTTTCATGCAGGCGCAGAACTGTTCGACCTACCCCGGCAGTTGGCGCCATGTCGCCACCGACCCCGCCTACCTCACGCCCGAGTACTACCAGAACATCGCGCGCGTGCTGGAACAGGGCATGTTCGACATGGCTTTCTTCGACGACCGGCTGGCCATGCCCGACATCTACTCCGGCGACCATGCGCAGACGGTGGCGGCCGGCGTGCGTGCGATCAAGCTCGACCCGCTGGTGGTGCTGTCGGCCATGGCCGCGGTGACCACCCGGCTCGGCCTGGGCGCAACCTACTCCACCACCTACTACGAGCCGTACCACGTGGCCCGCACCTTCGCGACCTTCGACCTCATGAGCAAAGGACGCGCTGCATGGAACGTGGTCACTTCGCTCAACGATTCGGAAGCCGCCAACTTCGGCCACGCGGAGCACCTGGAACACGACCTGCGCTACGACCGCGCCGACGAGTTCCTGGAGACCACGCTGGGCCACTGGGACACCTGGCAGGAGGGCGCGCTGGTCAACGACAAGGAGACCGGCGAGTTCGCGCACCCCGACAAGGTCAAGCGCCTCGACCATCGCGGCGACTTCTTCAATTCGCGCGGGCCGTTCACCGTGCCGCGCTCGGTGCAAGGTCAGCCGGTGCTGATCCAGGCCGGGCAGAGCGGCCGCGGCCGCGCCTTCGCGGCGCGCTGGGGCGAGCTGATCTTCGTGGTCTATCCCAACCTGGCCATGGCCAGGAAGCAGTACGCCGAGATGAAGGGCGCCATCGCCGAGGCCGGCCGCGACCCGGCCAAGGTGCGCATCGCGACCGCCTGCCACGTGGTGGTCGGCGAGACCGACGAGATCGCCCGCAAGAAATTCGAGTACATCGATTCGCTGGCCCAACCCATCGACGGCCTGGCGCTGATCTGCGAAGTGCTCAACACCGACTTCGCCACCCGCGACATGGACGAGCCCTTCTCCGATGAGGACATGGCCGCCATCTCGGGCTGGCAGACCTTCCGCGACCGCGTCGTCACGCTGTCGGGCAAGAAGAATCCGTCGGTGCGCGACTTCGTGGACTTCTCCAAACGCGCCCGGGTGAACGAGTTCAACGTGTTCATCGGGTCACCGAAGACCGTGGCCGACGAGATGGAGAAGTGGTTCACCGAGGGCGGTTGCGACGGCTTCGTGCTGTCGCCCACCCACATGCCCGGCAGCTACGAGGACTTCGTGCGCATGGTGGTGCCCGAACTGCAGCGCCGCGGCCTGGTACGTACCGAATACGAGACCACCACGCTGCGCGGCCACCTCGGGCTGGAAGCGCCGAAGAGTGGGGACTGGAAGCGCCTCAGCGGGCCGGAATCGAAGGCAGCGGCGGACAAGGGTGTCAAGGCGGTCGCTGCATGAAGCCGTGCGGCCCTGCTTTCTCATAGAGCGGGAGCCTTGCACTCCCGGCCGGCCAGGTTGCGACCTGGCCGATCACACCCCTCATCAGCCGCACAGCGTCCAACGCTTGCGGCTGTTCGGGGGCTTCTCTTTTTTTGACCGACAGGTCACGCAGGGTCTCGGGCCTTGGTCTCTCCGAGGTAGCCGCAGGTGCCTGGGCAAACTGCCTTCGGTCATGACTCGATAGACACAACTCACAGGAGCAAACGAAATGAAAGACATGCAACTCGGCGCCAGCGACACGGTCGCCATCGTCGGTGCCGGCCTCGTGGGCGCAGGATGGGCCGTGGTCTACGCTCGCGCCGGCCTGAACGTGAAGGTGTTCGATGCCAATCCGGAGATCACCCGCAAATCGATTCCGCTCATCGAGGGGCAACTGGCCGGGCTGCATCGCCACGGCCTGATCGCGGAGGACCCGGCTGTCATCCTGTCTCGCATCACCACGGCATCGACACTGGCCGAGGCCGTCGAAGGCGTTGCCTACGTGCAGGAATCCGTGCTGGAACGCGTGGACGTGAAACGGCAATTGATGATCGACCTCGACGCGATCGCCTCGCCCGACCTGATCGTGGGCAGCTCCACTTCGGGCATCCCCGGATCGGCGTTCGCGCTGGGGCTG
The DNA here is from genome assembly GCF_018449755.1 of Variovorax sp. dw_954. Classification (NCBI taxonomy): domain Bacteria; kingdom Pseudomonadati; phylum Pseudomonadota; class Betaproteobacteria; order Burkholderiales; family Comamonadaceae; genus Variovorax; species Variovorax sp. dw_954. Next base: position 53,577 of record NZ_JAAVVD010000007.1, on the reverse strand, counting down.
TCGCTCTCGCCGCGCATCCTCATCGTGCACCCGGTCAACCCGCCGTACCTGGTGCCGGTGGTCGAACTGGTGCCTTCGCCAGAGACCTCCGCTGCCACCGTCGAATTCGCCGAGGCGCTGATGAAGGCGGTGGGCCAGACGGTGGTGCATGTGCGCAAGGAGGTCGAGGGTTTCGTGTTGAATCGCCTCCAGGCCGTGCTGTTGCGCGAAGCCTGGGCGCTGGTCGACGAAGGCGTCGCGAGCTGCGAAGACATCGACAAGACGGTGCGCGACGGCCTGGGCTGGCGCTGGTCCTTCATGGGCCCCTTCGAGACCATCGACCTGAATGCGCCCGGCGGCGTGGCCGACTACGCCGTGCGGCTGGGGCCGCTCTATCAGCGCATCGCGGCGTCACGCCAGCACGAACAGCCGTGGGATGAAACCTTGATCAAGCAGGTGGAGGCCCAGCGCCGCGTGCATCTTGGACATGGGGACCTGGAATCGCGCCGCGCCTGGCGCGATGAGCGCTTGATGGCCTTCGCCGCTGCGCGCCGCAGCACGCATCCGGAAGGTTGAAGCGCCGCAGGATCCGCATTGAAAGCGGATCCTGCGAGTTCTCAGTTGGCGCTGATCTTCGCCTTCTTGACGATGGCATCCCAGCGCGTCAGGTCGGCCTTGATCTGGCCTGTGAACTGCTCGGATGTATTGCCCACGGGCTCCAGTCCGGCGGCAATGTAGCGGTCCCGGTAGGACGGCGTCTCGACCACGGTCTTGATGGCGCCCTGCAACTGGTCGACGATCTGCTTGGGCGTGCCGGCCGGCGCCAGGATGCCGAACCAAGAGTTGAGGTCGAAGCCCGGCACGCCGGATTCGCTGAAGGTGGGCACGTTCGGCAGCGCGGCGGCTCGCTTGGGGGCGGAAACGCCCAGCGCCTTCACCTTGCCCGACACCACGAAGGGATACGCGGTTGCCACCGCCGTGTAGACCATCTTGACGTGGTCGCCCATGACGGCCGTCATCGCCGGCGCGCCGCCCGCATAGGGAATGTGGCGCAGGTCGATGCCGTACTGGATGTTCATCATCTCGCCCGCCGCATGAGGCGTGCTGCCCACACCCGTAGTGGCGTAGTCGAGATAGCCCGGCTTGGCCTTGGCGAGCGCGATCATCTCCTTCACGTCCTTCGCCGGCAGGTTGTTGTTGGCGACCAGCAGCAGCGTGGAATCGGCGATCTTGCTGACGGGCACGAAGTCCTTCAGCGTGTCGAAGCCGACGTTGGGATACACCGAGGGGTTGATGGTCAGGGTGCCGTCATAGCCCAGCAGCAGCGTGTAGCCGTCGGGCTTGGCGGCGGCCACTGCGCGCGTGCCGATGTTGCCGGCAGCGCCCGGGTGGTTCTCGACGATGATCGTGTACTTGAATTGCTGCGTCAGCCCCTCGGCCAGCCAACGCGCGGAGAGGTCCGCCGCACCGCCCGGCGAATACGGCACGATGAGCTTGATGGTCTTGTTCGGATACGCCTGGCCGTGCGCCACCGTGGCGAGCAGAAGCATTGCCGAGGCAATGGCGGTCTTGAGGTGTTTCATGTCTTTGCTTGTCTCCGTTTGGATGAGCGCATCCGTGCGCTATCGCACTTGCTTGAATGAGTATCTGCAGTTGTCTGCAGCGGTGTGTCGATACCTGATATGCGTCAGGCCGCCGTCCACCCGCCGTCCAGCATCAGGGCGCTGCCCGTCATGAGGCTGGACGCGTCGCTGGCTAGGAACACGATCGGGCCCATGACCTCGTCGATACGTCCGAGTCGACCGAGCGCGATCCGATCGACCACGAACTGGCGGAACGTGGCGTCCTCGAACATCGGCGCGGTGAGGGCCGTCTCGATGAAGGTCGGGCACAGCGTGTTGACGCGGATGCCGGACGGCCCCAGCTCCCACGCCAGCGCCTTGCTCATGCCCTCGACCGCGTGCTTGGTCGCGCAGTACAACGTGCGGCGCGGGCTGCCCACATGGCCCATCTGCGACGAGACGTTGATGATCGAGCCCGCCTCCCCCGCGGCCTGCAGCGAACGCGCGACTTCGCGGGACATGTAGAACGTGGCCTTGACGTTGAGCGCGAACACCGCGTCGATATCCTCGTCCTGCGTGTCCACGAGCAGCTTGGGCCGGTTCATGCCCGCGTTGTTGACGAGGACATGGAAGGGCGGGCGCGAGCCGATCTCCTTGGCAACCGCTTCGGAATCGGTCACGTCGAGCACGATGAATTCAGCGACACAGCCCTGGTCGCGAATGGCCGCACAGCCAGCCTCAAGCTCGGCCTGCGAGCGCGCAGCCAGCGTGACCTCCGCGCCCGCGTGGGCGAGCGCAGAAGCGGCGGCCAGCCCCAGGCCGCGGCCAGCGCCGGTGACCAGCGCGCGCTTGCCTTCGAGCCGGAAGCCGCCGAAGCTCGGCAAGGCCCGCATGGCCGTCATGCCTCCAGCGCCGGAACCGGTTCGTACCACGGAACCTCGGCGCGCGTGCCGTATCGGCGCACGCGGATGTTGGCCTGCTCGCCATGACCTGCGAAGTTCTCCATGTGGCACAGGCGCGAGCAGTATTCGCCGATGGTGGCGCTGGCCTCGTCCGTCACCACGCGCTGAAAGGTGCAGGTCTTGAGGAACTTGCCGACCCACAGGCCACCGGTGTAGCGCGCCGCCTTGTTGGTGGGCAGCGTGTGGTTGGTGCCGATCACCTTGTCGCCGAAGGCGACGTTGGTGCGCGGGCCGAGGAACAACGCGCCGTAGTTGGTCATGTTGTTCAGGAAGTAATCCGGGTCGCGGGTCATGACCTGCACATGCTCCGACGCGAGTTCGTCGGCCTTCTGAAGCATTTCCGCGTCGGAGTCGCAGACGATGACCTCGCCGAAGTCGGCCCAGCTCTTCGCGGCGATCTCGGCCGTCGGCAGGATCTTCAACTGCCGCTCGATCTCGGCCATGGTGGCGTGGGCCAGGGCTTCGCTGGTGGTCAGCAGCACGGCCGGCGTGGTCAGTCCGTGCTCGGCCTGACCCAGCAGGTCGACCGCGCAGATTTCGCCGTCGACCGAGTCATCGGCAATCACCAGGGTCTCCGTCGGGCCTGCGAACAGGTCGATGCCGACCCGGCCGAAAAGCTGCCGCTTGGCCTCGGCCACGAACATGTTTCCCGGGCCGACCAGCATGTCGACCGGCGCGATGCTGGGCGTGCCGACGGCCATGGCGACGACCGCCTGCACGCCGCCGAGCACCAGGATCTCGTCGGCGCCCGCAAGGTGCATCGCTGCCACGATCGCCGGATGCGGTTCGCCGTGGAACGGCGGCGCCGTTGCCACCACGCGCTTCACGCCGGCGACCTTGGCCGTGAGCACGCTCATGTGCGCCGACGCGAGCAGCGGGTACTTGCCGCCGGGGATGTAGCAGCCGACCGCATTGATCGGTATGTGCCGGTGCCCGAGGAAGACGCCGGGGCGGGTCTCGACTTCGACGTCGAGCATCGAGTTGCGCTGGATCTGCGCGAAGTTGCGCACCTGCTTTTGAGCGAAGCGGATGTCCTCGAGTTCGCGTGCCGACAGGCTGTTGATCGCCTTCTCGATGTTCGCCTGCGACAGCCTGAAGTCGGCCGGATCCCAGTTGTCGAACTTCCTGCTGTACTCGCGCACGGCCTCGTCGCCGCGCGTCTCGATGTCGCGAATGATGGTCTCGACGGTGCCGCGGACCTTGGCGTCGTCGTCTGCGCGGGCCTGGACGTCGCGTCCGCGCTTGAGGTAGCGAATCATGGGTATCTCCTTTTGGTTGATGGCCCCGATTGAACCGGCCATCACGCTGCGATTCGCGCATATCAGCTATCGGTTGCGAGCAGCGCGAGGCGATTTCACACTTTCCCCACCAGTGCAAACCGGCTGGAGAACGAACGGAGACACACCCATGCGATACAGCCTGCCTGCAAGGCCCCAGCCCTGCTACTCGCGTCCAACAACAGTCGCCCTTCGCTAAAGCCATGGACGACCTGATCCTCGAGACGAAGGGACTGTGCAAGCAGTTCAAGGGATTCGCCGCGGTGAGTGACGTGGCCCTGCGCGTCAGGCGCGGCACGATCCACGCCGTCATCGGCCCGAACGGCGCCGGCAAGACCACGCTGTTCAACCTGCTGACGAAGTTCCTGCCGCCCAGCAGCGGCACCATTCACTTCAACGGCAAGGACATCACGAAGGACAACGCGGGCCAGATCGCACGCCAGGGCATCGTGCGCTCCTTCCAGATCTCGGCCGTGTTCCCCAGGCTGACGGTGCTCGAGAACGTGCGCGTCGCGCTGCAGCGCAAGGCCGGCCTGGCGACCCAGTTCTGGCGTTCCGAGCAATGCCTGCGCAAGCTCGATGCGGCTGCGATGCAGCTGCTCGAGGACGTGGACCTGGCCAGCTTCGCCAACGCCGCCACGGTCAACCTGGCCTACGGCCGCAAGCGCGCGCTGGAGATCGCCACCACCCTGGCGATGGACCCCGAACTGATGCTGCTCGACGAGCCCACCGCCGGCATGGGCCATGAGGACATCGACACCGTCACCGAACTGATCCGCAAGGTTGCGGCGAGCCGGACCATCGTGATGGTGGAACACAACCTGGGCGTGGTGTCGACGCTGTCGGACACCATCACCGTGATGCAACGCGGCTCCGTGCTGGCCGAGGGGCCGTACGACGTCGTGTCGCGCAATCCGCAGGTCCTGGAAGCGTATGTGGGAGTCACGGAAGATGTCTAAGCCGACCTCACGGCAGGACGCCGCCGTCCCCCTGCTCATCCGCGGCCTGCATGCCTGGTACGGCGAATCGCACGTGTTGCACGGCGTCGACCTCGAAGTGCGCCGCGGCGAACTGGTCACGCTGCTGGGCCGCAACGGCGCGGGCCGCAGCAGCACGCTGAAATCCATCATGGGCATGGTGGGCGAACGGCGCGGCTCCATCGTGATCAACGGCACCGAGACCATCGCCATGGCGCCGCACCGCATGGCCCCGCTGGGCGTGGGCTACTGCCCCGAGGAGCGGGCCATCTTCGCGTCGCTGTCGACCGAGGAGAACCTGCTGCTGCCGCCGGTGCTGCAGGACGGCGGCATGAGCACCGCGGAGATCTACCAGATGTTCCCGAACCTGCTGGAACGTCGCCACAGCCCCGGAACGCGGCTGTCCGGCGGCGAGCAGCAGATGCTGGCGCTCGCCCGGATCCTGCGCACCGGCGCCAACCTGCTGCTGCTCGACGAGATCACCGAAGGGCTGGCGCCGGTCATCGTGCAGTCGCTCGGCCGCGTGCTGCGGTTGCTGAAGGAGCGCGGCTTCACGATCGTGCTGGTCGAGCAGAACTTCCGCTTTGCCGCCGGCCTGGCGGACCGGCACTACTTCATCGAGCACGGCCGCGTGAAAGCCGTGCTGGACAAGACCGAAGTGGCGCAGCGCGCCGATGAACTGCACCAGTGGCTGGGCGTTTGAGCCACCCGAATCCCTAGCGATCCACAACCGAGACACGGAGATATCCAACATGAAATCGAATCCCCTGCGTTCCCTCGCGATAGGCCTGACCGCTGCCTCCCTGGCCTGTGCGCTCCATGCGCAACCGGCATCGAAGGTGTCGGACGGCGTGGTGCGCATCGGCGTGCTCACCGACATGTCCGGCGTCTACTCGGACCTCGCCGGGCCGGGCTCCGTGACCGCGGCCCAGATGGCGGTGGAGGACTTCGGCGGCAAGGTGCTGGGCACGCCGGTCGAAGTGATCTCCGCCGACCACCAGAACAAGCCCGACCTGGCCGCCAACACGGCGCGCCAATGGTTCGACACACGGCAGGTCGATGCCATCTTCGACCTGGTCAGCTCGCCGATCTCGCTGGCCGTGATGGAGATTGCCCGACAGAAGAACAAGATCGCGTTCGTGAACGGGTCGGGCACCTCCCGCGTCACCAACGACAGCTGCAATGCCAACACCGTGCATACGTCGTGGGACAGCTATTCGCAGTCGTACAGCATGGTCGACGCGATCGCCAAGCAGGGCGGCGACACCTGGTTCTTCGTGACGCTCGACAACGCGGGCGGCCAGAGCGTCGAGAAGGATGGCATCGAAGCGGTGAAGGCCGCGGGCGGCAAGGTGGTCGGCAGCGTGCGCTTCCCGCTGAACACGCCGGACTTCTCGTCCTACGTGCTGCAGGCGCAAGCCTCCAAGGCCAAGGTGATCGGACTCATCGCGTCGGGCGCGGACACCGTGAACGCAGTCAAGGCCATCAACGAATTCGGGCTGACGAAGCAGCAGAAGGTCGCGGCACTCGTGACCTTCCTGCCCGAGATCCACAGCCTCGGGCTGGAGGCAGCGCAGGGCCTGATCCTGAACGAGGCCTTCTACTGGGACACCGATGCCGACACGCGCAAGTTCTCGGAACGCTTCTTCGCGAAGACCAGGAAGATGCCGGACTCCGTCCATGCGGGCGTCTATTCGTCGGTGACGAACTACCTGCGCTCGGTCCAGGCCGCCGGCACCGACGACACCGCCGCGGTCATGAAGAAGATGAAGGAGACGCCGCTGAACGACTTCTATGCGCGCAACGGTTCGCTTCGCGAAGACGGGCGCCTGATCTACGACATGCGGCTCGTCCAGGTCAAGAAGCCGTCCGAATCGAAGAAGCCCTGGGACTACTACAACGTGCTCGCCACCATCCCCGCGGCGCAGGCCTTCCAGCCGCTGTCGAAGAGCACCTGCGGCCTGGTCAAGAAGTAAGCGACACCCACCATGGACATCTTCGGCGTTCCTCACCAGGCCTTGCTGGGACAGGTGTTCATCGGGCTGGTCAACGGCTCGTTCTACGCCATCCTCAGCCTCGGCCTGGCCATCATCTTCGGCCTGCTCAACGTCGTGAACTTCGCCCATGGCGCGCTCTACATGATGGGTGCGCTGGTCACGTGGATGGGGCTGAACTACCTCGGGCTGAACTACTGGGCGTCATTGCTTGTCGCACCGCTCGTGGTCGGCTACTTCGGCATCCTGTGCGAGCGGACCATGATCCGCCGCCTGCGCAAGCTCGACCCGATCTACGGCCTGCTGCTGACCTTCGGCATGGCCCAGGTCGTGCAGAGCCTGGCCAGCAATTCCTATGGCGTGACGGGCCTGGCCTACAGCCCGCCTGCGCTGCTGCAGGGCGCGACTAACGTCGGCTTCATGCGGCTGCCGAACTACCGTGCCTGGGTGGTCTTCGCATCGATGGCAGTGTGCCTCGCGACCTGGTACGGCATCGAGCGCACGCGGCTGGGCGCCTACCTGCGCGCCGGCACGGAGAACCCGGGCATGGTGCAGGCCTTCGGCATCAACCTGCCGCTCATCGTGACGATGACCTATGGCTTCGGCGCGGCGCTGGCCGCATTCGCCGGCGTGCTGGCCGCGCCCGTGATGCAGGTCAGCCCGCTGATGGGCGCCGACATCGTCGTGGTGGTGTTCGCCGTGGTGGTGGTCGGTGGCATGGGATCGATCCTGGGATCGATCGTGACCGGGCTCACGCTGGGCGTGGTCGAAGGCCTGACCCGCGTGTACTACCCGCCCGCATCGAATGTCGTGATCTTCGTGATCATGGCCGTGGTGCTGATGTTCCGACCCTCCGGCCTGTTCGGCCAGCAGAAGTGAGTGAATCGACGTGACCCTACCGACAACACCTGCCGTCCCGACTGCCGGCGCCCACCTGCGAACCCCGGTGCTGCTCGCGCTGCTGGCTCTGGGCCTGCTCGCGCCGCTCGCGGTGTACCCGGTCTTCATGATGAAGATCTACTGCTTCGCGCTCTTCGCCATGGCGTTCAACCTGCTCTTCGGGTTTGCCGGCCTGATGTCGTTCGGACATGCGGCGTTCCTGGGCAGCGCCGCCTACGTGACCGGCTACGCGGTGAAGAGCCTGGGCTTCCCGCCCGAGCTTGGCATCCTCGCGGGCACCTTGGCGGCCGCGCTGCTCGGGCTGGTGGTCGGCCGGCTCGCCATCCGGCGCGAAGGCATCTACTTCTCGATGGTGACCCTGGCGCTGGCGCAGATGGTCTACTTCATCTGCGTGCAGGCGCCGTTCACCGGGGCCGAAGACGGCATGCAGGGCATCCCGCGCGGGCATCTGCTGGGCTTCATCGACCTGGACAACATGTTCGCGATGTACTACTTCGTGCTCGCGATCTTCCTGTTCGGCTTCTTCGCCGTGTACCGCATCGTGCATTCGCCCTTCGGCCAGGTGCTCAAGGCGATTCGCGAGAACGAGCCCCGTGCCATTTCGCTCGGCTACGACGTGCAACGCTACAAGCTCGTGACCTTCGTCCTGTCGGCCGGGCTGGCGGGCCTGGCCGGCGCCACGAAGACGCTGGTGTTCCAGCTCGTGACCTTGACCGACGTGCACTGGGCGACTTCCGGAGAAGCCGTGCTGATGACGCTGGTGGGCGGATTGGGCACGATCTTCGGGCCCTTCGTCGGTGCCGTGGTGGTGGTGTCCCTCGAGCACCACCTGGCCGGGCTGGGATCGTGGGTCACGCTCATCATGGGGCTCATCTTCATGGCCTGCGTGCTAATGTTCCGCGAAGGCATCGTGGGGACGTCGAAGGCGCTATGGCTCCGGCGCAGGCCGCTGCCGAACCCGCCCACGGAAGCTCCCCTCACCGCAGAGGCCTGATCGCGCGACATGGAAAAATTCGATCCCCAATACAAGAAGAGCAACTTCCCGCAGATCCGCCCGGAGTGGCTGGCGCTTCGGCAGGAGGCCGTGCTGCAGCCGGAACAGCGCATCGTCGACGCGCATCACCACTTCTGGGACGAGGAGTCCGCGCCCTACCACGCGGACGACCTGATGGCCGACATCGCGACCGGCCACGCCGTCGAGGCGACGATCCTGGTGGAAGGCAAGGCACGCTACCGGGCTGGCGGTCCAGCGCACCTGCGACCCGTTGGCGAAACCGAGTTCGCCGCGGCGCAAGCCGAGCGCGCGGACGGCCGGGGCGTGCGCTTGTGCGCGGGCATCGTGGCATGGGCCGACCTGCTGCTCGGCCCGGAAGTCGAGGAGGTGCTGGACGCCCATGCCGAGGCTGGCAAGGGCCGGTTTCGCGGCATTCGCAGCCGTGCCGCCTGGAGCGACGATGCCGCGCTCAGCGGACCCGCCGACGGGCCACCGCAAGGATTGCTGCTGGACCCCCTCTTCCAGCAAGGCGTCAAGGTCCTGGCCCGCCTGGGCCTGAGCCTGGACGTGTGGGTCTACCACACGCAACTGGCCGACGTGGCCCAGCTCGCGCGCGATTGCCCCGAGGTTCAGATCGTGCTGAATCACGTCGGTGGCCCCCTTGGAATCGGCCCTTTCAAGGGCCGGCGTGCAGAGGTGTTCGAGGTCTGGCGGGCGGGAATGGCGGAACTGGCGCGGCACGGCAACGTCGCCGTCAAGCTCGGCGGGCTGGGCATGCCCCGCACCGGCTTTCCTTTCGCCTCTGCCGAGACACCTGTGCCGTCGGAAGAGCTTGCGTCCGCATGGCGCCCCTATGTCGAAGCCTGCATCGATTCCTTCACGCCGGCGCGCTGCATGTTCGAAAGCAACTTCCCGGTGGACAAGGGCATGTGCAGCTACCCCGTGCTATGGAACGCCTTCAAGCGTCTGGCGGCCGGCTATTCGCCGGATGAACGCGATGCGCTTTTCCGCGGGACGGCCATGCGCGCCTACCAGCTCGACGCGAAACAGACCGCCGGGTGACGCATCGCTCGGAGGCCTCGGCCGGAGATCCATAAGCAGGCGAAGTCGTTCGGGTTTCGAACGAGCGGCAACCCGTCCGAACTGGCCCTACATCGCGCGATAGAAGATGTAGTCCGCCTGGTACTTCACCACCTGCTTCTCACCCATGTTGCCGCCCGCGCACGGCATTGCGGGCGCCACGCCGCCTTGCGTCGCCACGCGCTGGATGTAGCTCACGCCCTGCATCCTGCCGGTACCCGTCGCCGGGTTGGCCTTGACCAGCTGGTGGGGAATGTTGCCCGTGCCGTTCGGCGCCACGGCGACCTGGGTGGCGGTCACTTTCGAGCCGTCCATGGCTTCCCACGTGGCCGGCGGGCCGTAGTACTTGCCGACCTGGGCGCCCATGCGATCCATCAGCTTCGCATCCGGGCCGACGAAGACCCATTCGTGCTCGCCGGGCATGCTCGCCTTCACGCGGCATTCGTAGGTGATGTCGCCGGCGCCGACGGTTTCCATCGCCACCGCGTGGCCGGCGGGCACCTTGACGGCATCGGGCAGCATGGCCTGGGAATACATCGCGGGCTTGGCGCCCATGCCGGCGCAGGCGGCGAGGCTGACGGCGGCCACCAGAGGCAGGAGGGTGCGGAGTTGCATGATCGAGTCCTTCATGTTGAGAAAAGTGGTGACTGGCACGAGCGCGCCGCCGTTGTTTTGCGTCGTGTTCGCGGCCACCCATGTGAACTACGCACGCGCGAGGCAATCGGATTCACGGCCGCCTCTGAATCTGCAGGGGGATCAGGGCCGTATCCATGGCATGCGGCGCCATGCTCCACAATCCACCGATGACCCCTGCGAGCCCGGATGCCGAACTGATGGCACTGATCGACCGCGTCGGCCTGCACGACGAAGCGGCGCTGCGCCAGCTCTACGAGCGCGTGTCGCCGCGGCTGTTTGGCCTGGCCATGCGCGTGGTCCGCCAGCGCGAATGGGCAGAGGACGTGCTGCAGGAGACTTTCCTGACGATCTGGCGCGTGGCGGTCGATTACCGTGCCTCGCTGAGTCCGCCCATGGCCTGGATGGGTTTGATCGTGCGCAGCCGCGCGCTCGACATGCTGCGCAAGCGCACGGCCGACCGCAGCAAGGTCACCGACGAGTTCGACGAGACCATGGCCGAGACGATGGCCTCCGACGCGCCGACGCCGCAGGACCTGGCCGACGCCAGCGAACAGGCCTGGGCGCTGCACCAATGCCTGGGCCAGCTCGAAGGGCGACAGCGCGAAGTGGTGAGCCTGGCCTACCTGCGCGACCTGACGCATGGCGAACTGGCCGAGCAACTCAAGCTGCCGCTGGGCACCGTCAAGACCTGGATCCGGCGCGGCCTCGAGAAGCTGCGCAACTGCATGGCGCGCATCGCGTGAACGAGGGCTGCACATGAACATCGCCGCCCATCCCGAACTGCTGGACCTGCTGGCCGCGAACTATGCCGTGGGCACGCTTCGCGGCGGCGCCCGTCGCCGCTTCGAAGCCATGGCGCGCACGCAGGCGCCGGTGCGCGCGGCCGCGCTGATGTGGCAGGACCGGCTCGCCGGCATGGCCGAACTGCAACCATCGGTGGTGCCGGATGCCGTCGTGTGGACGCGCATCCACAACCTGATCGAGGCGGAGCGGGAAAGCGAAGCCATCGCACGCCAGCGCGCCGCAGCACCGGCACCTTCCGCGCCCGCTGGCGGCTGGCTGCGCAGCCTCGCGCTGTGGCGCGGCGCAAGCCTGGCGGGCGCGCTCGCCACCATCATCGCGGTGGTCGCCGGCCTCGACTTGCAGCGGCAACTGCAGACCACGCCCGCGGTGCAGTACGTGGCCGTTCTGGCCGACGACAAGGCCACCGCATCGATGCTCGTGACCTTCGACCCGAAGCGCAACCAGCTGGTGCTGCAGCGCCTCGGCAGCTATCAACCCGGCGCGGACAAGTCCCTGCAGCTCTGGGCGTTGCCGCCGGGTGGTGCGCCGCGCTCGCTGGGCGTGCTGGGCGACGGGCCGGCCTTGAAGCTCACGGCCACCGAAGCCAACCTGCGCGCCATCCCGGCTCTGGCCATCAGCCTCGAGCCGCGCGGCGGCGTGCCGAGCGAGCGCGGTCCGACGGGGCCGGTGCTGTTCCATGGGCCGTTGATTGAAAAGACTCTCTGAGCGTCCGTGAACACAAGCATCTCCCGCATGTCGGCCGGCGCGCACTGCGCGCCCCGCGCAGTCCTGGTCGCACTGGCGCTGTGCGGCGCGTTGGCCGCGCAGCTTGTGCAGGCGCAGGAAGCGCCCGCCACAGCCACTGCCACGACTGCCGAAGCCTCGGCGCGCGCTCGCTGGCAAAGCGAGCTGTCGGCCTTCGCCCAAGCTGACCGCGAACACCCGCCAGCGGCCGATGGCGTGGTGTTCGTGGGCAGTTCCACGATCCGCTTCTGGACGCACCTGGCGGCCGACTTTCCCGCGCAGCCCGCGATCCTCAACCGCGGCTTCGGCGGCTCCACCATGGCCGACTGCAGCCTGCTGGCGCGCGAACTGGTGGTGCGCCACAAGCCGCGCCAGGTGGTGGTCTATGCGGGCGACAACGACTTGGCCGAAGGGCAATCGCCATTGCAGGTGATGACGAGCCTTGCGCGCTTCATGGCCGCCGTGCGCGCCGAGCTTCCGGGTGCGCGCATCAGCTTCATCTCGGTCAAGCCGAGCCCCTCGCGTGCGACGCTGCTGCCGAAGATGCGCGAGACCAACGACATCGTGGCGGCGTACCTCCGAACCCAGGCCAACAGCGAATACATCGACACCTTCACGCCGATGCTCGGCGCCGACGGGCAACCGCGCGTGGAACTGTTTCGCGCCGACATGCTGCACATGAACGACGCCGGCTACCGCATCTGGCAGTCGGTGGTTGCGCCGCACCTGTTGCCGCCCTGAATCCGGGAGCAGGCGGCGACTTCTGCGAACCCTTTGCGACTTCTGCGTTCGGCTGCCCGCTCCCATCTTCAGGAACTTCGCCGCTCCCACCAGAGCGTGACGCGCGCCACGGCGTACAGCCACGCGAACACCACGGCGATCAGCACCGCGTCGCCCCACGCCGGCCGGGCCAACTGGTTGCTGCCATAGAAGGCGAGCGTCAGCAGCACCGCCAGCAGGTGGGCACAGAACACCGGCAAGGAGGCCGAGCCCATCGCTTCGAGCGGGCGCAGCCAGCGTCGCGGCAAGCGCTCGATCAAGCCAGGGCCGAAGCGCACCGCGAGCACGCCGAGCGCCGCCAGGTTGATGACCCGGAACGGCCCGAGTTGCCACTTGTCGAACAGCAGGTTCATGGCCACGTCGCCGCCGTACGGCGCCTGCCCGTCGTCGCCGAAATGGCGCCACGCGAAGCAGTACACCGCCACCGCGATGGACGGCACGACCACCCACCACGGGAAGTGCAACGGCCGGGCGTCGTGCGCCTGGCGCCCCATGCCGATCCACAAGCCGGTGAACCAGACGAACTGCCAGGCGAAAGTGTTGAACGACCCCATTTCCTCGTACGGCACCGACAGCCCGAACTCCCTCACGGCGAGCCCGTAGGCCCACTCGCTGAGCCCGAACTGCGCCATCGCCCATAGCGCGACGCTCGCCAGCATCACCAGCGCCCAGCCATGCCGCAACGCGTAGCCCAGCACCCAGGGGCTCAACAGCATGAAGAAGATGTACATCGGCAGGATGTCGAGCAGCGGCGGCTCGTAGACCAGCAGCAGCCCGCTCAGGAAGGCGTCGCGTGGCTGCGCGAGGTAGTACGAGACGAGGTCGGTCACGGCCGGCTGGTCGAAGCGCACGCCCAGGCCGGCAATCACGGTGAACAGCAGCAACAGGGTCGCGGCCTGCGCCAGCCACACCTTCAACGCCCGCCGCGCAAAGGCCCATCGCATCGCCGCGATGCCCTGGCGCTGCGCGAGGCGGCTGTAGACAAGGCCCGACACATAGGCCGACAGCAGCACGAATCCCTCGGCCGCCGAGACCCAGCCGAAAGGCTGCCCCAGCGGATCGGTCAGGCGCGACGGCAGGTGCGTGAGCGTCATCAGCACGAGCATCAGCCCGCGGAGGGCGTCGATTTCCCATTGACGCTTCATCGTGGTGACAGGCTGGAAAGGGCGTGGGCGCCAGAGGCAAAACGAGCGATGCTACAGGCTTCGCGAGTCGATTCAGCCCGGCTTAAGCGGCGAAAGGACAATCGAGCCTCCCCTCCCACATTCCGGACCACCATGCGCCTGCTGCTCGTAGAAGACGACACCATGATCGGCGAGGCGCTGCTCGACCTGCTGCGTAGCGAGAACTATGCGGTCGACTGGGTGCGCGACGGCGAGATGGCCGACACCGCCCTGCGCGCCCACACCTACGACCTGATGCTGCTGGACCTGGGCCTGCCGCGCCGCGACGGCATTGATGTGTTGCGCAGCCTGCGCGCGCGGCGCGACAGCGTGCCGGTGCTGATCGCCACGGCGCGCGATGCGGTCGGCGACCGCGTGGCCGGCCTCGACGCGGGCGCCGACGACTACGTGGTCAAGCCCTATGACATGACCGAGTTGCTGGCCCGCATCCGCGCATTGATCCGCCGCCGCGCCGGCCATGGCGAGCCGGTCTTCGCGCACAAGGGCGTGACGCTCAACCCTGCCACGAAAGTCGCCACACTCAACGGCCAACCGGTGACGCTCTCCGCGCGCGAATGGGCCGTGATCGAGCCGTTGATCGCGCGGCCCGGGGTGCTGCTGTCGCGTGCGCAACTGGAGGAAAAGCTCTACAGCTGGAAGGACGACATCAGCAGCAATGCCGTCGAGGTCTACATCCACGGCCTGCGCAAGAAGCTCGGCGCGGGGCTCATCCAGACCGTGCGCGGCCTCGGCTACATGGTGCCGCGCGAATGATGAACGCAACGCGCGGCGCCCATCACTCGCTGCGCGGTCGGCTGCTGCGCTTCGTGCTTGCGTCGATCCTGCTGGCCGGGCTCGGCCTGGGCATCACGACCTACCGCGGCGCCTTGCGCGATGCCGATGCGCTGTTCGACCTGCACCTGCAGCAGATGGCCCACACGCTGCGCGGCAGCACCATGCTCGGCACCACGGCCGATGGCGACTACGGCGAGGAAGGCTACGACGTTTTCGTGCAGATATGGGGACCGGACGGCACGCAGGTGTTCCGGTCCGCCCGCGCCGCGCTGCCGCCGCAGGCCGTGCTGGGTTTTTCCGACGCGACGGTGGACGGCACGCGCTACCGCGTCTATTCGCTGCAGACGCCGCTGCAGACCGTGCAGATCGCACAGGACATGGACGCGCGCCAGTCCCGCGCCAGGAGCCTGGCGCTGCGCGCGACGCTGCCGCTGGCGCTGATGGCGCCGTTGTTGATGCTGGCGGTCGGCTGGATCATCACGCGTTCGCTGGCGCCGGTGAAGCGCATGCAGCGCGAGGTCGCGGGCCGGGCCGACGATGACCTCTCGCCCCTGCCCGAGCAGGGCTTGCCCGACGAGGTGCGGCCGCTGGTGCGAGAGTTGAACCTGCTGTTCCGGCGCGTCAGCGGCGCCTTCGAAGCGCAGAAGAACTTCGTGGCCGACGCGGCGCATGAACTGCGCTCACCGCTCACCGCGCTCAAGCTGCAGGCCGAGTCGCTGCGCCGCGCCGGCGACGAGGCCAGCCGTGAGCAGGCCACGGTGCGCCTGCAACAGGGTATCGACCGCTCGATCCGGCTCGTTGGCCAGTTGCTCGCGCTGGCGCGGCAAGAGACGACGACGACGCCGGCCGATGACCCGCGCCAGTCGATCGACGTGGAGACCCTGGTCGCCGAAGCCATCGCCGCCGTGCTGCCGCAAGCGCAGCAGCGCGACATCGACGTCGGACTGGCCGCGTCGGTGCCCGCGCAGGTGAAGGGCCAGCCTGCCGCGCTGCACATCCTGCTCGGCAACCTGCTCGACAACGCGGTGAAGTACACGCCGGTGAACGGACGCGTCGACGTGAGCATCGCGTCGGAAGCCGATGGGACAACGGTGCTGCGCGTGGAAGACAGCGGCCCCGGCATTCCGGAAGCGGACCGCGACCGCGCCTTCGACCGCTTCTACCGCGCGGCCGGCGTCGAGGCCAGCGGCAGCGGCTTGGGCCTGGCGATCGTGCAGGCGATTGCGCAGCGCCACGGCGCCACGGTGGAGCTTGCGAAGTCGGATCGGCTGGGCGGCTTGAAAGTGAGCGTGTCGTTTCCGGCCGCGGCGCCGGCCGCCTGAGGCCGCTTCCTGTCAGCCCAGCAGGAACTGGTCGAGCGGATCGCGCAGGCGATTCTTCGCGATCCGCTTGAAGCCCTTCGGCGTCGGGTGCAGTTCGTTGGCCAACCACTGCTCGTCGGTCGAGCCGGGAGCCTCCGGCAGTTCGCCCGCCGTCAGGACCGCGACGAGTGGTCCCAGCGAAGCCTCCTTCGCCAGTTCGACTTGCGCCAGGTGCAGCTTGTTCACCAGGCTCTTGAACACGTCGCGCCGCAGTTGCTCGGGCACCTGGGCGATGTCCATCGGCACCTTGAGCCATTTGCCGGGGCCGAAGAAACCCTGGCCTGTCGGCCATGCGTTGTCGTAGTTATGCATGACGACGGGTGCCGTCTTGTTGTGCGCACGGAAGCGCACGATGACCTCGCGGTACGCGTTCATGATGCCGGTGATCACTGCGTCGGGCTGAACGAGTGCGAAGCAATCTTTCACCGTGGTCGCGGCGCTGCAATTGGTGTTGAGCAAGCGCAGGAAGTCGTCCTGCCCCGCAACGTCGTTGCCGCCGCCGCTGAGCATCAGGACCTTGCAACCGCGTGCGTACATGTCGAAGCCCAGGTTGATCGTCTTGCGCATGCCTTGCGACCACTCCGCTGCCTCGGCGCCATTGCGACCGATGACGACGAAGCTCTCCGACGCGAACAACGCGCCGATCTCGGTCGCGAGGTTGTCGATCGGGTACCACCACCATGAGTCCCCGATCATCAGGACCGAGCCGGGTGCGCCCGCCTGCAGGGCGGTGTGAACTCCCCAGAAGACGTTTGACATCGGGTCTACCTCCTCGCGTTGAATGTTTCTCGAATTCGTCGCAAGCCACTCTATCCATGGCCTGCGTGGTCCCCATCCCTCTTCGTGGGGAGGCAACACGCGCATGCGGGCAAGGCGTTCCGGTTAAGCCCCTTCTAAGCCAGCCTCTCCAACATTGCGTCATCCACTTCACAAGGACTGACCCCATGCGACTCGAATCCCTCACCCCTACCCGCCTGATGCTGGCACTCGTGACGGCGGGCGTCATCGGCGGCGCCAGCGTCTCGGCGCTCGAAGGGACCCACGCCATTGCGGCAACGCCACCGGTGGCCACGGCGACCACCACCACCGGCATTCCGGTGGCGTTGCCCGACTTCTCGCAGATCACCGCGCAGAACGGCCCGGCGGTGGTGAACATCAGCGTGGTCGGCACGCGCACCGCCGACGAAACGGCGAGCAGCGACGACGGCAACCCGTTTGCCGATGGCGATCCGTTCGGCGAGTTCTTCAAGCGCTTCGGCGTGCCGGGCATGCAGCAACCCGGCAGGCGCGGCCAGCGTGGCGCGCCCTCGCAGCCCGAGGGCCAGACCGTGCGCGGCCAGGGCTCCGGCTTCATCGTGAGCGCGGACGGCATCATCCTGACCAATGCGCACGTGGTGAAGGGCGCCAAAGAGGTGACGGTCAAGCTCACCGACCGGCGCGAACTCAAGGCCAAGGTGCTGGGCGCCGACCCCAAGACCGACATCGCGGTGCTCAAGGTCGAGGCCAGGAACCTGCCGGTGGTCAAGCTCGGCAGTGTCGAGGACCTGAAGGTCGGCGAATGGGTGCTGGCCATCGGCTCGCCCTTCGGCTTCGAGAACACGGTGACGGCCGGCGTGGTGAGCGCCAAGGGCCGCTCGCTGCCGGATGACAGCGCGGTGCCCTTCATCCAGACCGACGCGGCGGTGAATCCCGGCAACTCGGGCGGCCCGCTGTTCAATGCGCGCGGCGAGGTCGTGGGCATCAACTCGCAGATCTACAGCCGCACCGGCGGCTACCAGGGCGTGTCCTTCGCGATCCCGATCGACCTGGCCAGCAAGATCGAGAAGCAGATCGCCGCGACGGGCAAGGTCGAGCATGCGCGGCTGGGCGTGTCGGTGCAGGAGGTCAACCAGACGCTGGCCGATTCCTTCAATCTCGACAAGCCTGAAGGCGCGCTGATCGCGAACGTCGAGAAGGGTGGGCCCGCCGACCAGGCCGGCCTGCAGACAGGGGACGTGATCCGCAAGGTCGACGGCAAGCCGATCGTCTCCTCGGGCGACCTGCCGGCGGTGATCAGCATGGCGATGCCGGGCTCGAAGGTGCAACTCGACATCTGGCGCAAGGGCAGCGCCGAGACGATCACGGCCAGGCTCGGCAATGCCAACGACAAGGCCGAGAAGGTCGCGAGCACGAAGGATGCGGCCGACCAGGGCAAGCTGGGCCTCGCATTGCGCCCCCTGCAGCCGGACGAGCGGCGCGAAGCCGGGGTCGACAACGGCCTGGTGGTCGAGGCCGCGCGCGGACCGGCTGCCATGGCTGGCGTGCAGGCCGGCGACGTGCTGCTGGCGGTCAACGGCACGCCGGTGCGCAGCGTGGACCAGGTCAAGGACGTGATGAGCAAGTCGCCGAAGTCGGTGGCCTTGCTGGTGCAGCGCGGGGACGACAAGATCTTCGTGCCGGTGCGGATCGGCTGACGGCGGTTGCAGGGGTGGGCCGAGGGGCGACGGGTAGCCCCTTCCGCGAATGTCCCCCGGCCTGCGGCCTCCTCCTTTATTTCGCTGCAGGGGCTACCCGCCGCCCCTCGGCCTGGGCACGGTCGGGCTTCATCGCGACACTCCAAGCGCCCCGGTATCCTCAGAGCCACCGGAACACGGCAAGACTGCCAAAAAACGCACGTCGCAGAACTGTCACAGATTGTTAGATAGCGGCGCGGTTTCGGCTACGCTCCTGCTGTGTTCTATGCAATCCCCCTCGAAAGCAAGCCGACCTGGCGCAACCCGCCATGGCTCACGCTGCTGTTGATCCTCGTCAACGTTGCGATCTTCTTCGGCCCGCAACGCACGCAGGAGAAAGCCGAGCAGCGCGCCACCGCCTACTACCTCTCCACACCGCTGGCCGACTGGGAGCTTCCGCCCTTCGTCACTCACCTGGAGCAGACCGGCAGCCGCTTCGCGAAGCAGGCGCGCGAGGTGTTGCGCCGCGGGGAACAGCGCGGCGAACTGGTGCAGTTGATGCACACGGAGCGCAAGTTCGAGACGCGGCTTCGCGCCGACAAGGTCATCCTCGCGGACGACCCGCGCCATGACGAATGGAAGGCCCTGCGCGCGGACTACGAACGCATGCTGCCCGCGCCCTTCACCGACCGCTGGTCACTGGATTTCGCCGATGGCGCGGCGCCGCAACCGCTCACCTGGCTGACATCGGCCTTCCTGCACGCCAGCGCCAGCCATCTCATCGGCAACATGGTGTTCCTGTTCCTGTTCGGCTTCACCGTCGAACTGGCGCTGGGCCGCGCCACCTACCTGGGCTTCTATGTGCTGGGCGCGCTGGGCGCCTCGGCCATGGCGATGTGGGCCTATGGCGGGCGCGGCGGCTACGGATTGGGCGCCTCGGGCGCGATCGCGGCCTTGATGGCGATGTATGCGCTGATCTACAAGCTGCGCCGCATCCGGTTCTTCTACCAGTTCTTCTTCTACTTCAACTACATCACCGCGCCGGCGCTGATCCTGCTGCCGATCTGGATGGTCAACGAGTTCGTGCAGCACGTTACCGGCCACACCGGTGTCGGCTACATGACCCACCTCGGCGGATTGCTCACCGGCACGTTGTTGATGCTGCTGTGGCCGGCGGCGCGGCGCAGCAAGCCGGTGGTGGCGCCGGTGGCGCCGCCAGATCCGTTCCATGACCACGTCGAGCGTGCCACGCAGTTCAGCGCGCGGCTGCAGTTCGACCGCGCTGCCGTCGAATGGGCAGCCGCTGCCAGGCTGAGGCCGGAAGACCAGCCCACGCTGCGCGCGTTCTTCAACACCGCGCGCCTGCATCCTTCGAGCAACGCCTTCCACCGCGCGGCCAAGCAGATCTTCCGCTTGAAGGACGGCAGCGAGGCCGCGGTCGAATTCCAGCACGAGAGCTACAAGGTCTACCTCGACCAGGCCAAACCGTCGGTGCGGCTGAAACCGCGCGACATGGGCCGGCTGGCGGTACGCTTTGCCCGCGGCGGACACATGGACGATGCGCGCCGGCTGTGCCAGGCGCTGTTGTCCAGTGCGCCGGATGACGGCGCGACCGTGGAGGCGCTGACCATGGTCGCCTCTTGCGAATGGCACGCCGGCCAGCGCGAACAGGCGCTGAACTGGCTGCCGCAATTGCAGAAGCTGGCGCCGGCCCATCCGGTGACCCGCATGCTCGTCGCTTGAGTGCGGCATTGGCCAGTTACAGGGCACCAAGGCAGGTGCGACGTGCGGCCCTGGTTCTGGATGCATCATTGCGACTAAAACATTCAGCGGAGCATCGTCATGAAGCAAATCGCCCTCCTCCCACTCGGCCTTGCGCTGGCGCTCGCGGCCTCGGCAACGATGGCCGACACGATCAAGAAGCCCGGGCTCGACAAGCTCGCCGCCTCGCAACAAGCCTCGCCTTCGACCGACTTCAACGCATTCCTCGACGCGGCAGCCAAGGCCGACCCGTCCCTCCAGCCTGCCGTCGATGCGTACCGCAAGAAGGCCCCGCTCGCCGGTGACGACCTCACGAACATCGGCCGCCTGCTCGGGCTCTACAACCGGCTGCGCAACCACGACGCGGTGATTGCCGCCACGGCGCGCATGGTCGCGATCCCGACGGTGCGCGACGACAAGATCCCGCCGCACGAGAGCAAGGCCATCATCGAGTTCGGCACCCTGGTCGAAGGCATGGCCCGTGACTTCGACCTGCAGTTCCGCAACGTCGACAACCGCATCTTCGAAGTCAAGCTGCCCGCCAACACGGCTTCAGCCGGCGGGGAGTTCGGCATCCTCACGCACGCCGACGTGGTGCCGGTCGTGGCCGACGAATGGGTGCTGGACGACGGCACCAGGCTCGACCCCTTCAAGCTCACGCGCGTGGGCGACTACCTCTATGGCCGCGGCACCATCGACGACAAGGGCTCGATCGCGGCCGTGCTGTTCGCGATGAAGACCGTGAAGGACAGCGGCCTGCCGCTGGATCGCACCATCCGCCTCATGATCGAGACCACCGAGGAAGGCGATGGCAGCGCGATGAAGTACTACCGCGCCAGGAATCCGCTGCCCGACTACAACATCGTGCTCGACAGCAAGTACCCGGCCGTGGTGGCTGAGAAGGGCACCGGTGCGTTGAAGGTGTTCTTCCCGGCCGAGCCCACCGACGGCACGACGACCACGATCGTTGCCATGGCCGGCGCGGCGATCGCCAACACGGTCCCGCAGACCGCGACCGCGAAGCTGAAGGGCGGCGACCTGGCGACCGTCGCCGCGAAACTGAACGCCGCCAAGGCCGCCTTCATCCAGAAATACGAAAGCCAGGGCGGCAAGTTCGCGATCGATGTCGCGCAGGGTGCCGACAGCGTGGACGTGAAGGTCACCGGTGTCTCCGCCCACGGCTCGCGTCCCGAGGAAGGCGTGAACCCGCTGCCACGCCTGGCGTTGTTCCTGCAGGAGTCCGGCGTGCCGCTGACGAACAACCACTACGCGAAGGCGGCGAAGTACCTGGTCGACCTCTACGGCACCGGCTACCTCGGCGAGAAGATGGGCCTCGGCTACAAGGACGACTTCATGGGCCCCTTGACCTTCTCGCCCAACCTCATCCGCGAGAACGACGGCAAGCTCGAAGTCACGGCCAACGTGCGCATGCCGCGCGGGCGCACGCCCGAGGAACTCCAGAAGGCCGTCACCGCCAAGGTCGACGCCTGGGCCGCGACCAACACCGCGAAGCTCACCATCGACTACAACCAGGGCGACTGGATGGCGCGCGACCCCAAGGGTGCGTGGCTCTCCACGCTGCTCAACATCTTCGGCGACACCACCGGCCTCGAGGCCAATCCCGTGCCCACCGCCGGCAGCACCACGGCCAAGCTGATGCCCAATGCCATCAACTTCGGCCCGGCCATGCCCGGCAAGAAATACACGGCGCACAACGCCAAGGAATTCAAGGAAGTGGCCGACCTGGACGCCGACATGCAGATGTTCACCGAGATGCTCGTGCGCATCGGGAACCTGAAGCAGATGCAGTAGGCGACGGCTCGGCTCACGCCTGGCCTGCGGGCTCCGGCAACCCGGGCAGTTCGCGCACCTGGCCGTCGCCGATGAACGCGCCGCCCACCAGCATCCGGAAAACCGCATCTCGCTGGAACCTCGGCAATGCCAGGGCCGGTGCCAGGAACTCGATCTGCACGGGATGCGACTTGCCGCGCCGCACGGTCTCGCCGGGGCGGACGAACCAGCGTGCGGAGAAGCCGTCGTTGCCGACGACGAGTGCGCAACGGTGCTCGCCGACTGCCACCGGCACGTCCTCGCTGGGCACCGATGCGGCGCGCAAGGTGAGATCGACCCGCGCATGCGCATGGAAGGTCTCGGGCCCGCCGAAGGTCTGCGGCTCGGGCGCGGGTGGACGGCGCATGCGGGCAATCAACCACCCGATGATGTTGCCGACGATCGGCAGCCACAGCAGCATCAGCAAGGTCCCGATGTCGCGCAGCATCGAACCCTGCGCCGCGAACTGCCGCAGCAGCGCACCTCCCACGGCCACGCACAGCAGGACGATCACGATCAGCTTGCGCCGGGACTGGATGGTTGTCATGCCCGGATCGTATAGGGCGCGAACTGGGCCTGGCCGGCGGTCTCGGACAAGGACTCGGGCTGAACCGGGCCACCGACCTCGACAAGAGGGGCGGGCTCCCTGTGGGTCAGGACCCGGCGCTGCTGGAGTCCGCAGCCCGCGCCATGGTGCGGCGCGCCTGCAGCACGACCGGCAGATCCACCATGTGGCCATCCAGTTGCACGGCCGCTCCCTCTGCCGCGGCATCGGCGGCGATCACGCGGCGTGCCCATTCCAGTTCCTCCTCCGTCGGGGCCAGCGCCTGGTGGAGCACGGCCACCTGGCGCGGGTGGATGCAGAGCTTGCCGCCGAAGCCGTAGCGCAGTGCGCGCCGGGCATCGGCGCGCAACCGGGCTTCGTCGTCGATCTGCACCGTCACGCCGTCGATGGCGGGTGCAAGACGGTTCAAGCGCGTGGCGATGGCGACCGCGAAGCGCAGCGGCGCGAGTTCGCTTTCCGAGTCGTCGCACTGGATGCCGGTATCGGCCATGAAGTCGATGTGCCCGACCGCGACCCTCAGCACACCGGCCGCGGCGGCCAGTGAAGGAAGGGCGGCATAGCCTGCCGCGCTCTCGATGATCGGCAATGTGGCGATGCCGTCCAGGCGCGCATGCACGCCAGCGAGCACCTGTGGCGATTCGGCCTTGGGCACCATGACGGCGGCAGGCGCCGGGCGCAATCCCTTCAACCATGCCAGGTCGTCTTCACCCGCTGCCGTGTCGGATGGGTTGATGCGTACGACCCATGGCACGTCGCAGTCCTGCAGCAGCGCCCACTCGCGTTCGATGGCGGCGCGAGCCGACGCCTTGTCCGCGGCAGGTACGCTGTCCTCCAGGTCCAGGACGACGGCGTCGGCGCCGCTGCGCGCGGCCTTCTGGAAACGCTCCGGCCGGTTGCCCGGCACGAACAGCAGGCTGCGCGCCTGGGCGCAGCGTTTCAGGTGATTCATGGATGTCACCCGTTCTCCTAGATGGCTTTGGCGCTTCGCATCGTCTCGATCGCGTCCGGACTGAAGCCCAGTTCCGCGAGGATCGATGCGGTGTGTTGACCGAGTGCGGGCACGGCGTCCATGCGCGGCGAAAAGGCTTCGCTCTGGCCGGGCGGCAGCAGCGAAGGAACTGGTCCTGTCGGCGTCTCTACCTGGGTCCAGCGTCCACGCGCCTGCAGCTGGGCATGGTTCCACACGTCCCGCATGTCGTTCATGTGTGCGTTGGCGATCTGCGCCTCGTCGAGGCGCGCAATCACCTGCTCGGCGCTGAGCGGCGCAAAAGTCTCCACGATGAGGGCACGCAGTGCCTGCCTTGCCGCCGTGCGCTTCGAGTTCGACGCGAATCGTTCGTCCGTTGCGAGTTCCGGCTGTTGCAGCACGACGCGGCAGAAGGCCTCCCACTCGCGCTCGTTCTGCAGGCCCAGCATCACGGTCTTGCCGTCCCCAGTCGGGAACGGGCCGTAGGGAAAGATGGTCGCGTGCGCGGCACCGGCGCGCGGCGGCGGCGCCGCGCCGTCGAAGGCGTAGTAGAGCGGGTAGCCCATCCACTCGACCATGCTTTCCAGCATCGAGACGTCGATGCGGCAGCCCTGGCCGGTTCGGCCACGCTGGATGAGCGCCGACAGGATGTTGGTGTAGGCGTACATGCCCGCCGCGATATCGGCGATGGAACAGCCGGCCTTCGCGGGCTCGTCCGGCGAGCCGGTGATCGACAGGAAGCCCGACTCGCTCTGGATCAGCAGGTCATAGGCTTTCTTGTCGCGGTACGGGCCCTTGTTCCGGGGGTCGTCGCCGTAGCCCGAGATGTCGCAGACGATGAGCCGCGGGTGCTTCTCGCACAGGGCCTCGTACGACAGGCCGAGGCGCGCCGCCGCACCCGGGGCCAGGTTCTGCACCAGCACATCCGCGCCGTCGATCAGCCTGGCCAGCACATCCTTGGCCTGCGGCTGCTTGACATCGAGCGTGAGGCTTTCCTTGGAGCGGTTGGTCCAGACGAAGTGCGATGCCATGCCGCGCACGCGCTCGTCATAGGCGCGCGCGAAATCGCCGCTGCCGGGCCGCTCGACCTTGATGACGCGCGCGCCGAGGTCGGCCAGTTGCCGCGTGCAGAAGGGCGCCGCGATGGCGTGCTCCAGCGTGACGACGGTGATCCCGTCGAGGGGTCGCATGGTCGGGTTCATCAGAAGGATCGCGGCAGGCCCAGCAGGTGCTCGGCCACGTACGAAAAGATCAGGTTGGTCGAGATCGGCGCGACCTGGTACAGGCGCGTCTCGCGGAACTTGCGCTCGATGTCGTATTCGTTGGCGAAGCCGAAGCCGCCATGCGTCTGCATGCAGACGTTGGCCGCCTCCCACGAGGCCTTGGCAGCGAGGTACTTCGCCATGTTGGCTTGCGCGCCACAGGGCTGGTTGGCGTCGAACAGTTCGGCCGCCCTGAAGCGCATGAGGTTGGCCGCCTCGATCTCGATGAACGCGTCCGCGATCGGGAACTGCACGCCCTGGTTCTTGCCGATGGGCCGGTCGAACACGATGCGTTCGTTGGCGTACTTGGTGGCCCGGTCGATGAACCAGTAGCCGTCACCGATGCACTCGGCCGCGATCAGCGTGCGCTCGGCGTTCAGGCCGTCGAGGATGTACTTGAAGCCCCTGCCTTCCTCGCCGATGAGGTTCTCCTCGGGGATCTCGAGGTTGTCGAAGAACAGCTCGTTCGTCTCGTGGTTCACGAGGTTGGGAATGGGCCGCACGCTCATGCCGTTGCCGATGGCGTGCTTCAGGTCGACGATGAAGATCGACATGCCTTCGGACTTCTTCTTGACCTCGGCCAGCGGCGTGGTGCGGGCCAGCAGGATCATCAGGTCGGAATGCTGCACGCGCGAGATCCAGACCTTCTGGCCGTTGACGACGTAGCGGCCGTCCTTCTTCACGGCGGTGGTCTTGATCTTGGTGGTGTCGGTGCCGGTAGTCGGCTCGGTGACGGCCATGGACTGGATGCGCAGCTTGCCCGCGGCGATGGGCGGCAGGTACCTGTCCTTCTGCGCCTTGCTGCCGTTGCGCAGCAGCGTGCCCATGTTGTACATCTGGCCGTGCACGGCGCCGGAGTTGCCGCCGCTGCGGTTGATCTCTTCCATGATCACGGTCGCGGCGGTCAGTCCCAGGCCGGTGCCGCCGTATTCCTCCGGGATCATGGCGGCGAGCCAGCCGGCTTCCATCAGGGCGTCGACGAACTTCTCGGGGTAGGCGCGCTGCGCGTCGACCTTGCGGAAGTATTCGTCGAGGAACTGCGAGCACAGGTGGCGCACGGCATCGCGGATTTCCTGGTGCTCGTCGGCTTCGTTCAACATGAATCGTCTCCTTGAATGTTGTTCATTGATGTTCAGGCGAGGGTCGCGCTGGCTTCCATCGCCAGCGCGCCATCGGTGTGCTGGGCCCAGAGCTGCACGGTGCGGCCGTCTTCGCTGCGGCGGCCGCAGACCTGGAAGGGCGTGAGGTCGAAGGTCGGCTTCACGGCCCGGAAGGTGAAGCGGGCCACCGTGGCGTCGGGCAGGTTGCGGCGCAGCAGGTCGAGCAGCAGCGTCGCGATCAGCGGGCCGTGCACGATGAGGCCCGGATAGCCTTCGACTTCGGTGACATAGCGGCGGTCGTAGTGGATGCGATGGCCGTTGAAGGTCAGCGCCGAATAGCGGAACAGCAGCACGTCGTCGGGCTGGATGGTGCGCACCCACTCGTGTTCTGCGGGCGCGGCCTGAACGGGCGGCACCGGGTCGCCGGGCTTCGGGTTGTCGCGGTAGACGATGTCGTGCTCCTCGACGATCGCCACGCCTTGCTCGTCGGAGATCTCGTGGTGCGCGCGCACGAACACCAGCGAGCCGCTGCGCCCTTCCTTGCCGCTCACATCGGCGATGCGCGAATCGCGCCGGATGCTGCTGCCTACCGCCAGCGGGCGCAGGAAGTCGATGCGGCTGCCCGCCCACATGCGACGCGGCAATGGCACCGGCGGCAGGAAGCCGCCACGCTTCGGATGGCCGTCGACCCCGATCTCCGATTGCCGCTGCATCGGCAGGAAGTACAGCCAGTGCCAGCACGGCGGCACCGGGTCGCCCGCATGCGGCGCCGCGTCGTCGCGGTCCAGCGTGGCGGAGAGCCCCTGCACCGGCGCCGCCGTGGCGATGTCGGTGCGTGATTCGGTGCGGCCGATCCAGCTGCGCAGGTGTTCGATGTCGATGGTCATCCAGGGTCTCCGATGTGTTCTTGTGGCCGTCAATTCTGGTTGGCGTGGCGCTATTTGTGAAATACATTGTCAGCCTACGCGCTAGACGAGGAACACATAGCCATGGAACTGCGCCAGCTGCGCTACTTCGTCGGGGTTTGCGAGGCCGGCAGCCTGTTGCAGGCGGCCAGCCGGCTGCATGTGGCGCAGCCTGCGCTCGGCCAGCAGATTGCGGCGCTGGAACATGAAGTGGGCGGCAAGCTGTTCGAGCGTTCCAGCCGCGGCATGGCGCTGACCGAGGCCGGGCGCGTCTTCCTGGAACATGCACGCGTGGTGCTGGCCGACGTGGAGCGTGCGCGCCTGTCGGTGCGCGACGCCAACGCCGTGCCGCGCGGCGACGTCGCCATCGGCCTGCCCACGACCATCGCGCTGCTGGTGACGGTGCCGCTGCTGAAGGCCTGCCGCGAGCGGCTGCCGCACGTTCGGCTGAAGGTGGTCGAGGCTTACAGCGGCTTCCTGAGCGAATGGCTGCGAGGTGGACGGCTCGACCTGGCGATCCTCTTCGGCGATGCGTCGGAGCCCACGCTGGCCAAGCGCGCGCTGCTGGAAGAACGGCTGGCGCTGGTGACCCATGCCAATGGACCGCGTACCGCTGCGCGCATCTCGCTGGCCAAGGTGGCGGCCCATCCCCTGGTGCTGCCCGGCCGCGAGCACGGGCTGCGCCGCATCATCGACCAGGCGTGTGCTGCGGCATCGATCGAACTCGACGTGATCGCCGAGATCGAATCGCTGACGAGCGTGAAGAAGGCGGTCGAGGCGGGCATCGGCAGCACCATTCTTTCGATGTCTTCGGTCGCCGAAGAAGTGGCGGCCGGAAAGCTGCGCGCCGCCACCATCACCGATGAAGGCATGACGCGGCGCGTGGTGTGTGCGACCAATTTCGCACGCCCTTCAACGCCGGCCGCCGCGGCGGTCATTGCGCTGGCGATGGAACTGATCCAGCAGATGGTGAAGTCCGGCGCATGGCCGGCGCGCTGGATCGAGAAGGTGTAAATCCTTCTGCCGGTGGTGGGCCGATCTACAACTCCAGCCCGGGTGCCTTGTCGACCTCTTCGGGCTTGTATATCTTGTGCTGCGCCGCCGGCCCGATCGCATCCGTGACCACGACCATGCGCCAGGGATCGCCCTTCTTTGCGCAGGTTCGTTCCTCGTCCGTCAGCTTGAACGTCTTCACCCCCGGCGCGGTGCCCTTCACCGCGAGCTTGAGCAAGGTCTTGCCCTTCTTGTCCGTCACTTCGATGTCGTAGCCCAGCTTCTGGCTGGACACGTTCTCGGGCTTGTAGCCGTAGCCCGCGAAATGCTTCGTCAGATATTCGATCGCGGCCGCGTGCACCGATTCCGGGGTGATGTCGCCGGAGGGGACTGCCTGCACCGCGACGGGCGGAACACTGCCACGCGCCCGTGCGGCCTTCACTTCATCTTCGTTCGGCAGCCACCCGCGCGGGCCGCGCACCAGCACCGCCACCTTCTCGTCGGCATCCCACGCGGCTACATGCCATTCCTGCTCGTCCTGCACGCGCACCGACACCTTGGCGGCCTTGTCGGTCTCCAGGCCGGCGATGGCGACCCGATTGGTCTGCAGCACGGCCCGCACGCTGAGGCCCAGGTCCAATGAACGCTTGAGCAGTTGCAGCCGGTCCTTGGCGCGTTGCGATTGCAAGGCGGTCCGCTCGCCGCCGCCGCCCAGCCGGTGGTGCGTGTCCAGCGACTCCAGGTAGAACCAGCGCCCGCCGGCGCCGACGCTCACGAACTCGGCCCAGATCGTGATGATGACGTTGTCGCCCGATGCGAGCCAGGCCTGGTCGGACGCTTTCTCGCGCGCATCGAACACGCCCATCCTGGAGATGATGTCCACGGGCGTGCGTTTCTCGCCCGTCAGGCGCTTTTCATTGATGACCGCGATGACCGCGGGGTCGACTTCTTTGTCCATGGGGAATGACTGGCTTGAATGGGGGGACGCGGCCACGACAGCGGGCCGCCCGGACGCGTATTGTCGCGGGCCAGCGTCACTTTCCAACGTGACTCGCCGACTGTGGGCGCCGGGTGATGCCAGGGCACCCGCGGAGCCGGCTTTGCCGGGCCGCTGGGTGCGTCCCCTCGAGGGGCTGAGGGCCGCGGCTCCGAGCCTGCCTGCGTAGGCTTGGACGGCCGCAAGAGCAGCCGCCTCTGGCGGCCGCACGTGGCGCCGAAGGCGCATTCGGGGGTGGGCTTGTTTCAGCCAGCCAGGGTCGCGCCGCGCGTCGTCGGATCGTCGTCGCGCAGCAGCCAGCGCACCTCCTCGGTCTGCGGCGTCTTGGGGTAGCGCTTCTTCATGACATCGAGGATGGGCTTGGCCAGGTCGCGCCGGTCCAGGCCCTGGATGAGCACCCGCGCGGCCAGTTCGTAGGCATCCGGAATCGACGCGTGTCCGGCGTAGCGCTTGTCGAAGCCCTTGAGCAAGGCCAGCGCGGCGCGCGCATCCCCGGCGCGCCATTGCAGTTGCGCGAAGCTCACCACGTTGCCGGGGTTCACGCAGAGGAAGTTCGGGTCCTTGGCAACGCAGGTCGCATGGACCGACATCGCCTCGGACTCGAACTTGCCGCGCATCAGCAACTCGATGAAGGTCTTGCCGTGCCGCAGCAGGTCCTCCGGCTTGCCGGCCACGGCCAGCACGCGGTGATAGCGGCGCTGCGCATACACATCGTCCTCGGCCACGCGCGCCGCGTCGTAGGCGATGCCGAGTGCGATGTCGGCCTCGCCGTGCTCGATCAGGTCGGCCACGTGGGCGTCGATGGCGCGTGCTTCCTCCGACGCGTCGCGCTCGGCCGGGGTGGCCCGCGACACGAAGCGCACATCGATGCCCAGCGCATCGTGGTACTGGTACATCGCATAGCCCAGCAGCGCCGCCATGGCCCAGCTGAAGTACACGATCGCGAAATTCACCAGCGGCAGCAGCATCCACGGCTTGACCAGCGGCGCCAGCATCGGCACCGCGATCTCCGTGCCGCCGCTCAGGAAGAACAGGAAGGCCCACAGCGCGAGGTAGGGCCAGCCCATCGCCCGCACCACGGCCCACCACTGCGCCGGGTTCAGCGCCTCGCCCACGCTGGCTGTCTGCGCCAGCACCACCACGATGGCTGGCAGCGCCAGCGAGGCCAAGCCGTAGGCCGCGATCGCCAGGTTCTTCGACAGCATGCCGCAAGCGGCCGTCACCGCGCCCATCACCAGCAGCACGGCGAACAGCTTCCACGGCAGCCCGACCAGGTCCGGGTCGCCCTGCGCCGGAAAGTCGCGCGTGTGCAGGAAGCCTTGCGAGCTGAAGTGGATGACCGTGAAGGCGTAGCGGCTCGCCGCCAGCAGGATGCCGATCTCCACCAGAATGTCGACGAAGGGCAGCGGGATGACGAAGACAATCAGGCTCGACACCGCGAGGAGCGCCGCATACAGCAGCGGCTCCCATTGCAGAGGGAACAGGAAAAACCGGGGCAATCGCAACCAGAATGGCGTGATGGCGGCGTCGGCGCGCCCGCGCGTTGGAGTCATGGCACTGCGTCCTTTGGTACTCGTTCGCAAGTGTATCTATCTGTGAACCAGGCGTGCCAGTCCTTTGGTCGTTGAGGAGAGACCGTTTGAATATTCAGAAGAAGGTCGTGGCCGCCTGCGTGCTGGCCGGCGTCGCGTTCGGTGCCCAGGCGCTGCAGATCACAGGCGTCACGCCGCAAGGCGAGGTCGCCCGCGTGCGTCAGCTCGTCGCAAGGTTCGACCAGGCCGCCGTCAACTTCGGCGACCCCAAGGCGCCGGCGCCGCTGGCCCTGAGTTGCACCGAGGCGGCCGGCTCCAAGGGCACGGGCCGATGGCTCAACGAGAAGCAGTGGGTCTACGACTTCGAGAACGACCTGGGCCCGGGCGTGCGCTGCACCGTCACCCGGGTCGCCGGCTTCAAGTCCGCCTCCGGCGCGGAGTTGACCGGGGCCGCGAGCTGGCAGTTCAACACCGGCGGGCCCTTCGTGCGCAGCGTGCACCCCGGTGGTGGCCGCATCGACGAGCAGCAGTTCTTCCTGCTCGAACTCAACGGCGCCGCCACCTCGCAGAGCCTGCTGGCCAACATGTGGTGCCAGGCGGAAGGCATCGGGGAGCGCATTCCGGTGGTCGCACTGGCCGACGCCGACCGCGCCGCCCTGCTGCAATCGATGAGTGCCACCGAGCGCGCCGCCAAGGAGCCGCTGCGCTTTGCCACGGTGCGCTGCAACCGCACGCTGCCGCCATCGGCCAAGGTGCAACTGGTCTACGGTGCCGGCGTGGCCACGCCCTCGGGCGTCGCCAACAAGGTGGAGCGCCGCTTCGCCTTCCAGGTGCGCGAGCCCTTCGCGGTGTCATTCACCTGCGAGCGCGAAAACGCCCAGGCTGCCTGCCTGCCGCTGCGCCCCATGACGCTCACCTTCAATTCTCCGGTGACGCGCGCCCTGGCCGCACAGATCGCATTGAAGGGCGGTGGCAAGTCCATCGCGCCCAAGTTCGATGACGAGGGCAATGCCAACGCCGATGCACTGGTCGATTCGGTGAGCTTCCCGGCGCCCTTCCCCGAGCAAACGCCCTTCACCATCGAACTGCCGGCCGGCTTCAAGGACGCGTCGGACCGCGCCCCGGCATCCCCCGGCACCTTTCCGATGAAGGTGGCGACCGGCGCGATGCCACCGCTTGCCAAGTTCGCGGCCTCGCCCTTCGGCGTGGTCGAGCGCTTCGCCGAGCCGGGCGGCGTGGCCGTGATGCCGGTGACCGTGCGCAACGTGGAGCCTGCCCTCCGCCTGCAGGCGCTCACGCCGGGCAAGGTGAGCGACCTCAACCCGCAGACCGACGGCGAAATCATCGCGTGGTTCCGCAAGGTGCGCCGCTACGACAACAACTACACCGTCAACCGCAAGGTGGCCGCGCGCGATGTGAAGGGACCGCTGCCGAAGTTCATCGACAAGGACGATACCGAGAGCGTCCAGACGCGCATGTTGTCCCTGCTCAACGGCCAGGCCGGCGTGAAGGCGCTGGACATGCCCAAGGCCGAAGGCGGCGACCCACGTCCGTTCGAAGTGGTCGGCATTCCGCTGACGCCCGGCTTCCATGTGCTGGAGATCGCGTCGCAGAAGCTCGGCGGCTCGCTGCTCGACGAACGCTACGGCGCCGACCGCACGATGTACGTGCGCACCAGCGCGCTGGCGACCAACCTGGCCGTGCATTTCAAGCTCGGACGCGAGAACGCCGTGGCCTGGGTGACCACGCTCGACAAGGGCAAGCCGGTCGCCGGTGCGAAGGTGCGCGTGTCGGGCTGCGACGGCAAGGCGCTTGCCGATGGCACCACCGATGCCAACGGCCTGGTCACGCTCAAGGACCTCTCCTCCGAAGCACCGAAGTGCCCCGGCGACGGCGGTGAGGACGATGTCGACTACGGCGGCGGCGCGTACTTCGTGAGCGCCCGCGCGAAGGACGAAGCCGGCACCGAAGACCTCGCCTTCACCTGGAGCGACTGGCAGCGCGGCATCGAGCCCTGGCGCTTCAACGTGCCGACCAGCCTGGATCCCGAGCCTGACCGCATCGCCCACACCATCTTCGACCGGACGCTGCTGCGCGCCGGCGAAACGGTGTCGATGAAGCACATCATCCGCACGCAGAACACCGCCGGCTTCGGCCTGCCCGAGAGCGCGCCCGACACGCTGGTGGTGACGCACACCGGCAGCGGCCAGCAGTTCACGCAGGCGCTGAACTGGCGCAGGACCGCGACTGGCGGGCAGAGCGCGGAGAACACCTTCGCCATCCCGCCCGCCGCCAAGCTCGGCGTGTACGAGGTAATGCTGCGCAACGGCAAGGACAAGCCGGAGGGCGGTGACTACGAAGACGGCCGCCGCAACAGCTACAACACCGGCAGCTTCCGCGTCGAGGAATTCCGCCTCCCCGTATTGGAAGGCCGGGTTGCGCCGACCGACAAGAACCCGCTCGTCGCAGTGACGTCGGTGCCCACGGATGTGCAGGTCAACTACGTGGCCGGCGGCGGCTCGGCCAACCTCCCAGTGCGCGTGTCGGCCCTCGCGCGCTCCAGGTCGATCAGCTTTGCCGACTATGAATTGTTCAGCTTTGCGCCACCGCAAAAGCAGGCCACCACCGGCACCAACGCCGACGAGGAAGCTGCTGCCTCCGACGACGCCCGCGTGGTCGCCGACAAGCTGCCCGTGACGCTGGACCGCAACGGCGCCGGCAAGGTCACGGTCGACAAGCTCCCGTTGTCGAAGGCGCCGCGCGAACTGCTGCTCGAAGCAAGCTACTCCGACCCGAACGGCGAGGTGCAGACCCTCCGCAGCACGCAGACGCTGTGGCCCGCCGCGGTCATCGCAGGCATCAAGACCGAGAGCTGGATCTCGACCGACAAGAAGCTCAAGTTCCAGGCACTCGCACTCGATCTCGCCGGCAAGCCGCTGGCCGACGTGCCCATCGACGTCAAGGCCACGGCCGTCATTACCACCAGCAGCCGCAAGCGCATGGTCGGCGGGTTCTACACCTACGACAACAAGACCGAGACCAAGGACCTCGGCAGCGTCTGCAAGGGCAAGAGCGACAGCCGCGGACTGCTGTTGTGCGACGCGTCGCTCAGCGAACCCGGCCGCGTCGAACTGGTCGTCAACGCCAGCGACAAGGAAGGCCGCAGCAGCCTCGCGGCCAACTCGGTCTACGTGACCAAACAGGGCGAACTCTGGTTCGGGGGCGAGGACAACGACCGCATCGACGTGCTGCCGGAGAAGAAGAGCTACCAGCCCGGCGAAGTCGCCCGCTTCCAGGTGCGCATGCCGTTCCGCTTCGCCACCGCGCTGGTGGCGGTGGAGCGCGAAGGCGTCATCGAGACGCACGTCGTGCAACTCAACGGGCAGGACCCGACCGTCACGCTGGAGGTCAAGCCCGAATGGGGGCCGAACGCCTACGTGAGCGTGATGGCGCTGCGCGGCCGGCTGCGCGAGGTGCCGTGGTACAGCTTCTTCACCTGGGGCTTCAAGTCGCCGCGCGAGTGGTGGACCGCCTACTGGTACGAAGGCCGCGAATACGTCGCGCCGACCGCGCTGGTCGACCTGAGCAAGCCGGCGTACCGGCTCGGCCTGGCGGAGATTCGCGTGGGCACCAAGGCGCACCAGATCGAGGTGAGCTTGGCCACCGACAAGCCGAGCTACCCGGTGCGCGGCAAGGCCGAGGTCACCATCACCGGCAAGCTGCCCGACGGCAAGCCCGCGGCCGGCGCTGAAGTGGCCGTGGCCGCGGTCGACCAGGCCTTGCTGGAACTGATGCCCAACACCAGTTGGAACCTGCTCGACGCGATGCTGCAGCGGCGCAGCTGGGGCGTGAGCACGTCGACCGCGCAGATGGAAATCGTCGGGCGCCGGCACTACGGCCGCAAGGCGGTGCCGGCCGGCGGCGGTGGCGGCAAGGGCCAGACGCGCGAGCTGCTGGAAACGCTGCTGCTGTGGAACCCGAAGATCGTGCTCGACGCCAACGGTCAGGCCAAGGTGACGGTGCCGCTGAACGATGCGCTGACGACTTTCAGGATCGTGGCCGTAGCCGACGCGGGCACCGGCCTCTTCGGCACCGGCCAGACCAGCATCCAGGCAACGCAGGACCTGCAGATCATCAGCGGCCTGCCGCCGCTGGTGCGAGAGGACGACCAGTTCCGCGCACAGGTCACGCTGCGCAACACGACGCAGAAGCCGATGAAGGTGATCACCACGCCGCGCGCCACCCTGATCACGCTGGAAGCGCAGACGGTCGACATCCCCGCCGGGGAATCGCGCGAGGCAGCGTGGAACGTGACGGCGCCCGCGCAGCTGGCGCAGACCCGCGCCGAAGCGATCCTGTGGGAGATCTCGGCGAAGGACACGCTGGCCGGTGCGGCGGATGCGCTGAAGGTGCGCCAGCGCATCGTGCCCGCCGTGCCGCTCACGGTGCAGCAGGCCACGCTGGTGCAGGTCGACGGCGCTTTCACGCTCGACGTCGCACCGCCCGCCGACGCACTGCCGGGCCGCGGCGGCCTGCGCCTGTCGCTGCAGCCCAGGCTCGCCGAAGGGCTGCCCGGCGTGCGCGACTGGTTCGCCAGCTACCCCTTCGCCTGCCTCGAACAGAAAACCAGCAAATCGGTCGGCCTGCGTGACACGAAGATGTGGCAGGGCGTGCTCGCGCAACTGCCGAGCTACCTGGACGGCGACGGCCTGGCGAGCTACTTCCCGCCGCGCGATGGCGAGAGCAATCGCGGCAGCGACACGCTCACGGCCTACCTGCTGGCGGCCACGAATGAGGCATCGGCCATCGACCCCGCCTTCGCGATCGCCGACGATGTGCGCGCGCCAATGGAGGCCGGCTTGATCGCCTTCGTCGAAGGCCGCATCCAGCGCGAGTTCTGGAGCCCGCGCAAGGACCTCGACGTGCGCAAGCTGTCCGCGCTCGAAGCCTTGTCGCGCTACGGCAAGGCGCAGGCCCGCATGCTCGGCAGCATCACCATCGCGCCCAACCAGTGGCCCACCAGCGCCGTGATCGACTGGCTGCAGATCCTGCAACGCGTGAAGGACGTGCCCAAGCGCGACGAGCGCATCGCGGAGGCCAACAACATCCTGAAAGCGCGCCTGAGCTACCAGGGCACCAAGCTGGTCTTCAGCACCGAGCAGGACGACTACTGGTGGTGGCTGATGACCAACGGCGACGTCAACACCGCGCGCCTGATGCTCGCCGTGATGGACGACCCCGAGTGGAAGGACGACATGGGCAAGCTGGCCAACGGCTTCATCGGGCGGCAGCAAGGCGGCGCCTGGCACACCACGACGGCCAAC
Organism: Variovorax sp. dw_954; assembly: GCF_018449755.1. Taxonomy (NCBI): domain Bacteria; kingdom Pseudomonadati; phylum Pseudomonadota; class Betaproteobacteria; order Burkholderiales; family Comamonadaceae; genus Variovorax; species Variovorax sp. dw_954. The sequence goes on along the minus strand of NZ_JAAVVD010000007.1, from coordinate 17,922 downwards.
CTGTGGGGCGGCCTGGCGCTGGAGAAGTTCTCGAAGAAGTTCGAGGCCACGCCGGTCGCCGGCATCACCGCCGCGACGCTCGGCGCGATGAAGGCGCAAGTCGACTGGGGCAAGGTCGAGCGCATCCAGACCGGCGATGCCGGGGGCGCGCCGAACCAGACGTCGGCCTTCGGCGCGCCCGCGTCGCCGGGCAACCTGCGCAACAACAGCATGTTCATACCGTGGCCCAACCCGCCGACCACGCGCGATTCCCTGCAGGTCACGCAGACCGGCACGGGCAAGCCGTGGCTCACGATGCAGTCGGTGGCCGCCGTGCAATTGAAGGCGCCGTTCGCGGCCGGCTATGCGATCAAGAAGACCATCACGCCGGTCGAGCAAGCCACGTCGGGCCAGTACACGCGCGGCGATGTGCTGCGGGTGTCGCTGGAGGTGAACGCCAGCGCCGACATGACCTGGGTCGTCATCACCGACCCGATCCCGGGCGGCGCGACGATCCTCGGCGGCGGGCTGGGGCGGGACTCGCAGATTGCGACGCAGGGCGAGAAGAAGACCGGCGCTGGTTGGGCTGCTTTCGAGGAGCGATCCTTCGAGTCGTTCCGCAGCTACTACGAGTACCTGCCGAAGGGCGTGGTGAAGATGGAATACACGGTGCGGTTGAACAACGTCGGCGACTTCGCGCTGCCGCCTAGCCGGGTGGAGGCGATGTATGCGCCTGAGATGTTTGGGGAGGTGCCGAATGGGCGGGTGAAGGTGGAGGCCGGCAAGTGAGACTTGCACCTCAACGATCAGCTTTGCATCGTTGCGAATTCGGGGGCGATCTCCCCCGAGCCTGACGTCATGACCGTACGCTCCCTGCACAAGACTTCGGCGATCGTCATCGCGGCGTTTGCATGCCTGCATCTCGCGAATCATCTCGTCTCGCTTGCCGGCGTGCCCGCGCACATCGAGTTCATGAAAGCCGCGCGCGTCATCTACCGGCAGCCCGCGGTTGAAGTGCTCCTGCTGCTGTGCGTCGCGGCCCAGGTCTGCAGCGGGCTTTGGCTCTTGGTTCGCGGCTGGAAGCAACGGAAAGGCGCGGTCGCATGGTTGCAGGCCCTCTCCGGTGCCGTCCTCGCGTCTTTCCTGCTCATTCACGTGGGTGCCGTGCTGTTTGCGCGCACGGTGCTGGACCTCGACACGAACTTCTATTTTTCCGCGGCGGGGTTCCATGTTCCGCCGTACCAGTTCTTCTTCGCGCCCTATTACTTCTTCGCCGTCCTGGCGCTGTTCACGCACATCGGTTGCGCGGTCTACTGGCACTTGAAGTCCACATCTCCGCGTATTCGTCGCCTGTCGGTCGCGCTGCCGATGCTGGTCGGCTTCGTTGTTTCATCGCTCCTCGTACTTTCGCTCGCCGGCAAGATCCAGCCGGTTGACGTTCCCGCGAAGTACAAGGCGACCTACTCGTTCTTCAGCACTTCCTCACCATGAGCAACATGGCACTTCTCATCATCGACGTGCAACAAGGCTTGTGCGAAGGCGAACACAACGCCTTTGAATCGGCGCTTGTCATCGACAGGATCAACGCGGTTTCCGCCAAGGCCCGGGCAGCGGGCGTTCCGGTGGTCTTCATCCAGCATGAAGACGACAGCCTCTTGAAACACGAAACGCGCGAGTGGCAACTCGCGCAAGGGCTTCACGCGGAACCCGCCGACCTTCGCATTCGCAAGACCACGCCCGACTCCTTCCTGCGGACCGGGCTGGAAGCCGCCTTGAAGGAACGCGATGTCGTCGAGCTGGTCATCTGCGGCATGCACACCGAGTTCTGCGTCGACACGACAACGCGCCGCGCCCTCGCGTTGGGCTATCCGGTCCTGCTGGTAGCGGACGCACACACGACCGAGGGCAATGCATTCGTGACGCCCCGGCAAGTCATCCAGCACCACAACGCGACGCTCACCAACATCTCGAGTTTCGGCCCCAGGGTGCTAACGATGTCCAGCGTCGCGATTCGCTTCGACGCTTGAAAGCATTCCGACTTGAGAGCCTGCAATGGCCCGCACTCGTCCCGTTGCATCGAACGTGAGGGCGCCCCATGTCGCGTGCCGGACGTGCCTGCCACGGCCCGCCCTCCCTCCCTCCTCCGGGTGATCCCGAGCGGCCGTTTCTCGCGCATGCTCGGTCAAGCCCCATGGAGGTTTCATGTCCCTGCTTCCCCCTACGCGCGAGCTATTGAGCTACCTGCAGAAGAATCCGTCCGCCCGTTCGCAGATTGCCGCGCCGCCGAACGCGACGGTGCTCTATGCCGGCGAATTCATGCGGCCGATGTGGAAGGACCTCGAGGCGCTCAAGAGAACGAATCCGGCCTTCGCCTCCAAGCAGATGCTGCCGGATGTGCTGGCACGCATCCTGTGCCCCGGCCAGCCGCATCCGAACCTGCTGGCATGGGTCAAGGCACTCGACGCCCTGGCGCCGTGGAAGGAAAACGGCTTCATCGCCTGGCGCGCGTTGTCCGGCATCTTCGCGGCCAACGCGGTGGGAAGCGTGTCCTTCGCAATCGGCTCGAAAGTAACGAAGGACGACAAGGTCTTCGCAGCGACCGAACTGCCAGTCCTGCTGCGAAACACCAAGGTGGACCCGGTAACCCGCGACATCCTGGCCTACTACCAGCGTTGCGTGCAGACGGGTGAACGCGCCATCAACTTCGGGTTCACGGCAGGCTGAAAAAAGCGGAGCAGCCCCGCGACTGCTCCGCGCTCGCCGCCCTCAATGCCCGGACGCCGACGAAGCCCCCAGCCCCGTCTCCGACCTGACCTGCTGCGCCGGAAACGCCGCGCGCTCCTGCTGGGCCTGCTTGCTGCGGTCCAGCACCGAGAACAGCCAGATGCCCACGAAGCCGATGGTCATCGAGAACAGCGCCGGCGAGGCATACGGGAACAGCGCCGAGCCCTTGGGATACCCCAGCGTCGCCTCCCACACCGAAGGCGAAACCACTGTCAGCGCAACCGACGAGATCAACCCCAGGAACCCGCCGATCACCGCGCCGCGCGTGGTGCAGTCTTTCCACAGCACCGACATGAACAGCACCGGGAAGTTGGCCGACGCGGCCACCGCGAAGGCCAGCGACACCATGAACGCGATGTTCTGCTTCTCGAAGGCGATGCCCAGCAGCACGGCCACGACACCCAGGCAGACGGTCGTGATGCGCGACACCTTCAGTTCGGCGGCGCTGTCGGCCTTGCCCTTCTTGACCAGCGTCGCGTAGATGTCGTGCGAGACGGCCGATGCACCCGACAGCGTCAGGCCCGCAACCACCGCGAGGATGGTCGCGAAGGCCACCGCCGAGATGAAGCCGAAGAACACGTTGCCGCCCACCGACTTGGCCACCAGCACGGCCGCCATGTTGGCCGCCCCGCCGCCGCCCTTGATGGTGCCGGTTGCCACGTCCGCGAACTCGGGGTTGGTCAGCACCAGCGTGATCGCGCCGAAGCCGATGATGAAGATCAGCAGGTAGAAGTAGCCGATCCACGTCGTCGCCCAGAACACCGACTTGCGCGCCTGCTTGGCATCGGGCACGGTGAAGAAGCGCATCAGGATGTGCGGCAGGCCGGCTGTGCCGAACATCAGCGCCATGCCGAAGGAGATGGCCGAGATCGGGTCCTTCACGAATCCGCCCGGCCCCATGATGCTGAGCCCGATGGCCGCGGCCTCCTCGGGACTCTTGCCGCCGTTGGCCGCGATCTGCGTGCGCACTTCCACCGACTTGGCGAACAGCGCCTCGGGGCTGAAGTTGAACTGCGCCAGCACCATGATCGCCATGAAGGTCACGCCGGCGAGCAGCATCACCGCCTTGATGATCTGCACCCACGTGGTCGCGGTCATGCCGCCGAAGAGCACGTACACCATCATCAGTACGCCGACGATCACCACCGCCACGATGTAGTCGAGACCAAACAGCAGCTTGATGAGTTGCCCCGCACCGACCATCTGGGCGATCAGGTAGAACGCCACCACCACCAGGGTGCCGGAGGCCGCGAAGGCGCGGATCGGACCGGGCTGGAAGCGGTAGCCCGCCACGTCGGCGAAGGTGAACTTGCCGAGGTTGCGCAGGCGCTCCGCCATCAGGAAGGTGATGACCGGCCAGCCGACCAGGAAGCCGATCGAATAGATCAACCCGTCGTAGCCGGTCGCCATCACCGCGGCCGAGATGCCGAGGAAGGATGCCGCCGACATGTAGTCGCCCGCGATCGCCAGGCCGTTCTGGAAGCCGGTGATGCCGCCGCCGGCCGTGTAGAAGTCGGAAGCCGACTTGGTCCTGCCCGCCGCCCACTTGGTAATGAACAGCGTCAACACCACGAAGGCCATGAACATGCCGATGGCGATCCAGTTGGTCGGTTGCTTGTCCGCCTGCCCGACGTCGCCGCCCGCGGCCATCGCCGCGCCGGCGCCGAGCAGCAACGCCGCAGCGGTTGCGAATGATTTGACGCAATGGCGGCTCATGGCTTCGCTTCCTCGATGATTTCCGCGGTCAGGCGGTCGAACTCGCCGTTGGCGCGACGGATGTAGATCGCCGTGATGACGATGGTGAAGACGATCACGCCCAAGCCGATCGGTATGCCGATGGAGGTGACGCCCTTGCCGATCGGTTGCGCCAGGAAGGGCTTGTTGAACGCGATGAGCGCGATGTAGCCGTAGTAGACGACCATCATCAACGCGGCCAGCAACCATCCGAAGGCATTGCGTTTTCGTCGCAGCTCGAGGTACTTGGGATTCGACTGGATCTTCTGGACGGCGGGATCGAGCATGCGTTTGTCTCCGTTGATGGGTGGATTCGGCGCGATTCTGGGTCGCCGCCTTCAGCCCCGGGGATGGACGCAAAGATTCGTCACATTGGTGGTACTTCTCGGGCGAATTCCCGCCCTGTTCGGCGGTCCGATCGCCCGATCCTCGGGTTCTATTTCAAGCCCAAGTCACGGCCGCCGCGAACATGTAGCCCGCGCCGTAAACCGTCTTGATGATGACCGGATCATGCGGATCAACTTCGATCTTGCGGCGCAGGCGCGAGATGCGCACGTCGATGCTGCGGTCGGTCGGCAGCAGGTCGCGCGCGCCCATCAACTGCTCGCGCGTGAGGATCTGGTGCGGCCGCTCGACGAAGCAGCGCAGCACCTGCGTCTCGGCGGTGCCCAGCAGGTGCTCGCTGCCGTCCGGCGAGCGCAGTATGTTGGCCGCGCAATCGATTCGCCAGCCCAGGAAGCTGGCATAGCGCCGCTGCTGCGCGCCGGACGTGCCGTTCGACGACATACGCCGCCGCAGGATGCTGCGCACCCGCGCCACCAGTTCGCGCGATTCGAAGGGCTTGGTCATGTAGTCGTCGCCGCCCAGTTCCAGGCCCATCACGCGGTCGGCCGTGTGGCCGCGCCCGGTGAGGATCAGCACGCCGGCGCTGGTCTGCGTCGTGATGCGGCGCACCAGGTCGATGCCGTCCATGTCCGGCAGGCCGAGGTCGACGATGCACAGGTCGGGCTGTTCGGTCTGCATGCGGCGCAGCATGCTGGTGCCGGTCTGGAAGCCTTCGGCGTTGAAGCCGAATTCCGTCAGCGCGTTGAGCACCAGCTTGGTCACGGCCGGGTCGTCCTCGACCACGAAGATCAGGGACCGGGGTGCGCTTTCGTCGCGCGGCGGAAGGGTGACGTGCGTGCTCATGCTCTGCTTGCCTCGATCGCATCGGCCAGTTGCGCCGGAGTGAAGGGCTTGACCAGCCATGGCACGCCGGTCACGGCATGGTCGCCGGCGGCATTGCCGCTCATCAGCACCACGGCCTGCGCCAGGTGCAGCTGGCGCGCGGTGGCCGCGACTTCGCGCCCGTCGACGCCGCCCGGCATCGCCACGTCGGACAGCAGCAGCGCGATGTCGGAGGTCTGCCGCAGCAGGGCCAGCGCCTCGACGCCGCTGTCGGCCTCCAGCACCGCATAGCCCATGTCGAGCAGGGTGCGCCGCACCACGCGGCGGACCTGCGCATCGTCGTCCACCAGCAGCGCGAGGCCACGCCGCCCCGGGGCCTCCGGTGCGCCGGCCGGCGCGGGGCGGTCGAGGCCAGGGCGCTCGCTCGCCGGCAGCCAGAGCGAGATGGTGGTGCCGCATCCCGGCTCGCTGCGCACGTCGATCGCGCCGCCCGACTGCTTGACGAAGCCATAGACCATCGCCATGCCCAGCCCGGTGCCGCTGCCCGGCTGCTTGGTGGTGAAGAAGGGCTCGAACATGTGGGCCATGGTGCGGGCGTCCATGCCGCAACCGTTGTCCTGCACGTCGATTCGCACGCAGTCGCCCGGCGTGGTCTGGAGCGCGGCGGCAGCATCGGCATCCAGGTGCGCCGGCCGCGCGCGCAGCGTGACCTGGCCGCCGGACGGCATGGCATCGCGCGCATTCAGCACCATGTTGAGAATGGCCTGTTCGAGCTGGGCCGCGTCGATCCAGATGCCGAGCGACTGTGCCTCCACGTCGACACCCAGGTGGATGCGTTCGGGCAAGGAATGCCGGACCAGCCCTTCGACCGCGCGCAGCACCGTCGCCGCGTCCACCGCCCCTGCCTGCAAGGGCTGGCGGCGCGCGAAGCGCATCAGCCCCTTGACCAGGTCGGCGCCGCGCCGCGAGGCATCGAGCGCGGGCTGGATGTATTCGGGCACGTTGGGGTCGTCGGGGTACGCGTCCTTCAAGGCCGCGAGATTGCCGATCACGACGGTCAGGATGTTGTTGAAATCGTGCGCCAGCCCGCCCGTGAGGTGGCCCAGCGCTTCCAGCTTCTGGGTGCGCGCCAGCAACTCCTGCGCGCGCCGCTGCTCGGTGATGTCGAAGGTCAGCTCGAAGCAGCCGGCCACCGTGCCGTCGCTCGCGAATTCAGGGACGAGCGAGGTGCGCACGGCCCGCCGCTCACCGGTGTGGATGACCAGTTCGTACTCGAAGGTGACGGATTCGCCCGCGACCGCGCGAAGTACGTGAGGCTTGACCAGGGCGTAGACCTCGTCGCCGAGGAAGGCCCTGGCGCTGACGGTCTCCGGCCGCGTGGTGTCGATGCCGAACCACCCGTGGTAGCCGCGGTTGAGATAGTTGTACACCCGACGCCGATCGAAGTACGCCACCAGCGCCGGGATGGAGTCCATCACCAGCCGCATGCGCTGTTCGCTGCTGACCAGTTCGGCGGTGCGCGCCACCACGCGGGTTTCCAGTTCGGCGTTCTGCTGCCGGATCGTGCGCTCCGCGCGGCGCTGCGCGGTGACGTCGGAATACAGCGTGACGAAGCCGTGGCCGGGCAGCGGCTCGCCATGGATGTGGAGCACGCAGCCGTCCGGGCGGGTGCGCTCGAGGTCGTGCCCCATGAAGGTACGGGCCGCGGCCACGCGCTCGGCCACCAGCGCCTCGGGGTCGCCAGGGCCGTATTCGCCGCGCCGGGCGTTGTAGCGGATGAAGGTCTCGAAGGGCGTTCCCATGCGCGCCATGCCCTGGGGGAAGTCCAGCAGCCGCTCGTAAGCGCGGTTCCACGCCACCAGCCGCAGGTCGGCGTCGAAGATCGACAGGCCCTGGTCGAGCAGGTCGAGCCCGGCCTGCAGGGTCTGGTAGCGCGCCAGCGGGGCCGTCTCCGCGGCGGCGAATTCGTTGTCTCTCAAGTTGTCTCCCAGCCGTGCGTCGATGACGCGATCGCCAACATTCGATTTATAGCCCAGCGGAGCCCTGCAAACATTCGTCATATTTCGAGCCGACTGCTGCAAAGTTCACCGCGCATGCTCCGGTTCCATTGTTGAACGCTTCAAGGAACACATCATGGACCTCGCAACGACAGCCGTCGCAACCCCCGCGACCTACCCGCCCTCGAACGAAATCGTGCGCAACGCGCATGTCTCCGGCCGCGCCGCCTACGACAGCCTGGTGGCCGAGGCCGAGGCCGACCACGAGGCCTACTGGGCCCGCCTGGCGCGCGAGTTCATCACCTGGAAGACGCCGTTCACGACGGTGCTGGACAGCAGCAACGCGCCCTTCTTCAAGTGGTTCGAGGACGGCACGCTCAACGCCTCCTACAACTGCCTGGACCGCAACATCGAGCGCGGCCTCGGCCAGAAGACGGCACTCATCTTCGAGGCCGACGACGGCGCCGTGACCCACGTGACTTACGCGGACCTGCTGGAACGCACCTGCCGCACCGCCAACGCACTGCGCTCGCTCGGCGTGAAGAAGGGCGACCGCGTGGTCATCTACATGTCGATGTCGATCGACGGCGTGGTGGCGATGCAGGCCTGCGCACGCATTGGCGCGATCCATTCGGTGGTGTTCGGCGGCTTCTCCTCGCAGGCGCTGCGCGACCGCATCGCCGACACCGGCGCGGTGGCGGTGCTCACGGCCGACCAGCAGGTGCGTGGCGGCAAGCAGCTTCCGCTCAAGGTCGTGGTCGACGAAGCGCTGGCGCTGGGCGGCTGCGACAGCGTGCGGCATGTGCTGGTCACGCGGCGCACCGGCGCCGACGTGCCGTTCACGGCGCCGCGCGACCTGTGGATCGCAGACCTGCTGGCCGTGCAGCCGGCGACCTGCGAGCCCGAGTGGGTGAGCGCGGAGCATCCGCTGTTCCTGCTCTACACCTCCGGTTCCACCGGCAAGCCCAAGGGCGTTCAGCACTCGACCGGCGGCTACCTGCTGCATGCCGCGCTGACCTGCAAATGGACATTCGACCTCAAGCCGGAAGACGTGTTCTGGTGCACTGCCGACATCGGCTGGGTCACCGGCCACACCTACATCGCCTACGGGCCGCTCGCGCTCGGCGCGACCGAGGTAGTGTTCGAAGGCGTGCCCACCTACCCGGATGCCGGCCGCTTCTGGCGGATGATCCAGGACCACCTGGTCACCGTTTTCTACACCGCGCCCACGGCCATCCGCTCGCTCATCAAGGCCGCGGAAAGCACGCCAACGGCACACCCGCGCAACTACGACCTGTCGAGCCTGCGCATCCTCGGCTCGGTCGGCGAGCCGATCAACCCGGCCGCCTGGGAGTGGTACCACCAGCACATCGGCGGCGGCCGCTGCCCCATCGTCGACACCTTCTGGCAGACCGAGACCGGCGGCCACATGATCACGCCGCTGCCCGGCGCGCACGACCTGGTGCCCGGCTCCTGCAGCCTGCCCTTCCCCGGCATCAGCGCCGACGTGGTCGACGAAGCCGGCAACCCGGTCCCTTGGGGCCAGGGCGGCATCCTGGTCGTGAAGAAACCCTGGCCCGCGATGATCCGCAACGTCTGGGGCGACCCGGAGCGCTACAAGTCCAGCTACTACCCGCAGGACTTCCAGGGCCGCTACTACCTCGCCGGCGACGGCGCGATTCGCGACGCCGTGACCGGCAACTTCACCATCACCGGCCGCATCGACGACGTGCTGAACGTCAGCGGCCACCGCATGGGCACGACGGAGATCGAATCGGCGCTGGTGTCGTGCACCAAGCTCGTGGCGGAAGCCGCCGTGGTGGGCCGCCCCGACGACACCACGGGCGAGGCGATCTGCGCCTTCGTCGTGCTCAAGGGCGCGTTGCCCGCCGGCAAGGAGGCCGCCGCCGTCGCGGCCGAACTGCGCAGCTGGATCGCCCGCGAGATCGGCCCGATTGCCAAGCCGAAGGACATCCGCTTCGCGGAGAACCTGCCCAAGACGCGCAGCGGGAAGATCATGCGGCGGCTGCTGCGCTCCGTGGCCAAGGGGGAGACTTCGACCCAGGACACGTCGACGCTGGAGAATCCGGCGATCCTGGAGCAGTTGGGGCAAGCCTACTGAAGAAGGCGCGAAAACTTCGGGCCCGGGATGGTCGAGATCGCCGACCGGGCCTCACCCTCGCGACGGCGCAAGGGCCGGCTTGCTATAAACGCGGCTGGCTCCAAAACGCTTTCAATCGAGGCAATTCGTGGCATTGGTCTGGTCGCATTCGATCGACGACATCGACTGGGATGAACTCTCGGCGCTCTACCGTGCCGCACCGCTTGGCGACAAGCGGCCGGACTGGCTCCAGGGTGTATTCACGCACAGCATGTTCCGTTGCTTCGTGCGCGATGACGGCCGGCTGGTCGGCGCGGGCCGGGCGCTCGCGGATGGCGCCGACTGCTCGTACATCTGCGACGTAGCCCTGTTGCCAACGCATCAGGGCATGGGCCTCGGGCGGCAGATGTTGTCGAAGCTGGTGGACCTTTCAAAAGGGCACCGGAAGATCCTCCTGTATTCGGTGCCGGGCAAGGAGTCGTTCTATCAATCACTCGGCTTCCGGCGCATGACGACGGCCATGGCGATCTTCGAGGACCAGGGGCAGGCGTCGCGGCGCGGGTATCTGGAAGACACCTGACCGATGCACATCCGAATCGACGACCTTCGCGGCCCTGAGATCCATGCCCTGCTCGACGAGCACCTGCGCAACATGCGGGCGATCTCGCCGCCCGAGAGCGTGCACGCGCTGGACCTCGACGCGCTGCGCCAGCCCGACATCACCTTCTGGACGGCCTGGTCGGGCGACGCGCTGCTGGGCTGCGGCGCACTCAAGGAATTGAGCCCGACGCACGGCGAGATCAAGTCCATGCGCACGCCCGAGGCCCACCGACGCAAGGGCGCCGGCCGCGCCTTGCTCGCACAGATCATCGAGGAAGCACGCCGACGCTCTTACGCTCGCCTGAGCCTGGAGACCGGGCCCATCGCGACCTTCCAGCCCGCGCACAAGTTGTACGCCAGCTTTGGCTTCACTTACTGCCCGCCCTTCGGCGACTATGTCGAAGACCCGCACAGCGCTTTCATGACCCGCCTGCTATTCACCGAGGAGACCTGATGCTCGACCTTGCCACGCTGCAGAAATTCCTGGACCCGGTGTTCCCGGGCCTCATGGGCGTCAAGCTCGCCGAGGTCGCGCCCGAGCGCGTGCTCGCGACGATGGAAGTCCGGCCCGACCTGTGCACCTCCGGCGGCATCCTGCATGGCGGCGCCTACATGGCATTCGCCGACACGCTGGGCGCCGTCGGCACGGTGCTGAACCTCGCACCTGGCAAGAAGACGACGACCACCGATTCCAGCACCAAGTTCATCGCGGGGGCCCGTGTCGGCACGGTGGTCACCGGCGAGAGCCTGGCGCTGCACCGGGGCCGCACGACGATGGTCTGGCAGACCACGATCAAGAACGCTGACGGCAAGCTGTGCGCGGTGATCACGCAGACGCAGCTGGTGCTGGACGGGGCGAGCTGAAAAGGGCCTGGCACCTACGTCGCGAGAGCCCCGGAAGCCAGAGTGCGGGTCCCACCGGACCCGCAACACAAGGAGACCCACGATGCCCATCCAACTCGACCACACCATCGTCCCCACGCGCCACAAGCTCGCATCGGCAAGGCAACTGGCCGAACTGCTCGGCGTCCCCTGGGCGGAGACCTCCCTCGGCCCCTTCTCCCCGGTATTCGTCAACGATGGCCTGACGCTCGACTTCATCGATACCGATGAAGACTTCCCCATCCATCACTTCTGCTTCCGCGTGAGCGAGGCGCAGTTCGACGCGATCCTCGGCCGCATCCAGGCCGCGGGCATCCCCTACCGCAGCACGGTGACCGGCCCGATGAACATGCAGATCAACACCGAATACGGCGGCCGGATGGTCTACTGGAACGTGCCCGACGGCCACCAGTGGGAGATGCTGACGGTGAGCTATGCGCGCCCCGCGCCTCGCGATTTCCTGCACACGCGCCTGATCGATGCGCCGCGCGAGTTGGTGTTCAGCGCCATCAGCCACCCCGAGCACCTCGCACGCTGGTGGGGGCCCCGGGGCTTCTCCAGCACCTTCCGCGGTTTCGACTTTCGCAAGGGCGGCGCGTGGCGCTTCACGCTGCACGGCCCGGACGGCACCGACTATCCGAACGAGAACACCTTCGCCGACATCGTGCCGCTGAAACGCGTGGTGATCGAGCACATCGCCTCCCCCCACCACTTCATCCTGACGATCGACCTGGCAGACCAGGGCCAGCGCACCCTGGTCACTTGGCGCCAGGCCTTCGACACGCCGGAGGAACGCGATCGCGTGGCCCACGTCGTGGTCGAGGCGAACGAGCAAAATCTGGATCGGCTCGCCGACGTGGTGCGAGACATCCAGACCACTCCACAGGGAAAGCCATGACCAGGCTGATTGCACTCTTCATCGCCCTCCTCGCCGCATCCGCGTCGAGCCACGCGCTCTCCTGCGACGAACTCAAGGCCGAGATCGACCAGAAGATCAAGGCAGGCGGCATCGCCAGCTTCACCTTGACCATCGCCGATGCCGCATCCAGCGAGCCCGGCCGCGTGGTCGGCACCTGCGGCAACGGCAAGAGCAAGATCCTCTACGTGGCGGCGGCCGGGTCAGCGGGCGCCAGCCTTCAGGCCACGTCGACCACCAAACGGCCGGCCGTGCTCACCGAATGCAAGGCGGGCTTCACCGGCCCTGATTGCATGACGCGGATCGGCAGCCAGTAGACCCACCAGACGCACCGGGAGCACGCGCATGTGCAGGAACATCCGAACGCTTTTCAATTTCGAGCCGCCGGCCACCGAGCAGGAAATCCGCGACGCCTCGCTGCAGTTCATCCGCAAGCTGAGCGGCTTCACCGTGCCATCGAAAAGCAACACCGAGGCCTTCGACCGCGCCGTGGAGGAAGTGGCGGCCACGGCGCGGACGCTGATCCGGTCGCTCGTGACCACGGCCGAGCCGCGTGACCGGGAAGTCGAGGCGCAGCGAGCCAAGGCCCGGTCGGCCGCGCGCTTCGGCGAACGCGCCTGAAGGTGATTCTTTTCGCTGTCGCCAGGCCGTGAGTCGACGGCCTACGCCTTCGTGTCGCCCGGTTGCGGCCCCTCGTAGCCTTCGATGATCACGAGGTCGAGGGTCGAGACCGAGGTGCGCAGCTTGAGGGCCGCCTGGTACTCCGGCGATTTCCAGCAATCGAGGGCGGCCTGGTGCGACGGGAACTCGATCACGACGTTGCGCGAGCGGCTGATACCTTCGGGATTCTCGAACGGGCCGGCACGCACGAGGAAGTGCGCGCCGTACTTGCGGAACGGCTCCGCATTGGCCGCGATGTAGGCCTTGTATTGCTCCGGGTCGGAGACGTCGACGCGCGCGATCCAGTAACCCTTGGGCATGTGAGGCTCCGATTCGTGAGATGCGTTGATGGAGCCTCACGATAGGTTCAGCGGCCCGGCGTGGCAAGGCCGGGCATCAGGCGCGCGACATCCCGCTTCAGCGATACGCGGGATTGTCCGGCGCCCGGTCGTAGCGATTGGGCACGCCGTCGCCGTCGCGGTCACGATCACCGCGGCCGCGTGCATGAGGCGGCGGCTCGGCGCGCGAGTAGCCCGCGTCGTAGGGCACGGCGACGCATCCCGACAAGGCGGTGATGGCCGCTGCGGCCAGCAAGAGAACTGTTTTCTTCATGGTGTTTCCTTTTCTTTCACAGCCTTCACAATGGCCGCCGGGCCCGCGCGCAACAACGCCGCATCTGCCCGTATTCGAGTAGTCCCCAGACCCATGCGTCCTCCCCCGAGCCGCCGTCCATTGCCGTTGATCGCCATCGCCATCCTGTTGGCGATGACGGTGCCGCACGCGCAGGCGGTGCCGGCCTTCGACGAGGTGCGGCGCGACTTCCATCCCTCCGACGTGCGCGTACTCGACCGCGATGGCGAGCTGCTGCAGCGCGTGCGCACCGACGCCACCGTGCGGCGCGGGCAATGGGTGGCGCTGCCTGACGTGTCGCCCGCCTTGCGCAGCGCGATGCTGCTGTCGGAAGACAAGCGCTTCCATGAGCACAGCGGTGTCGACTGGCGCGCCGTGTCGGCGGCCGCGTGGGGCAATCTCTGGAACACGCGCACGCGTGGCGCATCGACCATCACCATGCAACTGGCCGGCCTGCTCGATGAAGACCTGCGCCAGGGCGCGGGCGGGCGCAGCCTGTCGCAGAAAGTCGGCCAGACCCTCGATGCGCAGCGACTGGAGCGCACCTGGCGCAAGGACCAGATCCTCGAGGCCTACCTCAACACCGTGCCGTTCCGCGGTGAAGTGGTCGGCATCGACGCCTTGTCGCGGACGCTGTTCGGCAAGGCGCCGAGCGGGCTCGACGCGCGCGAGGCCGCACTGGCCGCGGCACTGGTTCGCGCGCCCAACGCCAAGCCAGCGCAGGTGGCGCAACGGGCCTGCGAGCTGCTGCGAACGATGGAACAGACGGGCCCGGATCTCCGCCAGGCCGACTGCGACGCGATGGACATGTTCGCCAGCGCGGCCCTGCAGCGCCGCGTGTTCGATTCGAGCGAAGGCATCGCACCGCACCTCGGGCGCCGCGTCGCGAACAACGCGAATGGCGCAGAGAGCATCCGCACGACCTTGCGCGCGCCGCTGCAACGCTTCGCGCTCGGCGCCTTGCAGCGACACCTGCGCGAATTGCGCGGTCGCGAGGTGGAGGACGGCGCACTGGTCGTGCTCGACAACGCCAACGGCGAAGTGCTGGCATGGGTCGGCTCGTCGGGGCCGCTGAGCCAGGCGGCCGAGGTCGATGGCGTGCTGGCGCAGCGCCAACCCGGCTCCACGCTGAAGCCGCTGCTCTACGCGCAGGCGATTGCCGAGCGGCGGCTCACGGCCGCATCGCTGCTGGACGATTCATCGGCGCAGATCAGCACGGCCAGCGGTCTCTACATCCCGCAGAACTACGACCGGCTGTTCAAGGGCCATGTGTCGGTGCGCACCGCGCTCGCCTCGTCGCTCAACGTGCCGGCCGTACGCACGCTGGTGATGGTGTCGCCCGAGGCGTTCGCGCGCCAGTTGCGCGCGGCGGGCTTGCCGCTGCGCGAGAGCGGCGACTATTACGGCTACAGCCTGGCGCTGGGGAGTGCGGAGGTGTCCCTGCTGGCGTTGACGAACGGGTACCGAACACTCGCCAACGGTGGCCGCTACAGCCCGACGCGGGACGTGGTGCAGGCCCAGCCGGGCGCCGTCCAGGGCCGGCAGGCGATCGACGAGGGCGCGGCCTTCATCGTGGGGGACATCCTCAGCGACGCCAATGCGCGTGCGCGCACCTTCGGCCTGGACAGCGTGCTGGGCACCCGTTTCTGGACGGCCGTCAAGACCGGCACCAGCAAGGACATGCGCGACAACTGGGCCATCGGCTGGTCGCAGCGCTACACGGTCGGCGTGTGGGTCGGCAATGCCAGCGGCGCGCCGATGCGGGACGTGAGCGGCACCAGCGGCGCGGCGCCGGTGTGGGCCGACCTGATGGGCTTCCTGCACCGGCACGAACCCAGCCGCGCGCCATCGCCGCCGGCCGGCCTGGTGCAGGCGAAGGTCACGTTCGGCGCCAGCGCCGACGCCGACGCCGACGCCGACGCCGACGCCGACGCCGGGCCGCTGGAGGCGGCGCGCAGCGAATGGTTCCTGCCAGGCACCGAACAAGCGCTGTTCGCGATCGAGCCCGCCACGGGCGACAGGGCAGCGGCGCGCATCACCGCACCGGCCGACGGCACCATCCTCGCGCTCGATCCGGACATCCCGCCCAACCGCCAGCGCGTGAGCTTCGAGGCCACCGGCCGCTCAGTCCGCTGGCGCATGGACGGCAAGCCCTTCTCGCGCGAGAACAGCGTGCAATGGCTGCCCTGGCCCGGCCGTCATGTCGTGCAGCTGACCGATGCGCAGGGCACGGTGCTTGACGAGATCCGGCTCGAAGTCCGCGGCGCCGGCGTCAAGGGCGGCAGGGCGGCGCGCGGGCCTTGACCCCACCCCGGCACGGGCGAGGCCGTTCGCCGATCATCCAGCGCTGCATTCCACGCGCATCTCCATGAAAAAGAACACCCACCGTCCGCTGGTCATCGCCGCGGTCATGGCCTCGATGGCCATGGTCGCGATCGAGGCCACCATCGTCTCCACCGTGATGCCCCGCATCGCTTCCGACCTCGGCGGCCTCGGCCTCTACAGCTGGGTCTTCGCATCCTTCCTGCTCGCGCAGACCGCGATGACGGTGGTTTTCGGCAAGCTCTCCGATCTCTACGGCCGCAAGCCGGTGATGCTGACGGGCATCGCGATCTTCCTCACGGGCTCGGTGCTTTGCGGCTTCGCATGGTCGATGCCGGCCATGATCGCCTTCCGCCTGCTGCAGGGCATCGGCGCCGGCGCGGTCCAGCCCATGGCGCTCACGATCGTCGGCGACCTGTACCCGGCGCGCGAACGCGGCAAGGTGCAGGGCTACCTCGCCAGCGTATGGGCTGCGTCGTCGGTGCTGGGGCCGCTGGCGGGCGGGCTGATCGTGAGCAACTTCTCGTGGGGCTGGATCTTCTGGATCAACGTGCCGATCGGCATCGCGGCCGCGGCCGGTTTCTGGTGGTTCCTGCACGAGACTCCCGCAGTCCGCCGCGCGTCGATCGACATCCCCGGCGCGATCCTCTTCACCGTGGGCATCGCGGCGCTGATGATCTGTCTCACCGAGTTCGGCCTGGGCCAGCCCGGCGTGGCATGGGCCTGGGCCGGCCTGTTCGCCGTCGTCGCCTTGCTGTTCATCGCGCAGGAGCGGCGCGCCGCCGATCCGATGGTGTCGCTGCGGCTGTGGGGCACGCGCGTGATGGCGACGCTCAATGGCTCCGCGCTGCTCGGCGGCATGGCGCTGATGGGCGCGACCAGCTTCGTGCCGATGTACGTGCAGGTGGTGCTCGGGCAGACGCCCGTGGTCGCGGGCCTGATGCTCACGATGGTTACGCTGGGCTGGCCCATCGGCGCGACGCTGGCATCGCGTACCTTCCTGCGCTTCGGGCTGTGGCGCCTGATGATCGTGGGCGGAGTGCTGCTGCCGCTGGGCACCGCGGTGTTCGCGCTGCTGGAGCCTGGCCATCCGCCGATGCTGGCCGGCGTGGGTTCCTTCCTGCTGGGCCTGGGCATGGGCCTCGTGAGCCTGTGCTCGCTGATCATCATCCAGGAGTCGGTGGACGTGGCCCAGCGCGGCATCGCCACGGCCTCCAACGTGTTCTCGCGCAACCTCGGCAGCGCGCTCGGCGCGGCGTTCTTCGGCGCGGTGTTCAACTTCGGCCTGGCGCGGCTGCATGGCGGCCAGTCGATTCCCGAGGACCAGCTTCGCCACCTGTTGCGCGAATCGACCGTGCAGGCCGCGGCCGATTCGGTGACACGGCTGGCGCTCGGCGGCGCACTGCATCTCACCTTCGTCGCCTTGTTGCTGACCAGCGTGGGAACGATCGTGCTGGCGCTGATGCTGCCCAGGGGCGGCGTGATCGGGAGCATGCGGGAGGTGCCGAAGGCATCCTGACCCGCGCCGGCCAGGAAGGCTCCTTCGTCAGTAGGTCTTGTACGGCAGGAACTTCCCCGACAGCACCACGTTGACGCGGTCGCCCTTCGGATCGGGCGTGCGCGTGATGTTCATGCTGAAGTCGATCGCGCTCATGATGCCGTCGCCAAATTCCTCGTGGATCAGTTCCTTGATCGTGGTTCCGTAGACGCTGACCATCTCGTACCAGCGGTAGATCAGCGGGTCGGTCGGCACGGCGGTGGGCAGCGAGCCCTTGTACGGCACGACCTGCAACCACTTCTGCTCCTCGGCGCTGAGGCCGAAGATCTTGCCGACGATCTTGGCTTGCGCGGCGTCGAGCGTCATCTGGCCGAGGCAGGCGGCCGTCACCCATTCCTTCGACAGGCCGACTTTCTTCGCGACATCGGCCCACTGGATGCCCTTGGCTACCTTGACGGTGATGATCTTTTCGGTGACGTCGTTGCGGTTCATGGTTTGGCTCCTTCTGGATTGAGGCGCTTCGAGGCAAGCAACTGGCGTGCCGTCCTCGTGCTTCCCGGGGAGCGCCCGGCAGACCATGCCCTCCGGTCGCCTTCACTGTGACGGTCGCTGCGCGACTCCCCTGCGGTGCTCGCGTTTCGCGGGGTCCACG
>NZ_JAAVVD010000068.1:0-3495 GCF_018449755.1 Variovorax sp. dw_954 | reverse complement strand
CGGCCATTATGAGAAGGCCCCAGTTATGAGAAGTTCTGGGGCGACGTAGGCGGGCAGGCCGCGCCAATACTCGCGATCCGCAGTGCGACCACGCACTGGACTGGACATAAATCGGCTGCTGGCGCAGCACTGACGGCTCCACCTCTGGAGACCGTCATGACCAAGATCCCTGCGCTGCACCAGACCCTACGGGGCTGGCTGCTCGAAGGCCCGCTGTCCGCCCAAGTCCCGGCCTACGTCGCGCGACTGAGGCGAGGCCGGTACGCCACCCACACCTGCGATCGCTACGTGAACGCCGTAGCGCATTTCGCGCACTGGATGTCGATGTGCCATTTGCCGGCGCGCATGCTGAACGAAGGCTGCATCGACCAATTCCTTCGCTATCACCTGCCTCGGTGCGACTGCCTGGGTGGCGCGTTGCGCACGCCGAGTGACGCGCATGCGGCATTGGTCCCCATGCTGGAGATCCTGCGTGCCGAGGGCATCATTGCGCGGCCGCCCGCACCGGCAGGCCCCATTGCCGATGAGCTTCGCAGCTACGACGCCCACATGCGCGACGCGCGCGGCTTGGCATCCAAGACGCGCAGTGGCCGTCTTCGCATCGTCGAACGGCTGCTGGTGGCCAAGTCCGCCGGTCGGCCTGTCGTCGTCGGCGAGCTTCAGACCGACGACATACGGCACTTCGTCGCCGACCAACTCGATGCCCTGGGTACCACCAGCAACGCCATCACGATCGCCTCGACCCTGCGCGCGTACCTGCGCTACCGCGCAACCCGTGGCGATGCGGTGCAGCCGCTGTTGGCAGTCATCGCATCCCCCGCGCACTGGAGCATGGCGTCGCTGCCAAGAGGGCTCAAGCCCGAGGAGGTGGATCGGTTGCTGAGTTCGTTCACCGCTGCGCTGCCTTCGCCCCGCCGTGGCTACGCAGTCGTCCGCCTGGCGCTGGATCTTGGGCTGCGCGGCATCGAGATCAGCCGGCTGCAACTGGCCGACATCGACTGGCGCCAGGGCACGGTCACGCTCAAGCGCACGAAGTCGCGCCGCCAGGACCTCCTGCCCTTGCCGACGAGCACCGGCCGGGCCCTGGAGGCGTATCTGCGCTACGAGCGACCCAAGACGAGCGACGGGGCGGTGTTCGTGCGCCGAATGGCGCCGCATGACGAGCCCATCGGCGTCGACGCCATTCGCCGTATCGTTCGCGACGCCTTCCGGCGCGCAGGCATCCCGCATGGCCGCGGCCATGCCCTGCGCCACACCGTGGCCTGTCGGATCATCAACCAGGGCGGGTCGATCAAGGAAGTGGCCGACGTGCTGCGGCACCGGTCACTGAACACCTCGATGATCTACGCCAAGGTTGACCATGGCGCGCTGTCCGACGTTGCGCTGCCGTGGCCGGGGAGCCTGGCATGAGCGCGCGGACGGGCAGCCTGCAGGCCAGGGTCGAGCAGTACCTGGCCGAGCGACGCCGTGTGGGCTTCGAGCTCAGCACGATGGGGCACGGTCTGGCAAGCTTCGCCAGGCATGTCCAAGCGGCGGGGCACCACGGACCGCTGAAGGTCGATCTGATGGCCACCTGGGCGCGCCAAGCCAAGGGCGGACATGGCGACCGCGCCACTGCGGCCCGGAGGCTGAAGATGCTGCGGCCGTTTACCAAGTGGCTACGGCAGTTCGAGCCCGCCACCGAGGTGCCCAACGAAGCCGTCTTCGGCGCGGTGCCGGGCCGGATGACGCCACACGTCTACCGCGAGCCCGAGATCGTAGACTTGCTGGCCGCCGCCCGGGAGCTCGGCCCCGACGGCGGACTACGCCCGGCGGTGATGGAGACGCTGTTCGGGCTGATCGCCTGCACCGGGTTGCGCATCTCCGAGGCGCTGGGGTTGCTCGATGCCGATGTAGACCTGCAAGGCGGCGTGCTGACGATCCGGCAGAGCAAGTGCGGCAAGTCGCGCCTGGTGCCGCGGCATCCGAGCGCCATCGAGGCCCTGGCGCGCTACCGAGCGCAGCGCACTCGGCATGTGCGCAGCACACCCGAGTTGCCATTCTTCGTCGCCAGCCGCGGGCGCTTGCTGGGTCAACCCGTCGGGGACCGCCAAGTCCACCGCATCTTCGAGGAACTGCGCAGGCAACTCG
This sequence comes from Variovorax sp. dw_954, assembly GCF_018449755.1. NCBI lineage: Bacteria > Pseudomonadati > Pseudomonadota > Betaproteobacteria > Burkholderiales > Comamonadaceae > Variovorax > Variovorax sp. dw_954. The sequence goes on along the minus strand of NZ_JAAVVD010000068.1, from coordinate 1,365 downwards.
GCTGGGTGGATCGTGGGAGCCATGGCACGCCGCGCATCCACGACCTGCGCCACAGCTTCGCAGTGCGCCGGTTGGTGCTCTGGCACGAGCAGGGCGTGGACGTGGGCCAGCGGATGCTGGCGCTGTCGACCTACCTCGGTCACGTCAAGGTCTCCAGCACCTACTGGTACCTCACCGGCGTGCCGGAGTTGATGGGCTTGCTGGGCCAGCGCTTCGAGCGCTTCGCCAATCCCTGGGAGGACGGCGATGAGTAGGACTTCGACTCCGCGCGCCCCGCCGAGCTTCGCTGCGCTGGTGCAGTCGTTCTTCACCGAGCACCTCACCCAGCAGCGCGCGATGAGCCCGCGGACGGTGGCGACCTACCGTGACGCGTTCGTGCTGTTTCTGGACTTCGCGGTGATGCACCTGCACAAGCAGCCCACGACGATGCGGCTGCAGGACATCACGCCGACGCTGATCCTGGCCTTCCTCGATCATCTGGAACGTGACCGCGGCAACGCCGTGCGGACGCGCAACGCGCGGCTGGCGGCGCTGCGCGCGTTCCTGAAGTTCGCCGGCCACCGTGATGTCGATGCACTGCATGTCGTCGAGCAGGCACTGGGTGTGCCGATGAAGCGCTTCGAGCGGCCGATGCTCGGGTTCCTGTCGCGCGAGGAGATGCTGGCGATCATCGGCAAGCCGGGGCCAAGCTGGACCAGCCAGCGCGATCACCTGCTACTGCACATGCTCTACAACACCGGCGCGCGGGTGTCGGAGATCATCGGCGTTCGCTTGGCCGATGTCTTGCTCGACGGCGCGGCCTGCGTCCACTTGCACGGCAAGGGCCGCAAGCAGCGGACGATGCCGCTGTGGCGATCTACGGTCAAGGCAGTGCGGGCGTGGTTGCGGCTGAACCCTGCGTTGATGTCAACGTCGGCGCTACTGCCCAACCGGGATGGCCATCCGATGACGCGTACCAACGTCACGCAGCGGCTGGCCTTGGCGGTGGCAGCGGCATCGCCAGGGATGCCGAGTCTTCGGGGACATCGCATCTCCCCACACACGGTTCGCCACACGACAGCGATGCACCTGCTTCAGTCTGGCGAGTCCATCGAGGGCATCGCCCTGTGGCTCGGCCATGAGTGCCCAGCCACCACCCACCAGTACGTGGAAGCCGACCTCGCGATGAAGGAGAAGGCACTGGCCAAGCTGCAGGACCCCGACACGGCAGCAAGACGCTTCAGCGCCACCGACTCGCTGCTGGAGTTCCTGAAGACGCTGTGATTATGAGAAGGGGCCGAGCGTGTCGGAGAGCCCAACTACGTCGTGATCCGCGCGCTCCCCACTCCAGAACTTCTCATAACTGGGGCCTTCTCATAATGGCCG
>NZ_JAAVVD010000067.1:0-3583 GCF_018449755.1 Variovorax sp. dw_954 | reverse complement strand
GCGTGTGGACGCTGGTCAGGAACCGCCACTATGTGATGGCGAGGACGCGGTTTTGGTTTTGAACATCCATGCGGCAGCGGCTCGAGGCTCGAGGTAGTGCGAGCACTGTCGATTCGATGAAGGATTGATTGCCCGGTCGCCCTGCAGGGCGACCGGGCAGCTCCGAGCGACATCGCCACCGCGAAGCCGTCGCGATCACTTGCTGTGAGTTGAAGTGCCTGGCGGCATCGCGTGGGCGCGCCTGTTTGGCACTGTTGCCAGTCCGGGAGTACAACCCGATCCAGCCGAATGAGGTGGGCACGGCGACAGCCCTCTCTCGCCGGGAAGCTTGATGACTGTGCCGTGCCCTACACCGTGCCGATGAAGGCGGTGCCGCAGCAGTGTGGCGCGCTGGGACGAGTCCGTCCAGCACTACCGGCCCAGTCTGGTGGCGCAGTTGGACTGTGCAGCCCGTTTGTTCCTGTGCGCCGGATGCCGCGCTCAGGTCGTCTTGTGCAGCCGCTGCGATCGCGGCAACCGATATTGCAGCCGCGCCTGCTGGCGCCAGACGCACGATCTGGCTCGGCGCGAGGCGGCCCGTCGCTACCAGCGCTCACGTGGCGGGCGCACCCATCACGCCGCACGATCGCGGCGCTGGCGCGAGCGCGCCGCGGTGCGTGCGACGCAGGGCGAGGATGCCGACATCACGGCAAACGCCGGCAGCGATGTCGCACTTAAAGTGACGCACCAGGGTTCCCATCCGAGGGTGGCCGCTGCTCCACTGGCGGCATGCACACTCGACAGCGCCTCCATCGCGCTTGCCCCCGCCGTCAGCGCGCAAGCGCCGCTGCCCCTGACCCGCTGCTGGCGCTGCGCCGCCGTACAAACCGGCTGGCTTCGCCAAGGCTTCCTACGCCGCGGCAGCCGCGTCGTGACGCGCCCGCCCGGATGGCGCCATGACCATAGCCCCTGACCTGGTCGCGCAGATCCTGCGCCTGCATGACGTTGAGAAGTGGCGCGCAGGCACCATCGCGCGGCAACTGCACGTTCATCGCGATGTGGTGCGGCGTGTGCTTGGCGGCAACAGCGCGCCCGTGCATCCGTCGCCACTTCGCGCGAGCCGCATCGACCCGTACCGGGCGTTCCTGCTGGAGACGCTGACCAAGTTCCCGACACTGACCTCGGCGCGGCTGTTGCAGATGCTGGCCGAGCGCGGCTTCGTCGGCAGCGCGTCGCACCTGCGCCACCACGTGGCCAACATGCGCCCACGGCCCGTGCCCGAGGCCTACCTGCGCCTGCGCACTCTCCCTGGCGAGCAGGCCCAGGTCGACTGGGGACATTTCGGTCACCTGCAGATCGGCCGCGCACGCCGCCCCTTGATGGCCTTCGTCATGGTGCTGAGCTACTCGCGCCGGATCTTCCTGCGCTTCTTCCTCGACGCCTCAGGCGCGACCTTCACCCGCGGCCACGCCGAGGCCTTCGCCGCCTTCGGCGGCTGTGCCAGGGTCGTGCTCTACGACAATCTGAAGAGTGCCGTGCTGGAGCGCCGGGGCGACGCGATCCGCTTCAACCCTGCGCTGCTGGCGTTTGCCGCGCACTATCGCTACGAGCCGCGTCCGGTGGCGGTGGCGCGCGGAAATGAGAAGGGGCGGGTCGAACGCGCGATACGCTACGTTCGCGACAACTTCTTCGCCGCGCGCGCGTACACCGACCTGGACGACTTGAACGCCCAGGCGCTCATGTGGTGTGAGGCAACGGCTTCGGATCGACGCTGGCCACAGGACCCCGCCTTGAGCGTGCGGGAAGCCTTCCATACCGAGCGGGCAAGTCTGCTGGCACTGCCCGAGCGCGAGTACGCGCTGGCCGAACGCCGGGGCGTGACAGCGGGCAAGACGCCTTATGTGCGCTTCGACCTGAACGACTACTCGGTGCCGCACACCCATGTCCGACGCGCCCTGACTGTGCTGGCCGACGATCATCAGGTACGAATCCTGGACGGCGTGCAGGAACTGGCTCGCCATGTGCGCTGTTGGGATCGAGGCCAGCAGATCGAGCAGCCCGTTCACATCGAGGCCCTGGTCGGGCACAAGCGCGCCGCCCGGGCCCACCGCGCCATCGACCGTCTGGCGCAGGCGGCACCCGCCAGTATCGAGTTCATGCAGCGTGCGGTTGAGCGGGGCGAGCGCCTGAACGCAACCACGTCGGCGCTGACGGACCTGCTTGATCGCTATGGCGCCCGGGCCCTGGAGGCGGCCGTCAGCGAGGCACTGCTGCGCGGCGTGCCGCATCCCAACGCGGTCCGCCTGGCGCTGGAGCGAGCGCGCGAGGCGGCCGGAACGCCGCCGCCGGTGGCCCTGGTGCTGCCCGAACACGTCGCGCGTCGCGACGCCCCGGTGCGCGCACACAACCTGGCTTCCTACGACCGAACGGAGAGCGACGATGACTGATCTGACGACACTGGCCGATGCGCAGGCGCAGGATCAACGACTACGCGGCCAAGCCAGCGAACTGCGCCTGCATGGCCTGCTCGGGCGCTGGAGCGAGGTGATGGTTCAACCCGAGCAGGCCCGCTGGGTCGCGCAGCTGCTGGGCTGGGAGGCTGCCGAGCGACATCGCCGCAGTCTGGAGCGGCGTCTGCGGGGGGCGCGCATCGGACCCTTCAAACCGTTGGCCGACTTCGACTGGAAGTGGCCCACGCACTGCGACCGCGGCGTACTCGAGGAGTTGATGACGCTGGCGTTCCTCGAGGACGCCAGCAACGTTGTTCTGGTCGGCCCCAACGGGGTGGGCAAGACGATGTGCGCGTGCAACCTCGGCTACCAGGCGGTGCTGGCCGGTCGTACGGCCTTGTTCATCACGGCGGCTCAACTGCTGGGCGAGCTGGCGTCGCTGGACAGCGACTCGGCCTTGCGCCGGCGGCTTCGCCACTACGCCGCCCCCGACCTGCTCATGATCGATGAGGTCGGCTACCTGTCGTACTCGAACCGCCATGCCGATCTGCTGTTCGAACTGATCAGCCGGCGCTACCAACACAAGAGCACGGTGGTCACCACGAACAAACCGTTCGCAGAATGGGGCGAGGTGTTCCCCAATGCAGCCTGTGTCGTCTCGTTGATCGACCGGCTGATGCACCGCGCCGAGGTCGTACGCATCGATGGCAAATCCTATCGCCAGAAGGAGGCCGACGAACGGGAGGCGGCGCGCAAGGCCGAGCGCGCTGCACGCAAGCCCTCGCCGCGCGCGAGCAAGGCCGCGTGATGACACGACGTTCGACCCTACCGTCGCCCTTGTTCACCGTGCCGAGCCACTGGTCGCCCGAGCAGGCGCTGGCGGTGCTCGAGAGCCTGCACGCCGTACGTGAGGCCGTCTGGGCGGTCTACGGGCCGCAGGCCCAGCAGGCCTGGCGCGATCAACTTGTTCCTGACAGCGCAGTGCCGGACTTCGATCCCGACGCGCCGTTCTGATCTTGCGGCCGCAAGGCTCGACACAACGATGGCCCTGTAGGGGCCATCGCCACTTCATCACTCGAATGTTGTTCGGCCACTGATCGCAGAAAACCGCGCCCTCGCCAGCGAATAGACGCGGATTTACACCAGCGCCAACA
>NZ_JAAVVD010000066.1:0-4138 GCF_018449755.1 Variovorax sp. dw_954 | reverse complement strand
GGACTCAACGTCACGATGCCGCACAAGCAGGCGGTGATTCCCCACCTGGATGCGCTGGACGACACGGCACGCGAGATCGGCGCCGTCAACACCATCGACAACCGCGACGGCTTCCTCACGGGCTACAACACCGACTGCATCGGGGCCGTGCGCGCCATCGAGGAAGCCAGCCCGCTGGAAGGCCGGCGCGTCGCGTTGCTGGGCGCCGGCGGTGCGGCACGCGCCATCGCATGGGGCATGCGGCGCGCCGGTGCGCAGGTCACGCTGTTCAATCGCACGGCCGAGCGTGGCGAGGCCTTTGCGCGCGAGTTCGGGATCGCGTTCGCGGGCGCGCCGTCGCAGTTCGAGGCCTCGGATTTCGACGGCGTGGTCAATGCCACGGCGGCGGGTTATCGCGCGCCGGATGTCAGCCCGCTGGCGCCCGGTCAACTGGCGTCGCACCTCTTCGTCATGGACGCCGCGTTCATCCCCGTCGAGACCAAGCTCATCCGCGACGCGCGCGCCGCAGGCTGCCGCGCCGTGAACGGCACCCGCATGCTGCTGCACCAGTTCTGCGGCCAGGTCGAGCTCTACACCGGCAAGCCGGCGCCGTTCGATGTCATGAGCACCGCGCTGCTCGACGAAATCGCACGCACGCAGGAATCCCCGGTCTGATTCCGCGTGCAGTGCGGCACCGCGGGAAATCCCCAATGTTGTACTGAAACCGGTTTCATACAATCACGCCATCGCCCTTGGATTTCACCGACACGGAGACACTTCAAGTGAACTACCAGTTTCAGTTCGACGCCGTTCTGGCAGCCTGGCCGCTGCTGCTCAAGGGCACCTGGATCACCGTCCAGCTCTCACTCGTCGCCACGCTTCTGGGCCTGGTGGTGGCTGTCTTCTGCGCCTGGGGCAAGACCTCGGGGCCCAAGTGGCTGCGCTTTGTGATCAATGCCTACATCGAGGTGATCCGCAACACGCCGTTCCTGGTGCAGCTGTTCTTTTTCTTTTTCGCGCTGCCGTCCATCGGCCTGCGCTGGTCGCCCTACACGGCCGCGTTGACGGCCATGGTGGTCAACCTGGGCGCCTACGCGGCAGAGATCGTCCGTGCCGGCATCGAGTCGATCCCGAAGGGGCAGATCGAAGCCGGACGCGCACTCAACCTCAAGGGCTGGGAGATCTTCCGCTTCATCATCATCAAGCCGGCACTGAAGGCGATCTATCCCGCGCTCACCAGCCAGTTCATCCTGCTGATGCTGAGTTCGGCGGTGGTGTCGGTGATCTCCGCCGATGACCTGACCTCGGTGGCAGCCAACCTGCAGTCGCAGACCTTCCGGAGCTTCGAGATCTACATCGTCGTCGCAGGCATCTACCTGGCGCTTGCGATCAGCTTTTCGGCCCTGTTCAAGCTGATCTACAGCAACACGCTCAACTATCCGGACCGGCGCTGAACGCGTAACACACGCCCCCAACGCCAAGCGGAGACAAACACCATGCGCACCTTCGGCTATTCCGAATTCCTCTTCATTCTCGAAGCAGCCAAGTGGACCCTGGCGCTGTCGCTGATCGCCTTCATCGGCGGCGCCATCCTGGGCCTGGTGATAGCACTGGCGCGCACCTCGGAAAACCGGGGCGCGCAATTGCTGTCCACCGGCTTCATCCAGATCTTCCAGGGCACGCCGCTGCTGCTGCAACTCTTCCTGATCTTCTTCGGCGCGCCTGTGATCGGCATCGAGATCAATCCGTGGGTCGCCGCCGGCGCGGCGCTGATCCTCAACAGCGCGGCATTCCTGGGCGAGATCTGGCGCGGCTGCATCCAGTCCATCCCGCGCGGCCAGGTCGAGGCGGCACTGGCGCTCAACCTGAACTACACGGCCCGCATGCGCGACGTGGTGCTGCCCCAGGCCCTCAAGATCGCGCTCGCGCCCACGGTGGGCTACGTGGTGCAGATCATCAAGGGCACCTCGCTCGCGGCCATCATCGGCTTCACCGAGATCACGCGTGCCGGCCAGATCATCAACAACGCAACCTTCCAGCCGGTGGAGGTGTTCGGCACCGTGGCCGTGCTGTACTTCGTCATCTGCTGGCCGCTTTCGCTGCTGGCGGCGCACATGGAGCGCAGGCGCGCCGTCGCCCTGGCTCGCTGATCCGCTGATCCATTGACAGTTTTTCCCGCACAACCCAAGGAGACATTCGCATGATCAAGACCACCCGCTACATGACCCGCCGCACCGCGGCCATCGGACTCGCCGCCGCCGCGCTCACCGTGCTCGCGCCCTTCGCCTCGGCCCAGAGCGTGGCCGACATCAAGAAGAAGGGGGAGCTCACCGTCGGCATGCTGGTGGACTTCCCGCCGTACGGCACGACCAACGCGCAGAACCAGCCCGACGGCTACGACGCCGACGTGGCCCGCCTCCTGGCCAAGGACCTGGGCGTCAAGGCCAACATCGTCCCGGTGACCGGACCCAACCGCATCCCGTTCCTGCTGACCAACAAGGTCGACGTGCTGGTGGCTTCGCTGGCGATCACCCCCGAGCGTGCCAAGCAGGTGGATTTCTCGGTGCCGTATGCCGCCGCCACCATCGTGCTGTATGGCGTACAGAAGGTCGAGATCAAGTCGCCGGCCGACCTCAAGGGCAAGCGCGTCGGCGTGGCTCGCGCCAGCACGCAGGACATCGCGCTCACGGCGGTCGCTCCCGAGGGCACCGAGGTGCGGCGCTTCGACGACGACGCCTCGGCCATGCAGGCGTTGATGTCGGGCCAGGTCGATGCCATCGGTTGCTCGACCACCGTGGCTGGCCAGATTGCCAAGCGCGCGCCGGCCAACACCTACGAGCAGAAGCTGGTCCTGCGCCAGCAGGTGATGGGCGTCGCGATGCGCCCCGGCCAGGCCGAACTCAAGAAGACGCTGGACGATTTTGTCGCCCGCAACAAGGCCAACGGGGAACTCAACAAGCTCTACCAGAAGTGGCTCGGAACCGATTTCCCGGCCATGCCCAACTCCTGAGGAAGGTCATGGAAGAAGTCAACGTGCAGCTGCCCGGCCACGCGCTGGGCGAGCCCATCATCAAGCTCGAAGGCGTGAACAAGTTCTACGGGCAGTTCCAGGTGCTCACGGGCATCGACCTGTCGGTACGCGCCGGCGAACGCATCGTGGTTTGCGGGCCTTCGGGCTCGGGCAAGTCGACGTTGATCCGCTGCATCAACCGTCTCGAAGTCGTGCAGCAGGGCAGGATCGTGGTCGACGGCATCGACCTCACGGCCGGCGGCAAGAACGTCGATGCGGTGCGCGCCGAGGTCGGCATGGTGTTCCAGCAGTTCAACCTGTTCCCGCACCTCACCATCCTGCAGAACTGCACGCTGGCGCCGATGCGTTCGCGCGGCATGTCGAAGGAGCAGGCCGAGGACATCGCGATGAAGTACCTCAAGCGCGTGCGCATTCCCGAACAGGCCAACAAGTACCCGAGCCAGCTCTCCGGCGGGCAGCAGCAGCGCGTGGCGATTGCGCGTGCGCTGTGCATGAGCCCGAAGATCATGCTGTTCGACGAGCCCACTTCGGCGCTCGATCCGGAGATGGTCAAGGAAGTGCTCGACACCATGATCGGCCTGGCGGAAGATGGCATGACCATGCTGTGCGTCACGCACGAGATGGGCTTCGCGCGCAGCGTCGCCGACCGCGTGATCTTCATGGCCGATGGCCGCATCGTGGAGCAGGGGCCGCCGCAGGAGTTCTTCGGCCATCCGAAGCACGAGAAGCTGCGCCAGTTCCTCGGGCAGATCCTCAGTTCACATCAAGCCCATTGACCAAGATGAGCGACACCGCTTTCGACGTAGCACTGTTCGGCGAGGCCATGCTGCTGCTGGTGGCCGACAAGCCCGGCCCGATCGAGGACGCCACCGGCTTCCACAAGCGCACTGCCGGCGCGGAGACGAACGTCGCCATCGGCCTCGCGCGGCTCGGCCTCAAGGTGGGCTGGGCCAGCCGCCTGGGCACCGACTCGATGGGCCGCTCGCTCATCGCCAGCATGAAGGGCGAGGGCATCGACTGCTCGCACGTCATCTGCGATCCGGCGCAGCGCACCGGCTTCCAGTTCAAGGGCCGCGTGACCGACGGCAGCGACCCGCCGGTCGAATACCACCGCAAGGGTTCGGCCGC
>NZ_JAAVVD010000065.1:0-4144 GCF_018449755.1 Variovorax sp. dw_954 | reverse complement strand
GAAGGTGAGAACGAATTGAAGCCAACGAAATGAACATGACACAGCAATCGACCATCCTCATCGTTCCCGGTCTTCGCGACCATGTGGAAGACCATTGGCAGACGCACCTCGCGCGCCACCTCTCGGGCCACCGCAAGGTCGTCACGGTGCCGCCGCTGGAGGTCGACAAGCTCAGCCGCGCGGCACGCGTCGCGGCCATCCAGCGCACGCTGGAGGGCATCGACGGCCCGGTCCTCGCCGTGGCCCACAGTGCCGGCGTGGTCATGCTGGTGCATTGGGCACAGGCGCACGCGCAAGCGAGGCCGCTGGAAGGCGCCTTGCTCGCAGCCCCGCCGGACTTCGAATCGCCCCTGCCCGCAGGCTACCCAACGCTGGACGCGCTGGAGGACAACGGCTGGCTGCCGCTGCCGCGATCGCCGCTGCCCTTCCGCAGCATCGTGGCGGCCAGCACCAACGATCCGCTGGCCAGCTTCGAGCGCGTGCACGACATGGCGAGCGCATGGGGCAGCCGCCTGGTGAACGTGGGTCCCGTAGGCCACATCAACCCGGCGTCCGGCCACGGCGAATGGCCACTGGCGGAAGAATTCATCCACGCCCTCGAGGCGTGAAACGAACCCACCCCCGAATGCGCCTGCGGCGCCACGGGGAGCGCCCAGCGGCCCGGCAAAGCCGGTTCCGCGGGTGCCCACGAACAGGCGGTGCTCACCCTCGTTTCATGCGTCGCGGGTCACGTGAAAGCGTGGTGGAAAACTGAGGCTACGGCCGCATCCAGGCGCTGCCGAACTGCACGTAGAAGACCGGGCCGGTCGGCCCGTAGGCCACGTCGAAGCCCATGTGCATCCCGTACTTGCGGGCGATTTCATAGCGGATGCCGAAGCCGCCGGTCGTCACGTTCTGCGAGGCGCGATTCTGCGAACTGTCGTTGCGCGTCGCGCCGATGCCGGCGAATCCCACGAGGCTGAACCTTTCCCAGAACTGCCAGCGCAGTTCCGCCTCGGTCTGGGCGGTGTAGTCGCCCTGGAAGCGCATGATGGGTACGCCGCGCAGGCTGATGTAGGGCCGCAGGTAGAACGGCACGTCGCCAAAGCTCAACGTCGAACTTCCCATCAAGCCGAGCGTGAGATTGCGCGACAGCGGCACGTAGTGCATCGCCATCAGGTTCACCCGCTTGAAGTTGGTGTCGCTGCCCAATGCCTTGCTGAACAGGCCGGCGGACAGCTCCAGGTAGCTTCCCTTGGTCGGCGTGAACATGTTGTCGCGCGAATCGAAACTCACGAGCGGCAGCAGGCCGCCGACCGTGGACTCGCCCTGGAATCCGGGCGGCAGCCGTCCCTCTTCCTGCCCGCTGACGCTGGTGGCGGTCTGGGCCAGCGCGTAGCCCAGGCCGATCCAGGCCTGCGAATCCCCGAGCCGATAGCGTGCCTGCGCCACCAGCCCGGTCGTGCGCAGGTTGTAGGCCGCGGGGAACGCCTCCAGCGCGGGGTCGCGGCCGATGCCGTAGAAGTTCAGGTTGACGGAGGCGCGAACCACGCCCACCAGGGTCGTCACGCGATCGTCGAGCCAGTGGCGCATGTCGCCGGCGAACGCGCCCTTGGTCCCGTTGTCGGTGCCCAGCGCGCCGAGGACCGTGACGTTGGGCCGGCCGAACCCGGCCGCCGCGCCCTCTCCCTGCTTGTCGATGAAGGTCACCGCACCCGCCGCGCCGAGGCCGATGGTCGGCTCGGTGATCGGGATGGCGACCGGCACGAAGCCGTAGCTCTGGTCAAGGAACCCGCCGAGGTCCAGCCAGCCGTCGTCGGGCGAACGGATGCGCGACGATGCCTCCGGCTTGGCCGGCGCCTCGGACGCGACGTCCTGCGCACGCGCACGGCTCACGAGCAGCGCGCAGCACACCAGCAGCAGCAGCCAATGCACGGCAACACGGGACTCGTTCACGTGGGCGCTCCTCGCATCTGGATTCTTGAACGCAACCCAGCATGTTGCAGGCACTGTGCCAAGCCCAATTGACCCGCATCAATCCCGGTCCGGTCGTCATGCGCGGGCCGGCGCGCCAGCAGCTACGACAACAAAAAAGCCACCCGGACCTTGCGGCAGCGGGTGGCTCGTGGGTCTTTCAACCTCGGCTGGCGTGCGCCAGCGTCAGGTCAGAAGGCGTGGCGGATACCGAAGTCGTAGCCCATCGCGTTCTTGGCCTCGTAGCCCGAACCGGTGGTGAGGAAGGTATTGGTGAACCCCGGGGTGCCGGTGGTGAAGGTGCTGTTGGCGTTGAAGTTCGCGCCGTTCTTGTTCTTGATGAGGGTGCCGGTGACGTACAGCGCGGTGCGCTTGGACAGGTTGTGCACGTAGCCCAGCGCAAACTTGTCGGCCTCCGGCTCCGGCGGCACCAACGCGGTCGCCAGCGTAGGCGCCGAGGTGTAGTTCAGCTTGACGTGCGACCAGGCCGCGCGGATCAGGCCCGGGCCGACCGGGACGGTTGCGCCGAGCAGGTAGCCATCACCCTTGTAGTCACCCGTGCCGACGAGCGGCGGGGTCACGTAGTCGAACACGTTCTTCACGCGCGACACCTCACCGAAAAGCTTCACCACGCCGAAGTCGTACGAAGCGCCCAGGTTCGCCGTCTTGACCTTGGTGGTTTCGCCGAGGAAGTAGTTGTCGCCGGTGATGCTCTGGCCGTAGGAGGCAGCGATGTCAAGGCCGCCGTTGGCATAGCCGAAGCGGCCGCCGCTGTAGCCGCCGGTGCGGCTCTTGTTCAAGGGCGTCGCCGGGGTGGTCGCACCCGGGTCGTACTTGACCTGCTCGTTGAACGCGTACATCACCTGGCCGTAGAAGCCGCCCAGGTTGGGGGGCAGGATGTAGCCGACCGAATTGCTGGCGCGGATGTAGTTGGCATTCGAGAACAGGCCGCGGTCGACGCCGGCAGCGGTGACCGTGCGCGGGCCCGAGCTCATCGTGGCGATCAGGTTGGTGCCCACGCCGTTGACGCCGAAGGGATCGAAGATGCCGTCGTTCCAGAACGAGGGCGTGTAGTCGCGGCCCAGGCGCAGTTCGCCGAAGTCGCCCGACAGGCTCACGGTCGAGCGACGGCCAAAGGTCGAGAGGCCCACGACACCGTCGTCGTTGGACATGGGCGATTCGAGCCAGAAGCTTGCCGCCAGTCCACCGCCCAGGTCTTCCGTGCCACGGAAGCCGAGGCGACTGTTGTTGTAGTTGCCGCTGGTCAACGCCCACTGGCTTTGCTTCAGGTCGGGCGTGCCGACGAAGTTGACCAGGGGAGCGCCGGGCGTACCGACGAACTTGCTGGTGGTCTGGTAGTAGCTGACGCCAGCGTCGACCACACCAAACAGGGTGACGGAGGATTGTGCGGATGCGGTACCGGCGAGAGCCAGCGCCGCCAAGGGCAGGAGAGTCTTCTTCATGATGATTACAGGCAGGGCGCTACGGCATGGGACCGGAGCTTCAGTTGTGGGATATGCGGACCGTCAGGCCCGCGGATTCGGGTGAACTCGTCACCTTGCAGCCGGGCTCGACTGTAGGGATGCACCCTCCCCGACGTTTCGCTTTTGACGCCAGCCCTTTCGCTTTTCGTGCCTACCTAGGGGCGACCCTTAGTCCCCTGTTTGTTCGCCGCCACATCAACGATCCGTAGACGGTTCCCCTTGACGTCCGCGGCGATGGTCGTGCATGCCGCGCCCGCCAGGATGCGCCCGCGAACGGTCCGCCGACTCGATCAACCCCTCGTCGCGATCGCGGCGATCAGGCGTAGACGATGCCCTTGGTATCCGCGGCGATGGTCGTGCCTGCCTCGCCAGCCAGGATGCGGCCGAGATCCGCCAGCTCGCCGATGGCGGCCCGCTTGCCGGTCGAGCGCACGAAGCGGCAGGCCGCCTCCACCTTGGGCCCCATCGATCCTGCGGCAAAGGTCATGGCGGACAGCGCGTCCGGCGAGGCACGGCGGATCGCGCGCTGCCCCGGCTTGCCCCAGTCGACGTAGACCGCGGGGGCATCAGTCAGCATCACGTACATGTCCGCGCCCAGTTCGCGCGCGAGCAGTTCGGTGGCCAGGTCCTTGTCGATGACGCATTCGATGCCGGCGAGCTTGTGGTGGTCGGCGCCCTGCCCGTAGGCCGCCGGGATGCCGCCGCCG
>NZ_JAAVVD010000064.1:0-4445 GCF_018449755.1 Variovorax sp. dw_954 | reverse complement strand
TGAGTGTGATCAGCCAATTCGATGGTCCGGCGATCAAGCTTGGCGATGGTCGTTGAACAATGAGTTGGCGGTGTCTGGCGACACATTGTTCAAGGTGTTCAAGGTTGCTGATGTCTGATGCCCCCTCGAATGCGTGAACAAGAACGCCGCCAGGTTTGAGCCTGGCGGCGTTGCGCATTGATGCGTGAGGGTTTCAGAACGGCGGGTTGTCGTCGTCGGCGGCGGGCTGGGTCGGACGAACCATGTTGTGCTCTGCGCGGTCCTCGTAGAAGCGGCGGACCTGGGCGGCGTAGTGGATATCGAACTGGTCGAGCACATGCTCGATGAAGTTTCGGATTTCGACGACGGCTTCATCGCTGAGCGTTGGCAGCGCGATGGGGTGGGCGTGGGGATCTTGGCGGTCGGTATTCATGATGTTGCGTGCCTGCTCAACGCCGAGATCCGGCGCGACGGGGAGTTGACATATCGGGCTGTGCGAATACCTCCAGGTAGAGTTTCTCGTCAAGCTGGGGAAGCTCGCGTTTGGTGGCCACGGCCAGGAGCTCGGCGGCCATGGTGGTGAGGATGCGGTAGTTGCCGGCGGCGTGATCGCATAGCGTGTGACGTAACTGCTGCGTCATCAGGGTGGCGTTGCCTGCTCCGGTCAGCAGATGAGCCAGCCCCTCGATAAGCTCCTCGCGGCTGGCGTGCTCGGTGGCCAGGCGGGTGCGGATGCGGCTACCCAGCGGGATCAGATCCTCGCGTCGAAGCTTCTCGATGAGACGGGCATCGCCGGCCAGTACGACGCACAGCAGCGGCTGCGAGTCGAAGCGCGCGCTGGCCAGCAGGCGCAGCTCGCACAGGGCCGCCGGACTCATCTCCTGCGCCTCGTCGATGAGCAGCACACAGCGCCGGCGGGTGGTGTCCAGGTGCGCCAGCCAGCGTTCGCGCAAGGCCTTGAAGCCGCCCCATCGGTTGTGCGGGCGCAGCGCGACGGCGAAGATGTCGCCGAGCTCGCGGTAGAAGTCGGCCAGGTTGCTTTGCGGATGACTGACGGCGCCGACGGTCACGTCGGAGAGCTTGGACAGTCGCTCGGCAAGCAGGCGCAGTGCGATGCTCTTGCCGGTGCCGGGGTCGCCGTGGATCATGGCGAAGCCCCCCTCGCGGATCTGGGCGTGCTCGATGCGCCAACAGAAGTTCTCCAGCTTGGGCGGCACGAAGATCGCCTCGGTTGGGAGCTCGGGCGAGAAGGGGTTCCACTTCAGCCCGTACAGGGCCAGGAGTCTTTGGTTCATACGGGGTCCTGATCGTTGGTGCGCGGCGCCGCGGGTTCGGGCGTCGCCAGGTACGCCGGCGGCATGCCGGTGGCGGCGTGCTCGGCGAGCAGTTGGAGCAGCAGGGGCGCCATCCCGCTGGGCGGCAGCGGCGAGAGGTCTCGTCCGACGGGGTCAAGCTTGCGGCGCTGTGCGTTGGCGTTGGCAGACTTGTCGAGCGGCTTGATCGGGCACAGGATGACGCCGGTGCGCGGGTCGACCAGGTCGACGCGGCTCAAGTCCCAGCGGGCGTAGCGCACGTGGACGTCGTTGAGGTAGCGATACCGTCCGGGGATCTCGAAGCGACAGCCCTCCAGGCTGAAGGTGCCGTCGGATCGACGCGCGCGGCGCTTGACCTCGATGCGGAAGGCGTCGGACAGCGCCGCGGAGCCGGGGCACTGGCGTGCCACGGTCGGACCGGCAAGATGGCGACTCAGCGGCGTGACGCCGATCTCGGAGTGCACCGTCCGATGGTATTCCTGCTCGACCCAGGCCTGGGTTGCCTCGTTAAGCCGATCCAGCGTGAGGGTCTGCTCTCCCTCGAGCATGGGCATCAGCCGGCCCTCGATGCGGCTCCAGAACGATTCCTGCTTGGCGTTTTGATGCGGGCTGTACGGCAGCGTCGTCTGGTGCACGACACCCAGCCGGGCGAGTCCGCAGACGAATTCCTCGGACACCATCGCCGCGCCGTTGTCCGTCATTACCGCCCTTGGCAGGTTGCGCTTCATGAACGCCTGCGACAGGCCATGCACGAGGGTCTGGGTCGTCTCGTCGAGGTACCACTGCAGGTGACAGACCAGGCGCGAGCGGTCGTCGATGAAGCCGACCAGCATCGGCGTCGCCCACTGGCCGCCTCGGGTGAGGACCTTGCGCGAGCCATGGTGGAAGTCAAGGTGAAGCAGCGCGCCGACATGCTCGACTTCGAAGCTGCGCACTTCCAGCTGTTCGAGCCGGTCGCGGGCCAGCATCGCGCCCTCGGTGGCGCGCTTGGGGCGGGCCTTCCTGTGCATGCCCTGGCTGAGCAGGAAGCGCCGCACCGTTGCATACGAGGCCACCGGCAAGCCGGCGGCCTGCAGCGTGACGCGCAGGTTGTCCAGGTGCAACTGGGCCGTCCAGCCGGAGTGCTCCCGGTACTGCGCCGTCAAGGCGGCGATGGCCTGCTCGCTCATGCTGGGGAAGCGACCTTCGTCGCCGCGCAGCCGGTCGCGCAACGCAACCAGCGGGTCGTCGCTTCGCCTGGCCGCGTAGTACCAACGTTCCAGCGTGGAGACGCCGAAGCGCACGTCCAAGGCCGAGTCAGGGTGACGCCACGTCTTGGCCGCCAGGACCAGCAGCGCATCGCGCAGCCGCCCTGGCTCGGGGGGTGAGGCCATCAAGGCGCCGATGACCGAGAAGCGCAGCCGCGCCCAGCGATCCCGCTTGGGCGGATCGAACAATTTCTTCACATGAAGCTCCAGGAGACGCCACACCGGCGGTGCGACTTGCTGGAACCAAGGCTATGGACCTGCGCCCCGGAGGTCTACGCACAGGTTCTGCGTGTGATCAGCGGGCCTCGAATACCTTAACGACGCTCGGCCTGCCGCCCGCGCAGCGTCACCGGGCTGAGGAACACAAGGAGACGCATCAGGCTGTGGGCCGGCGGGCCCTCGAAGCGCTCGAGCAAAGCGCCCGGGAACCTCGCAACATCAGCGGGCGGCATGAAGCGCGCGCACGTTGCGCGCCACAACGGCGTCAGCGGGAACTGCTCGATCCACCACGCCTGCCAGCGCTGCAGCGTCTGACGCGCGACGCCCAACTCCGTGGCCACACGCACGCTCGTTGGTGTGGACTCGAACCCGGTACGCGACGCTGACGCCAGCACTACCGCGAGTCCCAGATACACCCGCCGGCCCAGGAAGCGCACCGACAGCGAGGTCGCCCGCTTGCGGCACACCGCACAGCAAAAGCTCAGCCGCGATGAGCAATCGCCTCGCATGCCGGGCGGGCAGCCTCGCGGCTTGCGAGGGTAGTCAGATCGGTGGAGATCGCCGCCGCATCGACAGCCCTCGGCACGACACTGCGCCGCGAACTCGTGGTCGATGCGAAGAAGCAGGATGAGGAACTTCGGGTCTTGCAGCAAGGCATGGCACACTGGGCTGGTCTCTTCTCGTGATGGATATTGACTCCTCCCAAGGGGCCGTTGACGCAAGGTCCCCGCGAGGAAAGGAGCGACGCGGCAGGCGGCGCCTGTGCCGGGCGGCGACGCAGTAACCGTCCTCTCTCCCAGTCTTGATAGGAGGGATCCACTATGCCAAAAACCGGTCGCAACGATCCCTGCCCGTGCGGCAGCGGTAAAAAGTACAAGCAGTGCTGCCTGGAAAAGGATCGGGCGGCCGACCTCGCGCCCGCCATCGCCCAGCGCATCGCGTTGCAAGCCCAGATGGCCAACCGAGCTGCTCTGCGAAAGGATTACCAGGCCGAGTTGCTGGAAATCCAGACCACGTTGCAGGAAGCCCAGGCGCTGGATGCGGCGTCCAACGCCGTGGTCGACCTGGTCCATGCCGGCCGCCTCGATGAGGCCGAACAAGCCGCCCGGGAGCTGCTGGTTCGCTACCCCGAGGTGCACGATGGCTACGATCGGCTCGGCATGGTCCACGAGGCCCGCGGCCAGTTCCGCGAGGCCGCCGACTGCTACCGCAAGGTGATCGAGCTCGCGCGCGCCAATCCCGAGGACTATGACGCCGGATTGGTAGACAGCTTCCTCGAACTCGTCGTCAAGCTCGAAGCCTGCGTGGCCGAGGCAGAGCATGCGGTCAACGACGTCGACCGCACCCGTTGACGAAAACTCATCGGCCAGCCGGTCGATAACCGCCCGCATCGCAAGTGGCCTGGCCACCCACAGCACCTCTGCACGCCATGTAATGGCGACCGGACAAGATCAACGTCGCGACCCCACCGCTCGATCGAGGTTGAACCATGAAGTACATGGCTCAACCGGGGCGCCTCCGGCGGCCTGGCAGGGGCCTCGATTGAATTGAAAGAAGGTCAGAACAGCCCCCGCTGCCTGCAACCACCAATGATCTGTTCACGATCAATGAGGGTCGACGAGGCCGGACCATCACATAACTTGATCAATAGCGGGCGTCAGCCCACCAAGCTCAGTGCTCATGCTCA